>JAHBVC010000001.1:317472-634945 GCA_019637755.1 Anaerolineales bacterium
TCCGCACGTTCGCTACAGCCTACGATCCGGCGCACACCGTTTACATCGTCTCTACCAAATCCGGCGGCACAGTGGAGACGCTTTCGTTGTTCAAGTATTTTTATAATCAGGCGCTAGCCAGCGTAGGTCAGCACGCTGGCGGCCATTTCATCGCCATCACTGACCCCGGTAGCAGCCTAGCCACACTGGCCGAGCAGTATCACTTCCGCAGCACCTTCCTGGCGGATGCCAACATCGGCGGCCGCTATTCGGCACTGTCACATTTTGGCTTGGTACCCGCGGCGCTGCTCAATATTGACCTCGGCCGCTTGCTGGCACAGGCGCAGCGCGCTGCAGCCAGCTGCCAGGTGCCAGATGCCAGCAACCCTGGCTTGCAGCTAGGTGTTGCCATGGGCGTGCTGGCCCAGGCTGGCCGCGACAAGCTGACCTTCATTACGCCCCCCGCCCTGCAACCCTTTGGAGATTGGGCTGAGCAGCTCATCGCCGAGAGCACCGGCAAGCACGGCCAGGGCGTCCTGCCCGTGGTGGCCGAGCCGCTGGGCAGCCTTGACGAGTACGGCAATGACCGCGTGTTTGTAACTCTGGGTGAGCAGGCTGGCGAAGCCGCTGAACTCATAGCGCAACTGAGATCAGCCAGGCATCCGGTCCTTGAGCTTAGTTGGGATGATGAATACAGCCTGGGCGCACAATACTTCCTGTGGGAGTTTGCCACCGCGGTCGCTGGGCAGGTGCTCGGTATCCAACCCTACGACCAGCCAGACGTCGAATCGGCCAAGGTGCAGGGGCGCGCCTTTGTGGACGAGTACACGCGCACGGGCAACCTGCCCTCTGGCGAACAGCAGCCGCTGAACGCTGAAGCCTTGCACGCTGCGCTGGCGCTGGCCAAGCCCGGCGACTACATCGCCCTGCAAGCCTATGCCGCACCCAGCCAAGCCCTGACCCAGGCGTTGCAAGCCCTGCGTGGGCACATTCTCAGCACGCAACAGGTGGCCAGCACGCTGGGCTACGGGCCGCGCTTCTTGCACTCTACGGGCCAATTGCATAAAGGCGATGGCGGGCATGGCGTCTTCATCCAGTTTGTGACCCAGCCCAGCGCGGCGGATTTGCCGATTCCCGATGCGGCCGGCAGCGCCACCAGCAGCCTGAGCTTTGGCGTGCTCAAGGCGGCCCAAGCGCTCGGCGATGCAGCTGCGCTGCGGGCAGCTGGCCGCTGCGTAACCAGCTTTGCGGTGTCCGGCGATCTGGCTGAGCAGCTGGACACCATTTTGAAAGACTGGGCATGAGCACAAACGCGTACAAGCAAGCCGCGGCCGAAGCGGCGGTTCAGTTGGTCGAAAGTGGCATGGTGGTCGGGCTGGGGCACGGTAGCACGGTGCAGTTTGCACTCGAAGCGCTGGCCGCCCGCGTGCAAACAGGCGCGCTGCATGACATCACCGGCATCCCTTGCTCCAAGCACACCGAAGCCGAAGCCACGCGCCTGGGCATCCCCCTCGGCACTATCGAAGACTATGCTAGCATCGACCTGACGCTGGATGGCGCCGACGAAGTAGACCCGGCGCTCAACCTCATCAAAGGTGGCGGCGGCGCGTTGCTACGCGAAAAGATTGTGGCGCAAATCAGCCAGCGTGAAGTCATCATGGTGGATGAGGGCAAACTTTCCGATGCGCTTGGGCGTAATTTCGCCTTGCCCGTCGAGGTGCTGCCCTTTGCCATCCGCCAGGCGCAAGACTTCATCACCAGCCTGGGCGCTGAGCCGCGCCTGCGCCAGCGTGATGGACAGCCCGTGCTGAGCGACCAGGGCAACTACCTGCTTGACTGTCACTTTGGCCCGATTGAAGACGTGCACACCTTAGCGCGCCAGCTTGAAGGGCGCGCTGGTATTGTTGAACATGGGCTATTTTTAGGATTGACCACAGATTTATTCGTGGCCGGCGCCGCAGGCGTGCGCCACCAGCGCAGGGGCTAGATGGAAACCTTGATCTTTGCCAATGCCAGCGAGCTGGCTACAGGCGCGGCTGGCTTTGTCGCCGCCCGCGCCCAAGAAGCCATCGCCACTCGTGGCCGCTTCGATGTAGCCCTCTCCGGCGGCAGCACGCCGCTGAGCGCCTATGCACAACTCGCCGCGCCGCCGCTGCGTGACAGCGTAGACTGGCAGCAGGTGCACATCTTTTGGAGCGATGAGCGCTGCGTACCGCCCGATGACGCGCAGAGCAACTACGCCGCCGCCAAAGCGGCCCTGCTCGACCATGTGGCCATTCCACAGGCCAACATCCACCGCATGCGCGGCGAGCTGCCGCCAGCCCAGGCTGCCGAAGACTATCGCCAGCAGCTTGCAGAACACTTCCACACGCCCGCGTTTCCTATATTTGATCTGATTCTGCTTGGCTTGGGTACTGACGGGCACACCGCCTCGCTCTTCCCTGGCAGTGCGGCACTACGCACCGGCGAAGTGCCAGTGACCGAAAATTACGTTAGCAGCCTGGAAAGCTGGCGGCTGACCTTTACCTTACCGCTGATCAATTCGGCGCGCAAGGTAGCCTTCTTAGTCTCCGGCGCGGGCAAAGCCGCCATGGTGAGCGAAGTGCTCACCCCCGGGGGGCGCCCCCTGCCCGCAAAAGCAGTCAACCCGCACTCAGGCGGGTTGACTTGGTTACTGGATACAGATGCAGCGGCGAGTTTGCCTAGCTAGCCCCGCCCCACCGCGGCGACGACCAGAACAACAAGAATAACCAGAAGAATGATGGCGTTGCTGTCCAAGCCGCCCGCTGAGTTGCCGCCACCGCCATCCGAGCCGGTGAGATCGATTTGGCCCCCGGCGCTGATTGAACCGCAGGCAGCAAGCAAAACACCAAAGACAATTACCAGGATCAAGCTCAGTAGTACCACTTTCCTTGTCATCGTAGCCTCCATAGATAGGTCATGGCCCCTGTAGCCAAGCCAACGGCAGCAGGCACGCACAGGTTATGCCCCATTTGGGCTAGCTGAAAGGCTTATCTGCAACTAAGCTAGTTTTTGAGTTGGGCGGCGAGCAGCGAAACTGGATGCAGCGCTTCGCGCTGGGTGCCGCTGGCAATTTGCGAGCGGCACGAGGCGCCCACTGCCACGACATGCTGCCCAGCCGGCGCGTTGCGCACCGCGGGGAACACGGCAATCTCGCCAATTTGCATGGAGAGATCGTAATGCTCGGCTTCGTAGCCAAAGGAGCCGGCCATGCCGCAGCAGCCAGAATTGATCAGCTCGACCTCGTAGCCCAACTCGCGCAGCAGCGCGGCGCTGGCCTGCTGGCCTGAGGGCACGCCATCATCGGCGGGCGCCTGCGCCTTCTGGTAACAGTGGCCGTGCATCAATACAGATGGTTGTGCTGGCGTGGATAATGCGGCGCGCAAGCCATCTACTCCGCGGCGCAGCAGGAACTCATCCAGCATGTAGCAGCGCTTGGCCAGTGCGCTCACGCCTTCGGCGCCTGGCAGCAGGTCAAGATACTCGTCCTTGAACGTGTAGATTTCAGACGGCTCGATGCCGATGACAGGCAGCCTGCGCTCAGGGTCCCACGCTTCGATCAAGCGCACAACCTTGGCGGCATAGTCTTTCGCCTGCGGTAGCAGACCCTTGGAGATCAGCGTGCGGCCGGCGCCTTCAAACGGCAGCACGGCGGCCTTGACGCCCGCGGCAGCCAGCACGCGCAACGCGTCGGCTGTGACCTGGGGGTAAAACAGCTCGATGAAGGGATCACGCAGGAAGAGTACATCCGCTTCAGCCACGGAGACCGAAGGCAGCTTGATGCTGCTGGCAAACTTGGGCAGCCCGCGCTTGGCCGAGAGGCCAAAGAGCTTCTCCCCCAGCATTTTGCCGATGCCGCTTTGCAACATCAGGTTGCTAACAGGTGCTACAGCACGGCCGAGCTTGCCGAGCACGCCAATGTAGCCGAACAAGTAGTCACGCAGCGGGCGGCGGTGCGTCTTGTAATAATCGTTCAGGAAGTCGTACTTGATCTTGGCCATATCCACGCCGGAGGGGCATTCGGCTTTGCAGCCCTTGCACTCCAAGCACAGGTCCAGCGCAGCGTGCACCGCCTTCTGCGCGTTGGCAGCGGGTGCGCCCTGCCCCGGCATGCCCGTCGAGATCATGGCGCGTAGCAGGTTGCCGCGGCCGCGTGTGCTGTGTTCTTCTTCACGCGTGGCTTGGAACGATGGGCACATTACGCCGCCGTCTTTGCGGCACACGCCCGCGCCGTTGCACATCTCGATGGCGCCGCCCAGCCCACCTTGGCTCGAAAAATCGAGTATGGGCAGCCACGGGTCTGATGTGTACTCTGTGCCGTAGCGCAAGTTGAGATGCATCGGCTGCGGCTCGAGAATTTTGCCCGGGTTGAGGCGCGAGCTGGGGTCCGCGGCGCGCTTGAGGTCACGGAAAGCATTATTGATCTCCGGCCCAAAGGTTTCTTCCAGCCACTCGCCGTGCGAGAGGCCATCGCCGTGCTCGCCGCTCATCGAGCCGTTGTATTGCTTAGCAGCGGCCATCACATCTTGCGTGATGCCGCGCATCTGCTCAATGCCACGCAAGGTCTTGAGATTGATCAGTGGGCGCACGTGCAAGCAGCCCGCCGAAGCGTGAGCGTAAAAATCGCCGCCGGTGCCGTACCCCTCCAGAATGCGCATGAAGGCGCGCACAAACTGGCCGAGGTTCTCCACCGGCACGGCCACATCTTCAATAAAGGGTAGCGGCTTGGCATCGCCGGGGCGCGACATCAGCAGGCCAAGGCCCACCTTGCGCACGCCCCACACGTTGTCTTGCTCCGTTTGCGAGATGGCGCGCACAGCATCCACGCCAAGAGTATCGAGTCGCTTGAGCAGCTCATCTTCGCTGTCGCCAGCAAACTCAATGATGAGGATGGCCGCCGGGTCGCCTTTGACAAAGCCTAGACGATCGGCATAGGCCGGCACGCTGCGCGCCAGATTGATCATGGCACGCGGAATAAGTTCGATGGCCGAGGGCTCCAGCTTGAGAAGGCCGGGAGCGGCATCACAGGCCTCAGCGATGCTGGGGTATGACAGCACGCCTAGCACGGTGCGCTTGGGCTTAGGCACCAGGCGCACCAGCATACGCTTGAGCACCACCAGCGTTCCTTCAGAGCCAACGATTGCGGGCGCCAGGTTGATGTGCCCGTCAGCAATCGGTGGATACACGTCCCCCGCCCCAGCCCGCGACCACATGGGTGGTTGGCTGGGCGACCAGGGCAGCAAATAGTTCAGGCTGTAGCCGGAGGCACGCCGCCAGGTGCGCGGCCAGCTCTGGCGGATGCGCTCACCGTGTTGTTCACGAATACTGAGCGCCTGGCGGTACAAGCTGCCCTCGACCGTATCGCCCTCAGCGCGGTTAAAGGCTTCTTGCAGCGCCATCTGCTCCAGGCGCGCCTGTGAACCATCCGCCAGCAGCACATCCGCAGCGATGAGATTGTCTGAGGTCATGCCGTAACTGATGGAATGCGCGCCGGTGGAGTTGTTGCCGGCCATGCCCCCCAAGGTGGCCCGGTCTGAGGAAGCCGGGTCTGGCCCGAACATCAGGCCGTGGCTATTGGCCACCTTGTTGAATGCATTTAGCACCATGCCGGGTTGCACCCAGGCGGTGCGCTGTTGGGGGTCAATCTCCAGCACCTGGTTGAGGTAACGCGTGAAATCCAGAATGATGGCCGGGCCGATGGTCTGGCCCGCCAGGCTGGTGCCAGAGCCGCGCGGCAGGATGGGCACGTTGTATTGTGCCGCCAGCTCCACGATGGCTTCGAGGTCTTCTTCATGACGCGGCAGAGCTACGCCAAGGGGTTCGATCTGGTATATCGAGGCATCCGTACTGTACAGGCGGCGATTGGTAGCATCCAGCCGCAATTCACTGACCGTGCGTTTGTGCACCTCAGCGGCGAAATTCTTCAACAGTTCTGGGGCCATTACTCCACCTTTGATGCAGATGCGGCAGCCTTGCGGTTGCCCTTCGTGTATTCGTTGTAGCGCGCCAGCAAACGGCCGGGCAAGCGGCCACATAGCTTGACGCCGCTGCGCGTGTGCTCTACTAAATCTACCTGACCTTGTTCGTGGAACAAGGCAATCAGCGCGCCTTGATCATAGGGCAACGTCACCTCAACTGGCGTCAGCGTCTCGTACAGCTTATTGCTCACCGCAGCCAGCAACTCTTCTAAACCTTGGCCGGTGAGCGCAGACACAGCCACCGCGCCCTCAAACTCGGCCAGCGCTTCTTGCGCCCAGGCCGGGTCCTCTAAACGGTCAATCTTGTTCAGCACCGTCAGCATAGGCACATGGCGGGCGTCAATCTCGTCCAGTGTTTGCATCACAGCTTCGGCATGCTCATGCACATTGGGATGGGTTACATCCAAGACATGCAAGAGTAGATCCGCCTCTTTTACTTCCTCGAGCGTAGCTTGAAAAGCCTTCACCAGCGTATGCGGCAGCTTTTGGATGAAGCCTACCGTGTCGGTAAAGAGCGCCTCGCGGCCACCGGGCAGACGCACTTTGCGCGTGGTGGGGTCAAGCGTGGCGAAGAGCTTATCCGCCACGTACACATCCGCCTGGGTGAGCGCATTGAGCAAGGTGGACTTGCCCGCGTTGGTGTAGCCCACCAGCGCAATGATAGGAATACGCGAGCGTTTACGTTGGGCACGGTAGCGGCCGCGGTGGGCACGCACTTTTTCCAAATCGTCGCGCAAGCGTGAGATACGCTTGCTGATCTCACGGCGGTCAGATTCCAGTTGGGTTTCACCCGGGCCACGCAGACCCACGCCACCCACCCCAGAGCGCCCACCGCCACCGCCGGATTGGCGCGCCAGGTGCGTCCAGGCGCGCGTCAGGCGCGGCATGCGGTACTCGTACTGCGCCAGCTCCACTTGCAGCGCACCTTCGTGCGTGCTGGCGTGCTGGGCAAAGATATCCAGAATGAGGGCGGTGCGGTCAATGACGCGGCGCTTAGCGCCAAACTCTTCTTCCAGCTCGCGCTGGTGGCGTGGCTGCAACTCATCGTCAAACAGCACGACCTGGGCATCCAGCTCATCGGCCAGGGCCTTGATCTCCTGCACCTTGCCTTTGCCGATCAGAGTTTTGGGATTAGGCGCGTTGATGCGTTGATAGGTCTGCGTGGCTACTTCCAGCCCGGCAGTATCTGCCAGCAGGGCCAACTCATCCAGCGAGTCTTCAAGTGGGAGCAGCCCAGGCTCAGAGGCCAGCTGCACGCCCACCAAAATAGCGCGTTCAGGTACGCGCTCGGTGTTGTGCAGTTTGCCTTTAGCCATTAGCGCCTTCTTTGCAACCAGTCAGAAATGCGCTCGGCGCCCTCGCGCAAGCGAGCCACATCGGTGACCAGCGAGACACGGAAGTAGCCTTCGCCGTGCTGGCCAAAGACCACGCCCGGGGTGGTGCTCACGCCACATTCGTTGAGCATCGCCGCACAGAACTCCATACTGTTCTCGCCGGCGGGCACGGGGGCCCAGACGTAGAGAGCCGCTTGCGGCGGAGCGACGCGCAAACCGGCGCGGTGCAGGCCGTCTACTACGGCATCACGGCGCTCTTGGTAAATGCGATTGCGTTCGTTGAGCCAAGTCTGGTCACCCAGCATGGCCATCTCGCCAGCCGCCATCAACGGCGCAAAAATCGCCGAGTCTTGCTGGCTCTTGTAAGTCTCAATGAATTTGAGCGCCTGCGGGTGACCAACGGCCATACCCACGCGCCAGCCAGCCATGTTGTAAGTCTTGGAGAGTGAGTTGAACTCCACCGCCACTTCTTTGGCGCCTGGCACCTGCATGATGCTGGGGGCGCGGTAACCGTTGAAGCCTACATCGCAATATGGATTGTCATGCGCCACCAGAATATTGTGCTGGTGGGCAAAGTCGATCACCTTCTCGAAGAAGGCAATATCGGCAATGGCGCCGGTGGGATTGTTGGGATAGTTGAGCCACAGAATCTTGGCGCGGCGCAGCACATCCGCAGGGATGGCGGTGAGGTCCGGCAGGAAGGCGTTCTCCTCCAGCAGCGGCATGAGGTGCACCTGGCCGCCAGCGATCTCGGTGCTCTTGGCGTACACGGCATAGCTGGGGTCTGGCACCAGGGCAATATCGCCCGGGTTGAGCACGGCCTGGCTGAGGATGAACAAGCCCTCTTTGGAGCCGAGCAGATCGATGGCCTCAGTGGCCGGGTCAATCTCCACGCCGAAGCGCGCCTGGTAATACTCGGATACCGCCTTGCGGAACTTCTGCGTCATGCCCAGGGTGTAACCGTGGGTGTCGGCGCGCTGGGCGGACTCGAACATGGCTTCGAGGATGAAGCCCGGCGGCGGCAGATCCGGGCTACCAATATCCAAGCGCACCACGTCGGTGCCCTTGGCACGCAGGGCAGCAATACGCTTGGCAAGGTCTGCAAAGAAGTACGGTTTAAGTGATGCAATGCGATGTGCGGGTTGAAGTTCCATAAGAGCGTAGTTTACCTCTGAACGCGACAATCAAAATCTCTGTTAATCGGTCAATTGCTCAGTCGTTTGGTTGACTGGTCGATTGGTCCATGGAGACTAGCTGTCATTCCGAGCGAAGCGAGGAATCCCCTGAGACCCCGCAACATGGAGGCCTTTGGCCTCATTTGGAATGACAAGGCGTGCAATCGTGTATAGCTTCGAAGCTAATTGGAAGTTGACAGGCGAGCCTAGCCACTAACAGAATTAAGATATTCTGGATAACTTGAGCGGTAGCCTAAAGCGTAGCCAATTCCGCCCAGCAAACCGAACAGTACTTTCTGCGCCACTGGTGGTGGCCCCGCCAGGTAGCCGCCGTGCTTGAGCAAGCTCTGCATCGACACGGCCAATTGCAATGGACTGGGGTTGCCCTTGGCATCCACCTTGCCATCCCGCGCCAGCCCATACTGAGTAGCAATCGTGTTGAGCGTGTCAATCACCGCTTCAGGGCTGGCGTGCTCAAATGTATCGGTTTGGATCATGTGCAGCTCTTCGTCACCAGTGTTCCACGGGTGAATGTGGGCTTTCTTGGCAGGCAAGATCACCGTATCACCGGCCTTGGCTACATATTGCTTACTGTCAAGTTGATACGTACAGGATCCCGAAAGAATTTCGAATTTTTCTTCCCACCACATATGTAAATGGGCAGGCAAGTCTTGCCCGGAGTGAGCTCGATAAAAATACTCAATCTGAAAGCCATTCCCTTGGGTTTCTTTTTGTGTCTTACGAACCACAGCCCGAACACCAGCCTGCGGGTTCTCAGCTACAAACCCTGCTTCAATCATGTTTCACCCTCTCCTTGTGCAAGCTAGCCGATGAAGCTGCGTTAACAACAGAGGAAGCGCTTCATAGCAAACCTCATCAGCCCTGATTCAATCCCTTTATCCTACTATCCTTTTGAAGGCCTAAGAAGTTTGAGCCACTTGCCCTTACTGCGCCAGCACCCAGGCCAGCACCACCTCACCCACTACCCCCAGGCTGCGCGGCGAGATCTTGTCCAGCGTGTCTTGCACGGTGTGCCAGTAGGGATAGTCGAAGTCGATGATATCTACCGCGGGAATTTCACGCGCCAGAAACGGCGTGTGGTCATCCAGCATGGTGTGCTTGGGATCGTTGATGAAGATGTCGGCGTAGCCCAGCTCGGCGGCCTGCGCCCAGATCTCGGCGGCCAGGCGCGGATCCGAATTGCGCTCCAGGTAGATTTGCAAATCGGCATCGCCGATCATGTCGAGGATGATGACTGCGTCGGGCAGTTCGGCCAGCGAGTCGGCCATCAGGCGGCTGCCCATGATCCAATCCCAACCCTCGATGCTGCCGTTGTCCTCGGCATCGAAGAAGGCCAGCGTCACCGTGGCATCCGGGTTATTCAGCGGCAGCACGCGCGCCAGCTCCAGCAGTACGGCTACGCCAGAGGCGCCGTCGTTGGCGCCCTGCACCGGCTGGCTGTGGTTGGCAGGTTCAGGGTCATGGTCTGCAAAGAAGCGGCTGTCATAATGCGCGCCGAGAATGATCCACGGCGCATCTTCGCTGCCCGGCCAGGTGGCCAGGATGTTATGTACCGGCTGGCCGAGTAGCTCGCCATCAGGCTGCTCCGGCGTCCAACCGTAGCGCTCCAGCGTATCGGCAATATAGGAGCGTGTTTGCTCATGCGCTTGGCTGCCCGGGGTGCGCGGGCCATAGGCCATCTGCGCCTCGGCGTGGGCAAAGGCGCTCTGCCCGTTGAAATTGGCGGTGGCCTTCAGGGCACGCGTGCTGTACAGGGTCAGCGCTACGCCAAAGACGATGATGAACAAAAAGAACAACACGGCGCGCGGGTCGGGCCGGCGCGGCGTAGCGGGTTTAGGCAGTTTGGAGTTGGCCATGCAAATACTCGTCGAGGTCTTGTAGCGCGCGCGCCGAATAGGCCTTGGCGCGGTCACGGCGGCCCATGCGGCCGGTAATTTCTAGCGCAGGCATAATGCCGTAGTTGGCCTTCATCGGCTGGAAGTCTGCTTCGTCTGCATGCGTCACATAGTGGCACAACGCGCCCAGCATCGTGGTGGGCGGCAACTGCAGCAACGGCTGCCCAGCGTGCAAGCGTGCAGCATTGAGTCCAGCCAGCAAGCCAGTGGCAATGTTGCCGACATACCCCTCTACCCCGGTGATCTGCCCGGCGAAGAACAAATCCTCACGCGTGCGGAATTGCAGCGTAGGGTCGAGCAGACGCGGTGATGAAACAAACGTATTGCGGTGCATCTGGCCGTAGCGTTCAAACACGGCATTTTGTAAGCCCGGGATCATGCGGAAGACGCGCTTCTGGTCAGGGAATTTGAGATTGGTCTGGAAGCCGACCATGTTGTAGAGCGTGCCGGCCAAGTTATCCTGGCGTAGCTGCAGCACCGCATGCGGCCGTTTTCCGGTACGCGGGTCACGCAGGCCCACCGGGCGCATCGGGCCGAAGGCCAGGGCACGCTCGCCGCGCTCGGCGATGATCTCGACCGGCAAACAGCCTTCGAAGAATTCGTGCGCGCCGGTGCGCACACCTGCGCCGTCATCCGTCTGCAATTGGCTCTCAAACTCACGCAGCTCAATGCGCTCGGCGGCCAACAGCGCCGCCAGGAAGGCATCGTACTCCTCGCGCGTCATCGGACAGTTGATGTAATCACCTTGCTCTTCCTCTCCACGGTCATAGCGCGAGGCGCGGAAGGCAATGCTCATGTCAATCGACTCTAGGCTGATGATGGGCGAGATGGCATCGAAGAAAAACAAGTGCTGCTCGCCGCTTAATTTGGCGATGGATTGCGACAAGCTAGAAGATGTGAGCGGGCCGGAGGCGATGATGGTGAGCCCATCCGGCACCTGCGGCATTTCCTCGCGCAGCAGGGTGATGTTGGGGTGCGCCTGGATGCGCTGGGTCACCGCCGCGGCAAAGCCGTCACGGTCCACCGCCAGCGCCCCACCCGCCGGCAGCGCCGTCTCCTGCGCCACCTCGATCAGCAGGCTGCCCATGCGGCGCAGCTCATTCTTGAGCAGGCCACCGGCGCGGTCTGGCAGGTCAGAGCCGAGCGAGTTGGAGCACACCAGCTCCGCCAGGTGCAGGCTGACGTGCGCCCCCGTAGGTACCGAGGGGCGCATTTCATACAAGGCTACGCGCAAGCCCGCTTGGGCAGCCTGCCAGGCGGCTTCGCTACCGGCCAGCCCGCCGCCAACGACGATGAGATCAGGTTTGGGGGTCATTGCAACAATTTTATCAAAAGCAATCAACCCCATCATTCTCGCTCTATCTGTCTGCAAAGTCATTCCGACGAGCCAGCATTAAGGGCGAGGAGGAATCCTTTAGGGCAAGATACACCAAGCTGAATTTCGAATGCCCTAAAGGATTCCTTGCGGCTCTGCCGCTTCGGAATGACGATATCTGCTTGCCTGGTCCAAACTCGCCTGGCACAGAACTTGCATCTTTAGGGGTGCGTATCTATAATCCACTCGCTTCAGGAGCTCAAAAATGGCCTTCACTCCTATTCTGCGCCAGGGTCCGTCCCAGCGCCCGCAAGCTACCGCCCACCTGGCTCAAACCATGAGCCTGTTGGGGCTTAACTTGCAAGAATTGAACCAGAAGATCGAATCGGCGCTGGCCGCAAACCCCGCCCTGGAGCTGCTCGAGGGACGCCACTGCCCGGGCTGCGGCCGGCTGCTGCGTCCCGGCGCCTACTGCGGCGCCTGCGCCGCCACCGATACCGCCAAGGGCGATGAGCCCGTCGTGTTCATTGCCCCGCCGGAAGACGGCTATGGCCGTGGCACGCGCAGTGGCGAAGAGATCCCTGAAGATTTCAATGCTTCACAACCGGAAGACCTGGCGAGCTATGTGCTGCGCCAAATTGCCAGCGAGCTCAACGAGCAGGAGCAGCTCATCGCCGCTCACCTGCTCAGCACGCTGGATGATGACGGCCTGCGCACGGTACCCCTATTGGAAGTGGCGCGCTACTACCACGTGCCTGTTACCGATGTTGAAGACGTAGCGCAAATGATTATGCTGGCTGACCCGGTTGGCGTTGGCGCGGCCTCCACCAGCGAGGCCATGCTGATCCAATTGCGCTCCCTGGGCGACAAAGTGCCCAATCTCGAATTGTGCGCGCGTGCCATCACCGATGGGCTTAACGCACTCAGCAAAAAACAATATGCTGAGCTCGGCAGCCTGCTGGGTGTGAGCAAAGCCAAAGCCCAGCAAGTGGCCGAATTCATCGCCGCCAACCTGAACCCGTTCCCGGCCCGCGCCCACTGGGGCAGCCTGCGCACGCAGACCACCGACACGCCGCCGGTCTACCAGCGCCCTGACCTGATCATCAAGATGCAGGAAGATGGGCGCATGGTGGTGGAAGTCACCTGGCCGCTGCGCGGCGTGCTGCGCGTGAACCCGCTCTTCCAGCAGGCGCTGCAGGAAGCGCCGGAAGACAAGTCTGAGCAATGGAAGATCGACTTGGAGCAGGCCAACTTGCTGATCAAGTGCCTGGCCCAGCGCAATCAAGCCATCGTGCGCCTGATGCAGGTGCTGGCGGTGGTGCAGCGCGAATTCATCCTGGGGGGCGATGCGCACCTGCGCCCCTTCACCCGCGCCACGATTGCCGATGAGTTGGGCGTACACGAGTCGACTGTGTCGCGCGCCGTGGCGGGCAAATCCGTTGAGTTGCCCTCGGGCAAGATCGTGCCGCTGGCGCAATTCTTTGATCGCAGCCTGCACATCCGCACCGCACTCAAGAAGATCGTCAAAGATGAGCCCAAGCCGCTGAGCGATACTGCGTTGGCCAAATTGCTGGCGAAAGAAGGCTACGATGTAGCCCGGCGCACGGTGGCAAAATATCGCACAATGGAGGGCATCCTGCCAGCGCATCTGCGCAAGCCGCAGGCGGTTGCCTACTCATGACCCTGACGATCAGCAATCTATCGCCCTTCAAACGCCGCAGCGCCGGCAGCGAGGAGATCCACGCCCTGCTGGATCTGCTCCCTCACCCGGCATTGATTGCCAGCGCCCGCACGGGGCGCATTTTGTTTGCCAATGGCCCGGCCACAGAGTTGAGCGCCTATACGCGCAAAGAACTCAGCGAGCTGGACCTTGCCACCTTGCTGCCCGGCCTGGCGCCCAGTGCGCGCGGCAAGCAGGCCAGCACGCTGATCAAACGCAACAGCCAGCCGGTTTCCGTGCAGGCCAGCCTCACCCACCTGAATGGGAATGAGCACTGGGTGGCGATCATGCTGGAAACCGCGGCCAGCGCTCCGGCCGCCACGGATACCGCCCAGCGCTGGGAAGCCTTGCACATGCTCAGCCTGGCCGCCCAGCAGCCCGAGCTCTCCTCCGCTTACCGCCAGATCCTGCAAGCCGGCGCGCTGCTCACCGGCGCCCAGCATCTGGTGCTCTACACGCCCAGCGCCAGTGGCGCCCTGCAAGTGCAAGCCGTGCACGGCAGCGGCATGGATTTCCCCGCCACGCTGGAAGCCAAAGACGTGGCGACGCTGCGCGTGCCCAAAGTATGGCAATCCGGGCGGCCGATCGAATCGCAATTGCAACGCGCCGCTCACGCCAGCAAGCTCAGCTACCTGGCCAGCACTCCGCTCGACCTGACCCATCCGGAGGCTGGCCTGCTGGCCGCCGCCGACGAGACCGCCGCGCCCAGCGAAGTGCTGCTGACCCTGCTGCAGATCCTGGGTGCCAGCGCCAGCGCCGCGGCCCTCAACGCCGAGGTGCAGCACGCCTGGCGCAGGGATGCCGCCCGCCTGGCCGAGCACGAACAGGTCACCGCCGTGCTGCGCGAGCATATGCAAGATGGCGTGTTGTTTGTGGACGCCAGCCTGCAATTGACTGAGCTCAACATGGCCGCCGAAGCCATGCTGGGCTATTCCCAGAATGAGGTTTTGCAGCGCCCGGTGCAAGAAGTGCTGATCGGCACGCGCACGCTGCTGCCCGAGCTGGAGATGGCCCTGCAGAACAACCAGGTGATGGAGGTGGGCAAGCGCAAGCTACTGCGCCGCGATGGGCAGGAATTTCTGGCGTTGGTACGCATCGCCCCGATCGCGCCGCAGGGCAAGCTAGCCCGCCTGGCGATCCTGATCAGTGATCTCAGCGAGCACGAAGCCTTCCACCTGCAGACCCTGCAAATGAGCGACCGCGCCTGGCTGGGCGATGTGGCCGCCATCTTTGCCCACGAAATGCAAAACCCACTCAACAACATCAGCACCGGCTTGCAAGTGATGCAAATGGGGTTGAGCGAGAACGATCCCAGCCATGCCCAATTGCAAAGCATGCTGGAGGATTGCGAGCGCCTGGCGCGCTACATGCATTCAATGCTGGGCGTGGCACGTGGCCGCGCCCACCAGCCCGAGCCAATGGACATCGCCGAATTCTGCCGCCAGCAGATGGCGCGCTGGCGCGTGCGCCTGCAGCGCAAGAACATTCAGGATCATTTGCATATAGGCGAGCACATTCCACTCATCATGGGCGATGCTCACGCTTTGGAGCAAGTCTTCACTAATCTGTTCACCAACGCCATGCAGGCGATGAGCGGCCAGGAGCGCGGCTTGCTGGCGCTCAACGTCAGCGCCAGTGGCGATGGCATGGTTGAAGTGGTCATCTCGGACAATGGCCCCGGCGTGCCGGAGGAACTGCGCTCGCGCATCTTCGAAGCCTTCTTCACCACTAAAGGCGGCGAAGGTACCGGCCTGGGGCTCTCGATCACGCGCCGCATCGTGATGGCGCACAAAGGCGAGATCACCCTGGAAAGCTTCCCCGGCGGCACCTTATTCAAGCTGCGCCTGCCCGTGGTACAAAACTAAAAAGGAATTTGCCCACCCATGAGCATGACGTTACTCCTCATTGAAGACGAAAAAGCCGCCCGCACCAACGTGGCTACCTTCCTCAAGAAGAAGGATTACGAGGTGCTGGAAGCCGGAGACCTGAAGACCGGCCGTGAGTTCATCCAGCAGGGGCTGGTGGATATTGTGTTGCTGGATGTGCAGTTGCCCGACGGGCTAGGCACCTCCCTACTCGAGGAAACCGTCTCAATGGTGATGCGCCCACTGATGATCGTAGTCACCGGCCACGGCAACATTGAAATGGCCGTCGAAGCGATGAAGAGCGGCGCGCACGACTTTTTACAGAAACCGGTCGATCTGAAGCAGGTAGAAAAATCAGTGCAGCGCGCTGGCGAGATCGTTGCCATGCGCCGCGAGCTGCAGCAACTGCGCCAAACCCAGTACGATGATTTTGTGCTGGGCAGCAGCCAGGCAATGAAGACGATGATGGAGCTGGCCGAGCGCGTGGCGCAATCCTCCGTTTCAGTCTTGATCAGCGGCGAAACCGGCACCGGCAAGGAAGTGGTGGCCAAGGCGATCCACGAGCTGGGGGCGCGCAAAGACAAGCCCTTCATGGCGATCAACTGTGCCGCCTTCCAAAGCACCATGATCGAATCCGAATTGTTCGGGCACGAAGCGGGCGCCTACACCGGCGCCGAGAAGCGCAAGCTGGGCCTGTTTGAGCTGGCCAACGATGGCGTGCTGTTCCTCGACGAGATCGCTTCGATGCCGCTGGATATGCAGGCCAAGCTGTTGCGCGCCCTCGAGGAGCGCAGCTTTCACCGCATGGGCGGCACCACCCTCATCAAAGTCGATGTGCAGGTGCTGGCCGCCTCCAATCGCAACCTGCAGGCGCTGATCGAAAAAGGCGATTTCCGCGAAGACCTGTTCTATCGCCTCAACGTGCTGGAGCTGAACGTGCCGCCGCTGCGCGAGCGCAAGCCAGACATCCCCGAATTGGTGGGCTTCTTCGTGCGCCACTTCAATATGCGCATGGGCCGCAACATTCAAGACATTACTCCGCAGGCCATGCAGGCCTTGAATGAGTATGACTGGCCGGGGAATATCCGTGAGTTGCGCAACGTTTTAGAGCGTGCTATGCTGCTGTGCGACGAAGCTGCCATTGATCTGCGCCACCTGCCCGTCGAACTTGCCAGCCCGAAGCCGGCCAAGAAAAAGTAGCTGACGCCGCCATAGCCATGAAGCCTGCACCGGGTCCAGCTCAGGGGGGGTCTTTGCTTCCACGCGTGCGCTGGCCAAAGTTCCTGCGCGCCCCCCACTTCACAGATCCGCACACTCGCCGATTTGCCGGCATCCTCAACTTTATGCTGTGGGTCGGCCTGTTCATCATGGCCGTGCACCTGGTACTCACCCTGGTGCTGCCGCGCACCCCCTTTCTGAATCCCTATTTTGAGTTGCTGGTGGCCCTGCTCATGGGCACCTGCTTGCTATTGCTGCACCTGCGCCAACCGCGCCTGGCCGCAGGCGGCTATGTGCTCGGCCTCTGGCTGGTGGTCACCGCCTCCGCGATGGAGCTGGGCCAGGTGACCAGCGCCGGGGTGAGCACGCTGTACACCGTGATCCTGGTGGCCGGCGTGCTCCTCGGGCGCGCCGGCGGCCTCAGCGTGGCGGCGCTCAGCGGGCTGGCGGTGGTGTACATGACCTGGAGCGCGGCCGGCGCCAGCACGCCGGATTGGGCCCCGATCATCACCATCGTGCTTAACTTCGGGCTGGTGGCGCTGATGGTGATCATTGGCGAGCACGCCATCCGCACGTCATTATCCAGCGCGGCGCACAGCCACTCTTTGCTGAGCCAGCGCAGCGCGCAGCTACAGGCCACCGCCGATATTGGCCTGGCGGCCACGGCCAGCGACGATGTGGACGATTTTCTCAAAGCAGTGACGCAAGTCATCGCCGAGCGCTTTGCGCTGCATCACGTATCCATCCTCACCCTCAGCCAGGGCACCAGCGAACTCTCGCTCAACCCACTCAGCCAGGGCGGCCAGGTGTATAGCGCCATGCCCAGCTTCTCGCTCGGCGAGGCCAACGCCACGCGCAGCATCATTGCCCACGTCGCCCGCACGCGCAGGCCGTACCTGGCCAGCGATGTGCACAGCGACGCGTTGTATCTGCATCACCCCGATCTGGGCGAGGCACGTTCGGAGATTGCCGTGCCAATTATGGAAGGCACGCGGTTGTTCGGCGTGCTGGATGTGATCAGCAACCAAACCTCGCTGGATATGGACGACCTCAACGCCTTGCAAGTGCTGTGCACGCAGCTGGGCACGGTGATCTACAACAAGCGTCTGCTGCAACTCTCGCGCCGCCACCTGGAAGAGACCCGCGCCCTGCACGCCATCGCCCTGGCTGGCATGGAGGCCTCCGACGAAGAGGAGTTCCTGCGCCAAGCCGCCAACGTCATCGGCAGATCCCTGTTCTCCGAGAATTTTGGCATCCTGCTGATAGACCCCAAGCGCAAGGTGCTGGAACACAAGGCCTACCATCAGGATGGCGCCTATCGTGCCCCGGCCATCCCGCTGGGGCGTGGCATCACTGGCGTGGTGGCGCAAACTGGCAAACCTCTGCTGGTGGGTGACGTAAAACGTGACCCGGATTACCTGATGGTGGATGAGCGCGTGCGTTCGGAGCTGTGCGTGCCGTTGCGCGTGAAGAATGAGGTCATCGGTGTGCTCGATACGGAGAACCACGCACCGCACGCCTTCAGCCAGAACGATTTGCAGCTCCTCGAAGCCTTGGCCGGGCAGATCGCGCTCTCACTGGAGCGCATTCGCCTGTTGAGCGATACCGAGCGCCGCGCCGAAGAATTAGCCGAGACGCTCAAACAGCAGGAGGAGCTGGCGCGCCTGCGCGACCAGTTCGTGCAGAACGTTTCGCACGAATTCCGTACCCCGCTGGCGATCGTCAGTGGCTATATCGAAATCCTCAGCAGTGGTGACCTTGGCCCCCTGCCCGCCGAATACCACGAACCGGTAGAGATCATCGCCCGCCGCACGCAAATGCTCACCCGCCTGGTGGAGGATCTGACCTCATTGCTGAACGTACAGGACCAACGCAATGATTTTGTAACCCTCTATCTGGGCGATCTGCTCAATACACTCTATCCGCACCAGCGCACCCAGGCACTCGCCAGCCAGATCGTGCTGGAGTGGGAGGTGCCGGCCAGCCTACCCCCCATTCGTGGCGAGGAAACGCTGCTGCGCACCATGCTGAATAACCTGCTGGACAATGCGATCAAATTCACCCCCAGCGCGGGCCGCGTCAGCCTGCGGGCCAACGTGGAAGGCGCGTCGATCTGCCTGCGCATCCACGATAGTGGCATTGGCATCCCGCCCGAGCAGCAAAGCCGCGTGTTCGAGCGCTTCTATCAGGTGGATGGCAGCAGCTCACGCCGCTTCGGCGGCACTGGCCTGGGCCTGGCGCTAGTGAAAGAGATCGTGGAGCTGCACGGCGGCGAGATCCGCCTGGATAGCCAGCCCGAGCAAGGCACCACCTTTGAGGTGCGCCTGCCGCTGCTTCCCCCTGAAGCCTAAAAGAAAATCGGGTAGCGCTGTGGCTGCGCCTCGTGCAGCATGCGGTACACCGTGTAGAAGATATCTTCCACATTGGGCTTCGACCAGTAATTGCCATCGCTGCCATAGGCCGGGCGATGGGCCGCGGCACTCAGCGTACGCGGCGCGGCGTCCAGCCATTGGTAGCCGCCCTGCCTCTCCAACACTTCTTGCAGCATAAACGCACTGGTGCCACCGGGCACGTCCTCATCCAGAAAGAGAATGCGATTGGTCTTCTTGAGCGATTCGACGATGCGGCCGTGCAAATCAAACGGCATTAGCGATTGCACATCGATCAGTTCCATCTGGATGCCGTGCGCCGCCAGGGCCTCGGCGGCCTCCGCGGCGATGCGGCACAACGGGCCATAAGTCACCACAGTCACGTCATCGCCCTCGCGCAATACTTCCGGCACGCCTACCGGCACGGTGAACTCGGCCAGGTTATCCGGCAGGCGCTCTTTCAAGCGGTAGCCGTTGAGCACCTCCACCACCAGCGCCGGCTCGTCGGCCGCCAGCAAGGTATTGTAGAAGCCCACCGCCTGGGTCATGTTGCGGGGCACCAGCACCAGCATGCCGCGCAGCAGGTGCAGCGCCCCGGCCATCAGCGAGCCAGAGTGCCAGATGCCCTCCAGGCGGTGGCCGCGCGTGCGCACGATCAGCGGTGCCTTCTGGCCGCCGCGCGTGCGCCAATGCAGGGTGGCGACATCATCCGAAAGAATTTGCAGGCCATACAGCAGATAATCGAGGTATTGGATCTCAGCGATCGGGCGCAGGCCGCGTAGCGCCAGGCCGATGGCCTGGCCCATGATGGTAGCCTCGCGAATGCCGGTGTCGGCGACGCGTTGCGCGCCGTACAGTCCTTGCAGGCCGGCGAAGCCTTGATTCACATCCCCCAGCAGGCCGAGATCTTCGCCAAATGCCACCACGCGCGGATCACGCGCCAGAATGGCATTGAAGCCGCGGTTGACAATTTCGAAGCCATTCAAGGCTGGCGATTGCTCGCTATACACGGGCTTAACCTCGGGGACGCGTTCGGCGCTGTGCGAATACAGCGCCGAAGCGTAGCGCTCGGCGGCCTGCGCCTCTTGCTCCTGCTTCCAGCGCACCAACAGCGGCTTGCCAGGCAGCGGCTCATCCTTGAGCAGCGTCATCGCCTTGCGATAGGCCACATGCATATCCTGGCGCAGCGGCGTGGCGGCCGCTTGCATGGCGGCCAGCATTTGGTTCAGCTCGGCAGCGTGCGCCGAAGCGCCGGCCACCTCGGTGAGCATATCGCCAAAGGTTTGCATCTCCTGCAGGATCGGCCGGGTATAGGCATCCCAGGCGCGCGCCCGGATCGTCTCGACTTCGTGTTTATCCGCCTGCTCCCAGGCGTCCAGTTCGGCCTCGGTAGCCATGCCCTGCGCCACGATCCACTGGCGGAAGCGCGGCAGGCAGTCATACTCCTGCTCCCATTGCAGGCGCTCGGCGCTCTTGTAGCGCTCGTGGCTGCCTGAGGTGGAGTGCCCCTGGGGCTGGGTGAGCTCGGTGATGTGCAGGATCGCCGGGGTGTGCTGCTGGCGGGCGTTGGCGGCCGCCTGCGCGTAGGCCGCGAGCAAGGCGGGGTAATCCCAGCCGGGCACAGTGTAAATGTCATACCCATCGCGGCCGCCGGGGCTGCGTTGGAAGCCGGAGAGCAGGCGCGAGAGATCGGCGGTGAGTTGGTGCTGGTTGGGCACCGAAATGCCGTAGCCATCATCCCAGATCGAGAGCACCGCGGGCGCCTGCAAGACGCCGATGGCATTCACCGCCTCCCAGAAGACGCCCTCGGCGCTGCTGGCATTGCCAATCGTGCCGAAGGCAACTTCATTGCCCCGGCGCGAGAACTGGGTGAACGCGTGCAGCGCCTCGACCTCACGATAGAGTTTGGAAGCATGGGCCAGGCCCACCAGGCGCGGCATCTGTGCCGCAGTGGGCGAGATATCCGATGAGGAGTTTTTGATCTCGCTGAGCGCCTTCCACGAGCCGTCTGGGTTGAGGCTGCGCGTGGCAAAGTGCGCGTTCATGGCGCGGCCAGCGGTGGCCGGCTCAGCGTTCAGATCCGTATTGGCAAACAGTTGGGCAAAGAATTCATCCAGGGTGTGCTGGCCGATGGCGAACATGAAGGTTTGATCACGGTAATAGCCTGAGCGAAAATCGCCGGGTTGGAACGCACGCGCCATGGCGATCTGCGCCAGCTCTTTGCCATCACCAAAGATGCCAAACTTGGCCTTGCCACTCAGCACTTCGCGGCGGCCGATCAAGCTAGCCTGGCGGCTGCGATACGCCAGCCGATAGTCGGCGAGAATGTCTTCACGCACAAAATTGGAATTTGCTGTTTGGGCCATACCAAATCCTTTGGGGAAAAGCGGGACTTGGCTAGTTTATCATAGCCCCTCACCTGCCCTTTTAAAGCGACAAACGCCTAGGTGAGGGGGGCACCCAGGCGCTTATCGATTGCAAGTATAGCGACTGGGGTGCTAATGTCAAGCGAATTGACAAAAATGAAGTTAAAAATCCGCTAAGTGACAGATTAATGGGTTTGCAATTGTGTGCGCTGAGGGTCAGCTCAGCCCCTGTTTGTCTTGCAAGCGAATGCTTAGCCCAGTGCCGCCAAAGTCTTTGCACACGAAAACCGGCGCCTGCGGCGTGCTGCGCTTTTTGTCGTAGCGATAGCCGATCGCATTGAACCCGGCCAGCTCATCCGGCGCCTCAACGCGATTCACCAGCAACCAGTGCGCAAAAGCGCCGCGCGCCACCTTGGCATGCACAGTAACGAAAGCCGGCTCGCCGGTCTTACGGTTGATCGTCAGGAATTTTGGCGTCACCAGGCGAGCTGCATCGATATACGCGGTGACCACATCCGAATATTCCTTCGCCGCCAGGTTCACCACGGGGCCAGCCTGCGGCAACTGCTGCGCCACCTGCGCGCCCCAATACGCATATAGGTTCTTGGCGGGCAACCCGGGCAGCTTGTAGCCCATCTCCAGGCGATACGGTGCGATGCCATCCAGCGGGCGCAGCACCCCATACAAGCCGGAGAGAATACGCAAGGTCTTGTTGGCGTAATTGCGTTCGGCGGCGCTCAGGCTGGGGGCTTGCATGCCGCTGTAGATGTCCCCGATGAAACTGTCCAGCGCAGCGGTCTGCGCCGCCGGCGCATCCGTCCAGGCCGCCAGCAGCGCCTGGGTCTTGAGCGCCAAGGGCGCCGAAAGCTTCATCATGCGCGCCAACTCCTCGGCGCTGAGCGCCTGCAGGTAGGCGGCCAACTGGCGCGCCTGCGCCAGCAAGGCAGGCTGGGCCAACCCCGCCTGCGGGGCGCTGCGCATCGCTTTCGAAGAATGTAGCAAGATCAGCATGTCCTGATTTTAGCAAACAAGCCGTAGCCTTGACGCATGAGCCCAGTAGCTGTAATATATGAGCAGTTATTCATATATCATGCCGGCCACCAAAGCCCTACCCCGCAGCCACAGCGACGCCCGCGAGCTGGCCCGCCTTGAGCAAGACCTGCTGCCGCAGCGCTCCGCCGAGCGCCTGGCCGAGATCTTCAAAGCGCTCAGCGATCCGACGCGTTTGCGCCTGATCTCACTCCTGCTGGAGAATGAAGCCTGCGTGCACAATCTGCAAGACGTGCTGGGCATGAGCCAATCAGCCATCTCGCACCAGTTACGCCACCTGCGCCTATTGAAGTTGGTGCGCTTCCGCAAAGAAGGGCGCCACGTCTACTACGCCCTGGATGATGAGCATGTGCGCAAGCTGTTCGAACAAGGCCTGCTGCACGCGCAACATCGCGGCTGATTTTTTTGCAAAAACACATGAACAACTGCTCATGTATTGAAAACAGATTTCATTATCCGAGGATGCATGCAACACAAAGTTAAGCTGGAACTTGAGTTGATCTTGCCTGAGATGGAAGCCGGTGATGATTGCGCCCAGCACCTCACCACCCGGCTAGGCGCGCAACGCGGCATCTCGCAGGCGCACATCGTCAGCGCGGGCACACATGCCGAGCTGTGCCTGCACTTCGACCCGAACCTGATCTCGCTGGCTGGCGTAGAGCGCCTGGCCCGCGAGACCGGCGCGGCGGTCACCAGCCAGTTTCGCCACGAGCAACTGGCCTTCGCCGGCCTCAACGTAGCCGATGCCGCCCTCAGCCTTGAACGCCAGCTGGCGGCCCTGCCCGGCATGTTGCATGCCAACGTGAACTATGCCGCCGGGCTGATCTTCATTGCCTACGACAGCCGCCAACTGCTGCGCACCGAGATTCTGGCAACGATCCACAGCATGGGCGTGCGCGTGCTGCCGCCACCCGCTGCTGACGCCTCCCACGAGCATGCCCACGCCGGTGAACACGGCCACAGCCACGGCAGCGCCCCCACATTCCTGCCACACTGGATGCAAGAGCGCTGGACGCTGCTGCTGGTGGCGCTGGCGGCGGCCTGCTTCCTCACCGGCTGGCTGGGCGCCCGTTTCTTTGGCTTCCCCACCGCCCTGAGCACCACGCTGTACATCCTGGCCTATATCGCCGGCGGCTACGATGTTGCCACCCACGCCCTGCCCGCGCTTTTCAAAGGCAAGCTGGATACCGATATCCTGATGCTGGCGGCCGCCGCTGGCGCGGCCATTCTCGGCGAGTGGAGCGAGGGCGCCTTCCTGCTGTTACTGTTCGCCATCGGTCACGCCGGCGAACACTATGCCCTCGACCGGGCGCGCAATGCGATCAACGCGCTGGGCGAGCTGATGCCCAAAACCGCGCAGCTCAAGCGCGGGGACACCTTGATTGAAACGCCGGTGGAGCAACTACGCCTGGGCGATGTGGTGGTGGCGCGCCCGGGTGACCGCATTGCTGTGGATGGCCGGGTGGCCCAGGGGAACAGCCTGATGGATCAAAGCCCGATCACCGGTGAAAGTGTGCCGGTGGAAAAAGGCCCCGGCGCAGAGGTCTTCGCTGGCAGCGTAAACCAGAACGCCGCGCTGGAGATCGAGGTCACCCGCCTGGCGGCCGATAACACACTGGCCCGCGTAATGAAGCTGGTGGCCGAGGCACAAAGCCAGCAAAGCCCCACGCAGCAATTTGCCGACCGGTTTACCAGCCGCTTCGTGCCGGCGGTGTTTATCGCCACGCTGTTGGTAGTGGCCCTGCCGCCGCTCTTCGGCTGGATGGCGTGGCAAGCCAGCTTCTACCGCGGCATGCTGCTGCTGGTGGCGGCTTCGCCCTGCGCACTGGCGATCGGGACGCCGGCGGCGGTGCTGGCGGGCATTGCCCAAGCCGCCCGCAACGGCGTGCTGATCAAAGGTGGCGTGCATTTAGAGAACCTCGGCCGCCTGCGAGCGATGGCCTTCGACAAAACAGGCACCCTGACCCAGGGGCGCTTCCGCGTCACCGAGATCGTGCCTAGCGCGGCGAGCGATGAAATCGAGCTGCTGCGCACGGCCGCAGCGGTGGAGCGGCATTCCAACCACCCGCTAGCCCAGGCGATCGTGCAGGCCGCCGCCGAGCGGCAACTGGCGCTACCCAGTGCCAGCGGGCTGGAGAACATCCCTGGGCGCGGCGTGCGCAGTACCTTGGCCGGCGAGCAGGTGCGCATTGGCACGCCCGCGCTGCTCAGCGAAGAGAGCCGCCTGGTGCTGGATAGCCCGCTCGAGCAGCGCCTGGCCGAGCTGCAAGCGGCCGGGCGCTCCACCATGCTGGTGAGCCACGGCGCGCGCCTGCTGGGCTTGCTGGCCCTAGCAGATACGCCGCGCCCGCAGGCCGCCGCGGTGCTGGCGCGCCTGCGCCAACTGGGGCTGGATCATCTAGTGATGCTCACCGGCGATCATGCCGCGGTGGCGCAGCAGATCGCCGCACCCCTGGGAATCAGCGAGGTGCGCGCCAACCTGCTGCCTGAGCACAAGCTGGAAAGCATTGAGGAGCTCGAGCAGGAGTATGGCGCCATCGCCATGGTGGGCGATGGCGTCAACGATGCGCCGGCGCTGGCGCGCGCCACGGTAGGCATTGCCATGGGTGGCGCTGGCACAGCGGTAGCGCTGGAGACCGCCGATGTGGCGCTGATGGGCGACGATCTGGAGACGCTGCCCTTCGCAGTGGGCCTCAGCCGCGCCAGCCGTGGCATCATCCAGCAAAATTTATGGCTCTCGCTGGGGGTCATCGCGCTCTTGGTGGTGAGCTCCGTCTTCGGGCTGGTGCAGTTGGGCTTTGCCGTCTTGTTGCATGAAGGCAGCACACTCCTGGTGGTGGGCAATGCCTTACGCCTGCTGGGCTATCGCCAGCCGGCATAAAAAAAAGGCCCTAGCGAATGCCAGGGCCTTTTCTTGTTTCGCGGTCAGGCGCCGTAGTCAAAGGTGCTGATCACTTGATCCAGCAACTGTAGATCGCCGATGCCGGCCAATTCCAGATAGCTATCGCCGAGCACAAATAGGTAGAGCACGCTTTCTTTGCCCTGGCTATCCAGCAGCAGCCAGCGCACTCCCGCCGGGCCATTAGCGGGGGTTACGTGATCTTCGCTAACGATCTGCGTGCCTGAGCTTTCGATGGCAGTGCGGCGCATGCTCATCCGTGCGGCTAGGTCCCCCTTGGGGTCCCACTGGTATTCAGCGATCTGTAGCAGGCTTTCGCCGGCCGGCACTTCTTCAAAGCCCGCCGGGCCTGGATCCCATGAAAGGATCTGTACGTAGCTGCCGCGCGCGCCACTTTCGCCGCCCAGGATCTGCCAACTGGTCGGGTAGTCGAGATGGAAGCGCCCCTGCGCATCGCTAAAGAGCTGGGTTTCAAAGGCCGGCGTAGGAATCGCCGTCACCGCCAGGGGCGCTTCCGGCTGGCTGGTGCTGGCCTGCACTGGCGCCTCGGTGGCGGGCGCTACGGCGGGCGATTGCGTAGGATACGCACAACTGGCCAGGAGTATTGCAAGCAAAAACAAGACAGGTTTTGATTTCATCGCGACCTCACAGATCGAGCTAAGAGTATCGGCAAATTATGCCGTATGCGGGCAGCTTTAGGCTTAGTCAAAGGCGCAGCGAAAGCCGCGATTTTGCCCCGGCGAGTTGGGCACATGGTATAGGCGGCTGAACGCCATCGCAAACTTGCCGGGGTCAAACCATGAGGCGCCGCGCAATACTTTGGCCGTGGCATCGGCACCTTCCAAGCCATCCTCGAAGTACCAATCGGCCACCCACTCGCGCACATTGCCGCCCATATCCAGCACACCGTAAGGGCTGGCGTTGCGCGGTTTGCTACCCACCGCGATGGTGCCTTCGTGGGCGTTATTGATGTTCACTGTACCAAACCACTCAGGGTCTTCTTCGCCCCAGGCATACGTGCGCTCGTCTGCCCCGCGGGCGGCCTTTTCCCATTCTGCTTCGCTGGGCAAGCGCCCGCCGAGCCATTCGCAATAGGTTTCAGCGGCATACCAGGAGACGAAGACCACCGGGTGATCCGCGTAGGCAGGATCATAGTAATGCGGGTTGCGCTCCTGGCGCAGCGGCAGGTCACAGACACCCGCCTCCACGCACAGGGCATATTGAGCATTGGTGATCGGCGTGCGCGTGATCCAAAACGTGGGCAGCCACACTTCCTGTGGCTGCAGTGCCAACTGGCCCACGCGCCGGTTGTTCTCCTGGCGGCCAATGCGCACCGGCCCGGCTGGCACGCGTGCTTCCACTACCTCACGATCGACACGATTGTGCGTAAAGATCGGGCGGCCAGCGCGTAGAAACCAGCCTAACTGCCCGGCCAGCGCCAGCACTGCCAATGAGAACCCCCAACGTAGCCATATTGCGAATTTCATTTGCTTGCCCACCATGTTTAACCTACCTTGTACTAGCCGCGGGCAGCCAAGCGCTTGCGCAGCCGCGGCGACTGCACGCGGCTGGCATCCAGCCCGCCCGCGCCCAAAAAGCGCACGAAGCGGGCAAAGCCCTGCGCCAGGGCATCGCCAAAGTCTGCATTCTGCGCCAATGCTTCGTTCTCGAGCCATAAGCCAAGAATGTGATAGCGGTTGGCGCTACGATCCAGCTTGCTGTCAAAGCGCCCCACCAACTGATCGCCCCACAAGATCGGCAAGGTGTAGTAGCCATATTTGCGCTGCGGCTCCGGCTTGTACACCTCCCACACATAATCAAAGTCAAATAAGAGTTTGGCGCGGCCGCGGGCACTGACGGGTTCCAGCGGCGCCAGGAAGGTCACTTCCTCCTGGGTGCTGGGGCCGCGCGGCGCCCAGGCCGTGGGCACGCGCCCGGCAGCCAGGGTTTGCAAAAGCTTGCGGTCGCGGCCCACAGCACAGTAGATATGCTTCCAGCCCTCCACTTGCACTTCAATCAGCTCCCCCTTGGCCAGCATATCGCCAACGATCTGCTGAGCCTTCTCCGTGGGCACGCCACGAAAGAACACATCGGCGGTGCGGTTGAGGCGCGTCAGGCCGTTGAAGCGCACCTCTTTGAGGAAAAGGAAACGGTCGGTATCCGCATCGCTGGCCTCATAGATCAGCTCGGCGGGCGCCACGGCTTCCGTGAGGGCATAGACGCGCTCGAAGTTCTCGCGATGATGGGTCATCACTTCGCCGGTGCGCCAAAGGTAGTACAGCGCCACCGCGCTGTCTTTGCGGCCACGGTAGCTTTCGGTGCGCTGGCGCTCGGCCATCTTGAAATCACGATTGCTCAGCGTGCCGCGCTGGCGCAGCAGTTGGCGCATCTCGGCGATGGCCGCGGCGTGCTCGTGTGCGCTGCTGCGCAGGCGTTGCGCTTCCTCGCGCTCGCGCCGCATGACCACGCGCCAGTACGGCAGCTCATCCATCGGGCGCACGGCCAACCAGCCGCCCCAATCGAAGAATTTGCGCTGCTGGTAGGTGGGGCGCTCCCAGTCACCCGGGCGGTACTCCAGCACGCGGCCGTGCAGCTTGATATCCTGGCTGCGGGCGATGATCTGCAGCGGATCGAGCTGCAGATACTCCATGGCACGCATGGCCTGCTGTGTGCCGCGGGCGCCCTGCCAGCGGCGCCCCGGCCACAGGCCTTGCTTACCGAGAATGTAGCGGCGCGCGGTTTGCGCGTCAATGTGAAGCATGGCGCCTATTTTACATAGATAGTTGATCAGGGCAGGAGCAATGCAGCCGGCGTGGGGGTAAACAAAAATCCCCGTAGCTACGGGGATTTTTTGTGGCGAGAGTGAGATTCGAACTCACGACCAAGGGCTTAGAGTTCGACCTTGACAGACTCACTCTAAAAATAACCAGAAACAACTGAGACACCTGACTAGGTGTCTTTTTTATTTCGTTACAGACATCCAAGTCAGCTCCTGCAGCGGGTGCCCCCCCTCACCTGTTGCAGGGCTGATCTGGGCGTCTGTGCACACGAATGTCGATCCAGCGGCGCGGGGTGCCCCCCTCACCTCGTGTCGCTGGATGGGCGTTCGTGGCAAGCGCTCAGCGCAGTTTCTTCTTTCTCCTTCGGTTGACCCCTGGCTGAGCCAATGCCAGCCAGGGCACAGCGCGGTAGAGCAGCGGCAGCTCGCCAGGCTCATAACCTGGAGGCCGGTGGTTCAAATCCACCCCGCGCTACAAAAACCTTTTGTGAAGGCGACACCTGCCAGGAAGCGCAAGCAGTGGCGTGACGGCTCGGAGAGACGAGCACATCGGGATGGTAGCTCAACCGGATAGAGCAGGCGCCAGATAAGCGTCAGGTTGCTGGTTCAAATCCAGCCCATCCCACTTTTACGCAGGCCGCTAGATCCTGCGTAAACCAGGCGGCCAGGCGCCTGGATCACCACCGACACCAAATGCAGGCTGGCGGCACCTGGCGGCCGCCGGCCAAGTGGGAAGGGGCATCGCATGGCTGCCAAGAACCTCAACGACAGCATCAAACACTTCTTGCTGCTCATCCTGGCGGAGCACCTCGGTCACGAGAACCGCATCAAGCGCTCTGTTCTCAAAGAGGAGCTATGCCTGCGCCTGGGTGCCAATGTCAGCGACCGCAAGATGCGCGACATGCTTGAGGAGCTGCGCAACGAAGAGCGCGGTTGCTGGATCTGTGGCTCGCTGAAATCGGGCTACTTCGCCGCCAAAGACGAGGCCGAACTACGCGCCCACCTGGCCAAAGACAAGATGCGTATCGCCAACATCGCGCGCCGCGTGCGCAACCAAGAAACACATGCGGGGCTGCAATCCCCCGATCAAATCCGCATGGAAGACCTGCTGGCCTCAGCATGATCAACCGCCCACTACACCACGAGGACGATATGGAGCAAGAAAAGCAAGACAGCCAACTACGCCCTATCGGCGCCAAGAAAGCACACATCTACTTCATTGGCGCATTACTGTTCGTCGTCTGCTATATGGCCTTGGCCCTGGGATTGTTGCGATGACTGGCAAAAGCCCAAACCCTGAGCGTGTTCATAAGCGCAAGCAGGCCATCTTGCAGCTTTTGCGCCACAACCAGTCAAAGGGGCTTCCCCCGCCAAGCATCCGCGAGTTTGCTAAGGCGGCTGGCATCTCGTCAACCTGTGTGACGAGGTGCTACCTGCACAAAATGGCGGCTGAGGGGCTAATCACCACCACACCCGGCATCTCCCGCGGAACTGTCCTGGCGCAGACAATCCAAGAACAGGCCATCGTGCGCATTCCCCTTCGCGGCATTCTGCGCGACCACCGCATCGTGTGGGTTTCGCCGGAGGACGAGTGAGAGCACGCTACCGGATCGAGGCCACGATCGGTGGCTGGCACATTATTGATGCTGCTGCAAATGCGGCGGTCAGCCCAGCCTATGCCGACATCTACGCCTGCTATCGCGACGCCGTGGCGCTCAACCTGGCGGCGCAGCAAGAAGGAGCTCAGGCGTGAGCGACCGCTACGAAGTGGCGAGCATACCTGGCCGCCCAATCGGCACACTCAACGGCCTCATTATCGGGTGGACGCAGGAAACTAGCCCGCGCCTGTTTTTTATGGGTGAGATGGACCAGGTGCGGCTCATGTTCCCTGCAAGCGGCACTTGGTGCCAGCTACTCAAGGTCAATGGGGAGTCTGCTCTGGTGGCTGAATACAAGCCAGAGCTGGATGTGCACATTCGCCATGTGATCGATACGCTCATAGACCTCCGCGTCCAGCATCCGGAATTGATGCAGCTGACCCTTCTTGACCAGGGGGCTGAGTGAGCATTCGCATCCCTCCGCAATACGTCAACGTGCCCGCTGCAATCAAATACAGCCGTGACCCACGCGCCTCCGCACCGGTCAAACAGACCTATGACGAGTTGCGCGGCCTGGCCTGGGTCAACAACTATAAGCACACGCCTGCCCTCGACCTTGGTGAGCTGCTGTCTTTCCTCGATCTCGGGCGCAGTGCGTTCTATACCCACCTCAAAGCAATGACCGAGCTCGGCTGGCTGCGTTCAGAGAGCGTCGGGGGTGGCAAGCTGCGCATCCATTTCCTCCCCAGTCCAATAATCCGGACAAGTTTTGCCAGTCCAGAGTTTCGGACTGAGTCCGGAATTCCGGACAGTTTTCCCTTTTGGGAGGCTGCAGTTAATACAACAACAGCAGAACAACAAAACCAACAAGGTTTAGAAGCTGTTGCTGTATTCAGTAATGCAGTAGAGAGCGCGAGATACGAAGTCTTGTCAGCCGTAACTGAGCCGGAACGCTCCCGCTTAGCGCGCGACCTCACCAAAACCCCCGACCAGATCAAGGCCGATATTGCCCGCTGGCAGAAGAAAGGCTCACCTGGCGTGGGCCTTCTGGTGACCATGCTTCGCAATGACCCCCCGGAAATAGACCCCAATTCTGAAGAGGCTCGCCAGAAGTACGTGAACGGCGAATTCGCCGACTTCATCGAGCACTAAGAGGACACATGAAAGCAATCACCCAACTGGCTTTGAACGCCATCACCAGCCTGCGCAAGTTCTGGGCCAAGTCTGACCCTGTGCTCGCCCTGACTGAGCTGCAGCGCATCCGTGACGCTGCCAACGAAGCCATCGACGAAGTCGACCACGGTCTGCAACAACGCAATGCCGCCAACGGCGTGTTCGCCCCTGACTACATAGAGCGCTTGCGATGACCGATCAATACACCGACTTCCTGAAAGCCAAAGTGGCTGTGGTCGAGTGGACAGGCATTGATGTGCCTGCATCTCGCCTGCACCACAGCACTTTGCCTCACCAGGCAGACGCCATCCGTTGGATGCTGCGTATCGGCCGCGGGCTGCTGGCGGCCAGCTTTGGGCTTGGCAAGACCCATGCCCAAGTAGAAGCCGCCCGCATCATCGTAGAAGAGCACGGCGGTAAGTTCTTGGTGGTGACCCCGCTGGGCGTGCGCCATCAATTCATCGACGAAGACGGACCCCGCCTGGGTGTGCCGTTCAAGTACGTGGCTACAGATGCCGAGGTTGAAGCGGCTGACACGCCCTTCCTGGTAACCAACTACGAGCGCATCCGTGAAGGCCACATCACGCCGGCGCAGTTCACCGGCATCTCGCTCGACGAAGGCAGTGTGCTGCGCTCCCTGGGCAGCGACACCTACGCCGTCTTTGAGCGTGCCTGCAAGGACATCCCGTTCCGCTATGTGGCCACGGCCACCCCAAGCCCGAACAACTACAACGAGATCATCAACTATGCTGACTTCCTCGGCCACATGGACCGTGGCCAGGCGCTGACGCGCTGGTTCAAGCGCAATCCCGACAAAGCCGGCGACCTCACGGTTCACCCGCACCTCGAAAAGGAATTCTGGACCTGGGTGGCCAGCTGGGCCTTGTTCATCAACAAGCCCAGTGACCTCGGCCACTCAGATGAGGGCTACGACCTGCCTGAAATGCGTGTGCATTGGCACCGCATTCCGGTAGACCACTCCCGCGCTTTCGGCCAGACCGACAGCTTCGGCCAGCACCGGCTGCTGCTGGATGCGGCCGGCGGCGTGCGAGAGGCCAGCGAAGAGAAGCGCGCCACGCTGAGCGCTCGCCTGGCCAAGGCGCAGGAAATCATGTCTCAAAACGGCCAGGATACGCATTGGCTGATCTGGCACCATCTGGAGGCTGAGCGCTCCGCCATTGAGGAGCACATCCCCGCGGCGGTCACGGTCTACGGTTCGCAGGATCTGGAAACCCGTGAGCAGCACATCCTCGACTTCTCGCACGGCCGTATTCCGGTGCTGGCCACGAAGCCAGAGATCGCCGGATCCGGATGCAACTTCCAGCGCCATTGCCACTCCAACATCTTCCTGGGCGTTGACTACCGCTTCCAAGACTTCATTCAGGCCGTGCACCGCACGCATCGCTTTCAGCAAACCCAGCCCGTAGATATCCACATCATCTACGCCGAGAGCGAGGATGGAGTAGTGGACGTGCTCAAGCGCAAATGGCGCCAGCACGACGAGCTGACCGCCCGCATGAGCGCCATCATCCGCGAGCATGGCTTGAGCGAGGAAGCGCTGCGCTCCACCGCATCCCGATCGCTGGGCGTTGCCCGGCAGCAGCACGATGGCCAGCTATTCACAGCCATCAACAACGACTGCGTGGAGGAGAGCCGTAACCTGCCGGATAGCTCCATCGGCTTGTGGCTGACCAGCATCCCCTTTGGCAATCACTACGAGTACGTCGCCAGCCTGAATGACTTCGGCCACAACGAGGATGACGCCACCTTCTTCAAGCAGATGGACTTCCTCATCCCAGAGATGTACCGATCGCTGCAGCCCGGCCGGATGGCCTGCATCCATGTCAAAGACCGCATCATGTACGGCTGGCAGGGCGAGGGCTTCCTGTTCGTCAACCCGTTCAGCGACAAGACCGTGGCCGCCTTCCAGAAGCACGGCTTTCTGTACCAGGGCCGCATCACCGTCGTCACCGACGTGGTGCGCGAGAACAACAGCACCTACCGCCTTGGCTACACCGAGATGTGCAAGGACGGCACCAAGATGGGCGTCGGCCTGCCGGAGTATGTGCTGCTGTTCCGCAAGCCCCCTTCTGACAACTCAGACGCTTACGCCGACGTGCCGGTGGTCAAGAGCAAGGACGCCTACAGCATTGGCCGCTGGCAGCTGGATGCTCATTCTTTCTGGCGCTCGAACGGTGACCGGCTGCTGCAGCCGTGGGAAGCCGAGGCCTGGTACGACTACCAGGCGCACGTGGGCGAGATGGACAGGCTGGAGCGCAAGAATGCTCTGTCCAAGTCCTTCCTGATGAATGCCGTTGAATCGCCCAGCGATCGGGTGTGGACAGACGTCAACTTCATGCGCGGCCTCAACGCCGAGCAAAGCCGCAAGCGGCTTGAGAACCACGTTTGCCCGCTGCCCTTTGACATTGTTGAACGCCTGATTGAGCGCTACAGCAACGCCGGCGACTTGGTGGCGGATCCGTTTGCTGGCCTTTTCACTGTCCCTTACTGCGCCGTGAAGAATGGCCGGCGTGGCTTTGGCACCGAACTCAACCCTGATTACTACAAGTACGGCCTGCGTTACATGCAGGACATTGAGACGCAAAAGCTCGCGCCTACTCTTTTTGATCTGCTTGAAACCCAATCGCAACAACCGGAGGAACAAGATGGCAACTGAATTTTCACCTGCCCCAAATGAAGCAGTCGGCTTGGTCGAACGCCTGGCCGAGAAACACGGTCTTGATGAATTGCGCATCGGCGTGCTCATGCGCGATGAGGCCGCCGTGGTCAAAGGCCGTGAAGTCTGGGCCAAGGCCTACAAGCCGCCCGCCTGGGCACCCGCCTTTGGCCTCGACTACGACCTGCTGGTCGAGCTGGCCGCCAACAAGTGGAACGTTCTCGACCGCCACCAACGCGAAGCGCTGGTTGACTTCGCCCTCTGCCATGTGCAAGCAGACTACGACGAGAAGAAAGGCATCACCGTCTACAAGATGGTTGCGCCTGACATTCAGGCGTTCTCCAGCAACCTGCAGGAGTATGGCCTTTGGTATCCGACTGCCCATCTCGGAAGTTCAACCTTTGAGGACGCTCGCCAAGTGCAAATGCCCGGCGTTGCCCGCAAAGGCAAGGTTGAGTCCGTCAAGGAAGAATTCACAGCTGGCATGGGAAGGATCGGCCTTGATGATGTGAATTTTGAAACCACTGAAGGCGGCTTAGTCATCAGCGCCTCTAAGGGGGATGCGTAAATGGACTACGACCGCGAAGCCAGCAAGTTCATGAAGTCGCTCACCAACTTTCACGACAGCGACAACGCTAAACGTCGCTTGGCCAACCTGCTGCGCAAAGCCGCTGCCAGCAGTAAGCCGTTGCTCCCGCCATTCCCGCCCACAGATGAGCCGCTGCCTTCGGGCGATGATGAGCTGGTGCCAGCATGAGCAGCCAGGCACCCGATCCTCAGGCGGCCTTTGCGTGTGGTGTGCTGGCGCTACTGGTAGCCATAACGCTTACTGTATTCCTGTGCATCTTATCTATCCCGTTTGCCCTGTTTCTTTTGGCGGGGGCCTAGGGTATGGCTGAGCGCACGGGCATCGAATGGTGCCATCACACCTTCAACCCCTGGATGGGCTGCACCAAGGTCTCGGCCGGCTGCAAGCACTGCTACGCTGAGCGCGAGAACCTACGCTACGGCAAGCACCGCTGGGGTCCCGGCGCGCAGCGCCAGGTGACCAGCGACACCTACTGGAAGCAGCCGCTGAAGTGGAACCTCAAAGCGGCCGCGGATGGTGTGCGCCGGCGCGTGTTCTGCGGCAGCTGGTGCGACGTATTCGAAGACCGCCCTGACCTGGTAGCGCCGCGGGCACGCCTGTTCGAGCTCATCGAGCAGACCCCGCACCTGGACTGGCTGCTGCTCACCAAGCGCCCGGAGAACGTTCTGCACATGGTGCCTATGCGATGGCGCTATTTCCACTTCCCCAGGAACGTCTGGTTTGGAACAAGCGTAGAAAACCAGCAGACAGCAGATACGCGCATTCCTCAACTAAAGAAACTATTTCTTGCCGAGCGCCGATTCCTGAGTTGCGAGCCTCTGCTGAACTCAGTTGATCTCGCCCGCCACCTTACTGGGGGTCTGGGCAACGGAAGGATCGACTGGGTCATCGCCGGCGGCGAGAGCGGGCCGAACGCCAGGCCCATGCACCCTGACCACGCCTACAGCCTGCTCGACCAGTGCCAGGCCTCCGGCGTGCCGTTCTTCTTCAAGCAATGGGGCGAGTGGGTGCCGCTGCGCGAGTTGCCCGAAAGCACCCAAGTCACCGCCTCGGCGGTCGTCGCTGATGAGACCGATGTATTCGCGCCGGGCTACGAGTTGCTGCGTGCCGGCAAGCGTGCGGCCGGCCGCCTGCTGCGCCAACGCACCTGGGATGAGGTGCCCGCATGAACAAACACATCACCGCCCGCGCCCTGCTAGATTTTGCCGGCCGCGAGTATCGCTCCCGCGCCGAGCGTCGCTGGGCTTCTGAGGGTCAGATCCTGATCGCAGAGCTGTTCCATACGCCGGTTGAGGTCACGCTCTATGAGCCAATGAGCTTCAGCGTGCCGGGCGGCCGTTACACGCCCGACTTCCTGCACATCCTCTCCACCGGTGAGCAGGTCTTTGTCGAGATCAAGGGCAGCCGCCGACAGACAAACTACCGCGATGCACGCTCCAAGCTGCGTGCCGCCGCTGAGGTGTATCCCTACTTTCACTGGGTGGAAGCGCTGGCCCCTAGCCGCAATACGGGCTGGAAACTCGAGCAAATCGGTCAGCCAAGCCAAACTGACAACCCACTAAGAAACGCTAAGAAGGCCACGAAATCAGATGAATAATCCATCCCCCACTACTGACACCACTTGGCTTGAAAAAGCCACCTCAGAGGACAACTGGCGCGAACAGCTGGACCTGCTCGTAGGCCAGCACAAGCATCCAGAAGACGTTGGCAACCTGGCCGCCTGCAAACGGCTTGCGCCAAAGCTACGCGCTGTCGCTGGCGGCCGGGTGAGCTGGACGCCTAACTACATCCTGGGCGTGTTGCATCGCAACAAAGGCATGAGCGCTCCATCCCCCATCTTCACCAACGCTTTGGCCGCTTTGCTGCGCAGGAAGCGCGACCGCAGCAAGGACAAGCTGCGGGTCTGTGTGCCGGTGGCCACGGCCGCCGAGCGCGACTACATCAACCGCACACTCAACGCAGAAGAGAAACGCAATGCTCTATTGGTGGCGGCCTATTTTGAGGAGGAAGCATGAGCGAAAGTATGGGCTGGATATTTGCGGCTCTTTGCTGCGTGGTGCCTGTGATGGGTGTGATGCTCATCGGCGCCGGGCTGATCGAGAGGAAGCGATGAGCACACAAGACCTAAGTCTATTGACGGCTGATGAGCGCGAGATAGCCAATCGCTTTTCAAACAGAAACAACCTGGGCGATGGCGTGCCCAACTTTCTGCTTCGCGCTCTCATCGCGGCCCGCTCCGAGATTCGCGCAATCCGCGAACAAGCCATCGGCGTGTGCGTTGCCGAAAAAGCCGCGGACAGCGCCTGGATGAACGTGCTGTCGCGTTCGTCTGAGGCTCTTGGGTTGCCGATGCCTGATGGTGTTAGCGGCGAGGCTCACGCAATCGCCCGCGCCGAGAACAAGCGCAAGGATGAAGTGATTGCCAATCTCATTGCTGCTGCTGAGGATGGACGAAACCTGTTGCGCCAGATGGCCGAAGTTAGCAGTCTGGCTGGGCGTAAAGGTGCGCATGAGCGCGCTGATGCAATTGACGCTGTACTCAAAGAAGCCGCCACCGTCACGCTGCAATCCGAGAAAGGCGGTGAGTGATGGAGTGCTCGTGTGTTTTGTGCGAGGAGTGTGGCGGTTCGGGTGATGTGTACGTAGCTTTTGGCGGTCAATACTTGGGCCGACACAGAAGTGATGACCTCGATGAGCTAGAAACTTGCCCACTTTGCGGCGGTGATGGCCTCGAGTATGAATGCCAGGATTGCCAGATGGGCGATGTTGCAAGTGAGGAGCAACCATGACTGACCTGGACGAACGCGCCGAGATTATGGGGCTGGCCACTCAAAAGCAAAGAGAATTGCTGGCCGCTCATCCCGATTTTCGGGACGCGATGGACAACGAAACTTTGCGGAAATGGATTATGGGCACAATGACTGACCTAGAGAAGCTGGCTCGCGAGCACGCCTCAAAAATGGCTGCCGAGCTAGAGGATGGCATTCGTTTGGGCGTGCGAGAGGGTGGTGGCGGCGATGTTGCCGTGAATGAGCGCATGGTGGCCTATCTTGAACGCCAACTTTCGCGTGCCTACGCCGCTGGCCGCATCGAGGGGCTGAAAGAGGCAGAGGTGCTTACTTCTGCTCATTATTGCGACCCTGGAACCAATGGCGTGGTGAGCGGGCCTGTTCCCGCTCAAGCCATCCGCGCCCGCATCCAAGAGTTGGAGGGTGTTCGGGATACGTGTGAGCTGGTTTCCTTTGTGATTGAGGGCGAAGTCGGTAAAGTCAAAGAATTGGAGCCAAGCGATGACGCAAGTCACTAAGCGCATCCAAGAGCACTTCGAAGGGCTGAGTGCTGACCTGCGCGCCCTCGAGGAGCTGGCCGCTCAGCGCCGCAGCGACTACCACGCCATCAGTCGCAAATATGACCTGTCCAAGCTGGACCCGGAAGCCTTCGATCGCTTCATGGCCAAGCCGTATCTACTACGCCCGCTGCGTGGGGATCGCTGGGAGCTGGTCATGCCTCGCTTCGTAGACTTCAAGGCCGGCTGGCCTGTGCGCGTGGAGGGCGAGTACACCGTCTACGCCATCAACCGCATGATCGATCTCATCACGCCGATGCCGGATTGGCTACGCGCTGAGATCAACCTGGCACAGCCGGAATTTTCGGCGCACATTGAGGGCGATTGGCTGGTGGTGGACAAGGGTAAGCCCAACGACGTCTGGGCCAGCCTCGGCGGCGGCAAGCGCTTCAGCAAGCGCGAGGGCAAGCGGCTCAAGATGCCGGAGACCCAGCGCCTGCAGGTGATCCGTGACCTGCTGCGTAAGGGCGTGCTGCCGTACCGCCCGCAGCCCATCCCGGCTGAGCTGCGCCGCAACCCGGCCGACTTTACCAGCATCCAGCTGCGCGAGAAGCAAGCGCGTGACTTTGCTACCTGGCTTGAATACAGTGCCGTAAGCGCCTTCGCTACCGGCGGTGGCGGCAAGACCTTCTTTGGCATCTACGCCGGCGCATCCGTATCCGGTCACAAAGCCGTGGTGGTGCCACGCCGTGCCATCGCCCAGCAGTGGGAAGCGCGCATCAAGCTCCTGGCGCCCAAGATGGCGCACGAGTGGGATTTCCTGACCTACCAGGCGATGCACAAGCGCGTGCCCAACAAGAAATACAGCCTCGTCATCTACGATGAGATCCAGCACATGCCCGCCAACATGGGCATCAAGGCCAGCCAGATGCACACCGCTACCCGTATTGGCCTGAGCGCCACGCCTTGGCGCGAGGATGGCAATGAGGACATCATCCCGGCGCTGTGCGGCTTGCCCGTGGGCGCCGACTGGCCGTCTGGGGAGCCGGCCGACACGAAGGTTTGGATCGTAGATGGCCAGAAGGAAAAGCTGGACATGGTGGAGCAATTGGTCGGCGAGCCCACTGCGGGCAAGACGATGATCTTCGTCTACCGCCTGGATGTTGGCCACACCATCGCCAAGCGCCTGGGCGTGCCCTTTGTCCACGGTGCCACTGCCAAGCAGTATAAGGTGATCCAGGATAACGACACCTTCGTGATCAGCAAGGTGGGCGATGCCGGCGTGAGCATCAACGCCACCCGTGTGATCGAGGTCGACTGGCTTGGCGGCCGGGCCGAAATTGGCCAGAGAGCTCTGCGCACGCAACACGCTGACGAACGCGGCGAGTTTCACATCCTGATGACCCGCGGCGAGTACAACGACAGCGCCAAGCGGCTGAGCGCCCTGGATGCGCTCAGCTTTGATGTGCACGTGATGGGCGCGTAAATGAGCACGCGCTACGAAGGCCGCAAGATGTCCCGCCAAGAGCGCCGCCAGCTCCAGCAAAACTCCTTCCGCTGGAATCAGTGCGAACGCAAGAAGGCATTTCCCAGCAAAGCCGTCGCCAAGCGCGTGCGCCACTTCAAGCATCCCGATCACTATGTCGAGCCGTACCAATGCCCGCATTGCGGCAAGTGGCACCTCGGTGCGCCGCCCAAGCGAAGCCGCATGAAGGGATGATGAGCAATCTTCCTGTGCCCGAGCTCTCCGAGCAAACGATCGCTAACATCGTAGCCCGTATCCGCGAGGGTTACCGCCAGATTTCCGAAGCCAACGGTTTCGGCACTATCCGCATCACCATTGAGCGCGCCGGCTCAGCGAAGGAGAAGATCATCCTTGGCGTGGAGACCTCGCGCCCAGTGTCCAGGCATGTGCGGGAAGGCACGATGAGCACACTGCCTGCACCCGAGCTCTCCGAGCAAGCCATCGCTAACATCATGAAAGATATCCGTGATGGCTACCGCAGGATTGCAGAGACCACCGGCTTCGGCACCATCCGCATCACCATCGAACGCGCCGGCTCAGCCAAGGAGAAGATCATCCTCGGCGTGGAGACCTCGCGCCCAGTGTCCAGGCATGTGCACGAGGAAGCCGAATGAAGCACGGCAGTTAGCAAAACTGCCGTAAGATGGAGACGATGGGGGTCGCAAGTGGCAAAGGCCAATTACACAAACACATACACATTGCATTAAAGGAGTGGGGCTCGCCCAGCCGCAAAGGCATCGAGCCCTTCTTCCGCTTGGCCGTTTTTCGCAGGCGTGGCTTGCACCGCCGCCTGCGGGTGGTGGAAGCGCGCCTGACCTTGAACATGCTACTGAAGAGCTACATTTACGAGCTGGGCCAACTACAGCCCAGCATCGCAAATGTGCTGCTCCAGCGGTTTAGTGAGCATATTACAACTAAGGAAATTGCCTACAACATGGGTGCCAGTATAGAGACCGTGAACCGCATGCAGGCCGCGGGCATCCGCTATCTGGCAGACATAATCTGGGACGATGAGTTGTTGGGAGAAAGCAAAGAAGGCCAACGGTGAGGGTTGGCATTCTTTGCTGTCCACTTTACTGCGCTGCGATAAATCAGAGCCTCACCCGCGGCTAGCCGCTGCCCGCATGGTCTGCCAGTCCTTGAGCACCTCCGGGCTGACGTACGGCTGCGTCTCCGCCTTCACCGGCGCCGGCTCCGGATCATCTACGATCGGCTCCGCTTCGGGCTCCACCACCGGCGGCGCCCAGGGAAACGCGCTCAGCGCGGCCCACAGCGCAAGATCCCGCCGGGCGTAGTACCACTCCCAGAAGTTGGCGCCGCTGAGGCCCAGATCCTTGCAGGCCTGTAGGAACTCGGTCACCTGGCCAGCCGTCGGCGCCCAGCCGCCATCCGGGTAGGCGCAGCCGGTGGGCACGATCGGGCGCCACACCTTCAGCGCCTGGTGCTCGCGCACCGAACGCCGCAACTGCGCCGCCGGGTTGCTGGCCTGCACCCAGTACACCTGCGGCATGTTGATGTCGCTGTACTCCAGGAACGTCTCGAAGGGCAGCGGGCGATGCAGCGTGGGGTAGCGATAGCTGCTGAAACCGATCGGGGTGCTGGGCAGGCCGGCGCGCAGCGCTTGCATGTATTGGCGCGCCGCTGCTTCCATGCCCTTCTGCTTGAACTCTACCTCGGCATTGACCACGAAACCATCCAGGCCGAACTGCTTGACGCGTTGGATGGCCATCGCCGCTTCGGCGGCCGGGTTGCGGCCGTAGATGTACTGCCAACCCCACGCCTGGATGCCGCGGGCGCGCAACGCATCGACCACGGCCGGCACGTTATCCTTGCCGGTCTTAGGATCGATGTTGTAGGCGTACTGCCCATCCGCCACTTTGATGAGCACATGCGTGAGGCCAGCCTCGGCGGCCACCTGGGCGATGCGCTCCGGGTCGCCACCCTCTACCCGGCTGTTGATCCACAAATACATTCCTTTGCCGTTCAAAATATCCATATTCAAAACTCCTATTCTTAATAGATGAAATCACCACTAGCGGTAAACTCGTGATAGGTGTATCCACCGTCCTCGGTAATCGCACCTCCAGTTGCTACAGGCGGCCCAGGGTATCGGATAATCACAATCCCGCTCCCGCCGGCACCACCGCTCTTGGCAGCGCTAGTAGACGTAGCACCACCACCGCCACCACCGGTGTTTGCCTGCCCTGGCTGCCCGACATAACTGTTCGCTGATTTGCCGCCACTTCCACCACCGCCAGAACCGCCATCCGCACCGTCGGCATTGCCACCAACGCCACCGTTTCCACCACCGCCACCACCGCCATAATCTCCCCCCCAAACGCTCACCCCATTGGCGCCAGCGCCGGCCAGAGTATCTGTAGCATTGCCGCCATTGGCTGCGCTACTGCCGCCACCACCAGCAGCCCATTTTGTTCCCTGGGCACCATTACCTCCATTGCCGCCGGGTGTACCAACGCCGCCAGTCGTAATGGACCCGCCGCCACCGCCGCCCGGACCACCGGCTCCACCGTTTTCCCCGTAAGGCATACCTGCCCCGCCACCAACCGAGGTGAACCCGTTGAATGAGGTATTGCCTCCTTTTGCCCCCCGTGCAGTAGCATCTGCTGCACCAGCACCTCCGGCACCACCATTACCAACAACCACGGGGTACGTTCCTGGTAGCAAAGCCATACTCTCGAGGAGTAGCACTTGCCCACCGCCACCGCCGCCAGCGGCATACCCATTCGCAGCGCGAACACCAGCACCCCCACCACCGCCGGCCACGAGCAAAACGTCTGCAAGTATTTCCAGTCCTCGACCGATGATGATGGGATAGTCGCCCAATAGCGGGTAATCGGTAAGGAGAGGGAAACCTTCACTTAGCGGGAGGGGGAATTTAGGACGCGGCATTCTTATTTGCTCTCGGCCAGCGAAAAATGGAAAGTGACGCCAGCCTGATCACAGTCAACCTGAATTTCGTCTCCGATATTGAGCGTTGGCGCACAAGGAAAAGGGAAGCTCTCTCCAGGATCAAATGCCTTAGGGGGGATTAGTACATGCGTGGCTGAGGAGCCAGCAATATAGATGCCAACCAAGGCTTCACCCAGGCCAGCATTGGATACCTGAACCCAGCCAAGCACCTGAGGCTTGCCAGTGGCAGTAAAAACAACTTCTTTATCTTCTGATCCGCTTGCTACATAATTGACACCAGGCATTTTCTGCTCCTTTTTATCCTGCGACCCAGATGTGCGCCAGGCTTGCTCCCCCCGAGCCGCCCACGATCGTATCGCCCTGCCGCACCAGCGCTTGCCCATCCTGCACCTCGCCGATTTCGAGCGTCACCGGATCGCTTTCACCATCTACCTGCAACCGGCGCACGCCGTCCTCATTGACGATGGTGTCGAGCATGTCAACCCCATCCTCGAGGTTGTTCATGTGCTCAGCGTTGACCGGGGTGCCGGCATGCGCGACCAACGAGGCGAGACTGATCTGCACATCCTCATAGATCGGCTCCCCCTCCCCATCACTGATGTTGTAGCGGGGATCGCCAACAAGGAGATCATCTACCCAATCTGTGCGTTCATATTGCTTAGCCATTTTTTGCCTCTACAATCCTGTAATCCTGGCTGCCAACCGCCGCGGACGGTGAATTTCGGGGTGTTCTACGAAAGTTGGACTGCCTATTGGATCAATAAACTTCCCTCCAATCACATCGGCATAACTATCAATTAGGGGCCAGTAGTGCTGGAGACCCTGAGGAAAGAACAATGGAGAGAGTTGATCCATGTACATTGCCATCTTCTGATCGTCTGAAGGAATCTCGCCAAACCAGATCGCAAGCTCGGCAAGTTGACCGACAAAGAAATCGGCCGAAGAACCCCGCCCTATGTAGGTGCGGTTGGGGGAAGCGGCGCCCACACTAGTGGTGTTGACACCCTTGCTAGCCCCATTCAAGAACGCATTCCGGCTCGTGCTGCTCAAGAACTCAGCCATACCAAGTTGCCATTGGTTCGCCACGTAGGCAGCGCTAGAGTTTGCCTGATCCTGCGCTCCCGTAGAGCTACTCTTGAGGGCATTCACCCTGTCGCCGCCAGCCCCATCGATGCCCATAGCAAAACCTCTGTTATTGGACGAGTTGAAGATTGTTAATATTCGTTGGTTGGCCGTCTGGCTACTTGATTTGAACCATGCCATGCACAACACAGGCTCTGTGCTAAAAAGACCCTCCATGATCTGGGCATATTGGTTGGCGCCATTCAACAACAGAGCCATTTACTTTCTCTCCAGGTGTAGATACAAGCCCAAAAGCTTCACATTTGATATCTCGGCGGCAGCGGAAGCCATAAGGATGTCTCCCGCATTCAGCTCGGTCGTCCAAGTGGACAGTGAAACCGATGCGCTCTTGCTAGCGCCACTCAAAGCTGGCTTCTGGGAACCAGTAATACTATTGGAGCTGTTTGGCGGATAGCTTCCGTAGGTTGTTCGCCAGACATCTAAAGTGATAGACCCAACTCCAGAAGCAAGGATGGTCCAACCAATAATGGTGCTGGCCGAGGGAATACACATTGGAAGTTGGCCCACTGTGCCCACGGGCACAACACTGTATCCATCCCCAAAGGGGAAAAGAATGTTGTATTTGGTTTTGACTACATCCCCAAACTCAATCACCTTACTGCGATTGACCATGTTGGGTTCCGTTGGATCTTCGGCATACAACAGAGCGGCCTGCGGAAGAACGCTCACTTTGTGGCCGTCGTCGGCCAGCTGCTGCAAAGTTTTATCTGCCATTACGCATACTCCCGAAACATGTTTTGGCGCAGCAAATTAGCGCCGGCGACCGCCACCCCTGTCCGTGGCCGCAGGTACGGGTGCTCCATCGGCGGCACATACTGCGGCACAATCCCGCGGGCCAGTACCCGCCCCAGGAAGCCACCCGCCATATCAAATTCAATGCGCCGCACTTGGGTGAGTAGCTTCTTGCGGTAATAGGTATTCACCAGCACTTTGGCGCCCGGCGTCACATCCGAGGGCAGCACCTCATACTCCTGCTGATAGCGCTGGCGGTAGTAGTCGCGCAGGGTATCCAAGACGCCTTGGGCAGCATCCTCGGAAACCAAAGTGGCTTCTCGGATGGATAGCATTTTCTTGTTCCCGTAGCTGGCCGCATCTGCCTCAACAAACTGGAACGACTTCATCCGGTCCTGCCACGGGTAGCCGGTGATCAGGATCTCAGCTTCCTCGCTCAGCGTGAGCGTGACGGAATTAGGGCCGAACTGGAAACTACCGCCAACCGCAATCCAGTCTCCACTGGTCGTTACGATCCGATCGCCTTCAGTGCTCACCAAGGTGTCCGGAACAAAGCCTGGGCCAATGATCTCGATGTTGTAGTAAGGCCGCTCGAAAATGATCTTATGGGTGCCAGCGCCCAGGATGCCATCGAACACCGTTTCTGGCGCGTCAGACTCCTTGTAGTCGTGGCTTACCAGCTCGACCGAATACACCAGAGGCAACAAAGACGGTTTGCGGCTGTCAGCCACACTCGCGTCGGCCAAAATCACATCGGGCATTTTGTTGGGCAATGCGACAGAGCGGATGGTGAGCTTGTCAGACCCAAAAGTACTCACCGTGGCACGGGCAGCAAATAGCATTTGCTTTAGCGCGCTGCGGTAGCTTCCAGGTGCAATCCACCCCTTCAGGGTTCTCGATGCGATGCTCGGGTCCAGGTCATAGGGGATATCAGCCGGCACCAACACCTGGCGCAAGGCAGTATCCAGCGTGACCGGGCTGGCCCAGAAGATGCCCTCGAACGCCATCTCTTCCATCACCCCGATCAGATCGATGGCCTGAAACTGAATCTCCTGCTCGCTGAGGTTGGACCAATCTTCCAGGTAGAACTTGCCCAGCCATTTCAAACTCCCGTCTACCCGTTCGTACGCCAGGATGGGAAGCCGCTCAGCCAGCAAATTCACCCGATCGGCGTTGAACATCGAGAATGTTTCATCTGTGCTGATGATGGTGAACTCAATGGAGCTGCCGGGCAGCTCGTCGCTGATCGGGCTGCTTTCTACTACCAAATGAGCAGTGCGCACCTGCGGGCCTTCAAAGACCAACGTTTCATCGCCGATCGTCATTTGGATAACCGGAGATGTGCTCATGGCCTGTCCTTCGGACCCTGGGCGGTAAAGGTCACACTGAGGGCTTTCCACCAAGTGGCAGCGGGCGTCCAGCGCTTGAGCTCCCGGGTCACCTCAGACACATAGGCGATGAACGTGAAGGTGGTGCCATCTTCAGCTGGGATGGTGACCGTGTGGAACTCCACCGGCTCACGCAGCTTGGACGTCAGTCGGCCAAACTCAGCCCGCTCTTCCCAGGTGGTCGGCGAAGCGAAGATCAGCCGTGCCTTAGGAAAGGTTCCAATCAGCTCGCGCCGCAGGTTGCCATCTACTGTGCGCTCAGCGTACTTGTCCAAGAAGTTGAGCGTATCCGTCAGCTGCAGAATAGGCACATTGAAGGTGTCACCGTCGATTACGATCACGCCGCCCCTCCACTGCTTACCAGCGAACTATCGGCGCGCACATACTCCTGGTCGATCTTGGGCTTCAGGATCCGCACCAGCTCAGCCATGCTGCCAGTGAAGTTGATCGTCACCTGCTGGCTGCCCTGGGCCCCGGCAACGGCGCGCTCCAGCATTTGCTCCAGGAGCGCCTGCGGGGCCTCAATGTTGTTGCCGTTGCGCTGGTCGCCCAGCACCGCCAGGAACTCAGCGTTCGGCGGGATCACCGCGCCGCGGGCCAGGCGGGGGATTTGCGGCACGCCCACCGTGGGAATGCTCAGCCCAAAGCTCTTGCCGCCAAAATTCGGCACCCAGTCGGGGATGTTCACTTTGAGTGAATTCATGCCGCCGATCACCGCGTTCAGCCCGCCGGCCACCGCCCGCAGCATGCCGTTGATCAGATCGATGATGCCGTTGACGGTGTTCTTGACGAAGCCCTTGATCCCGTCCCAGGTACGCTGCCAGCCTACACTTAGGCTATCCAGCAGGGTGTTGAAGCCACGAGATATTGGCTCGAAAACATTTTCCTTGAACCAAAGGCCAATGCGATTAAGTGAGTATTTGATATTCTCGACAGCCAACACAGTAGCCTTAGAAACTTCATCCCAATGGCGAATAAGAAGAACAATCACAGCGATGATGGCGCCAATAGCTAAACCTATCAGGAATATAGGGCTGCTAACAATCGCCATGATCGCAGCAAAACCTGTAGACACAGCGGTGGCAATGCCAGTAATTAAGGTATATGCCTGCAATGCCGCGTACAGGAGCCAGAAACCAGCGGCGAGAGAACCCACGACAACGACGAGTGTTTCAACAGTTCCTTGGTTGTCATCAATCCAACCCGAAAAATCCTCCAACTTCTCGGTTACCCAACCCAATGCCTCCAACAATTTTTCTCCGCTCCACTCCGCGATCGGCTGCAGGAACTCCTCCCACAGCCATTTCCCCAGCGGCTCTAAGGCATCCAACACCGAGTTGAGTACATCAATAGCACCAGACAGCAGATCAAGAAACACAGGGACAGCATCATTCAAGACCCAAGTACCGAAGGGCACCAGAACGTTTTCCCACAGCCAGAGCAAACCTTCGCCCACATTCACTGCAAATGGCGCCAGCGAATCCCACAGATTTACAAGTGAGGCATTGATGTTCTCCCAGTCCACCTTCATAAGCCCATTAGCGATTGCATCAACAAACCGTGGTAAACCTTCACCCAGCACCCAAGTGCCGACGGGAACAAGGAATTCGTTGTAGAAATTAATCAAGGCTAGAGCCGCAAAATCTTTCAATGGGCTTAAGGCATCACCAAGACGACCTAAGGCATCTGTCACGGGCTGAATTGCCGCCAAAAAGCTCTGCTTCCAGGCCTCGACCTTGGCTTTGAGCTCTTCCAACTGCTCGTCAATGACCTGCGAATCAAACGGAGAGGCCGCCCCCGCCGCTGGCATCCCGCCAACACCCGCAGCATCGCCGGTGCCGCTGGTATCCGGCTGCTCCAATACATTCAGCTCATCGAACGGTGCCAGGGCGCCCTTGGCAGCCTTGCCTGCCTTCTCGGTCTGCTTGGCCAAGTTGGCCTGGCCGTCTGCCGCCGCATTGCTCGCATCGGCCACCGCATCCATAGACTGGCGCGCCGCGCCAATATCCACGCCAAACAGGATGCTCATAATGCTGGCCAGGCGGTTTGCAAACACCGTCAGCAAGTCAATCGCCGCCTTGATGTACGGCATCACCCGCTGGGCGATCGGGATGATGACATTACCGATCCCCACCTTAAGGTTGTAGAAGCTCACACCCAGCGCCGATAGCTGGCCGGCGTAGGTGCCGGCTAGCTTGGCCGCATCGCCAGTTTGGAAGCGGGTCTCCTGCAGGATGCCCTGGTATTCAGCATCGATCTTCTGCTGCTGGGTCAGCGCACCCACGGTGGTGCCGATCGAGGCGGCGTAGTCACGCCACATCTTGGCCACGTTCTTGGTGACACCGGCGTTGTCTACCAGCAGGGAGTTCTCGTTCTTCAGGCCTTCACTGGCCGATTCGATGGCTTCGCCCATCGAGAGCCGGCCCTGCCGGCCGAAGGCGGCGCTGTCCTTGAGAGCCGTAAGCACACCTTCGATCTGCGAGGTGTCATAGCCACGCAGCAGAAGGTTCTTGTACGCGTTGACGGCATTGGTGGCCGGCACCAGGCCATCCGCGGTGAAGTCTTTTATGAACTCGTGGGCGTCTGCAAAACTGGTGCCCACACCCTCGGCCACCGACTGCAGGCCCACCATCGCAGAAGCGGTTTCGCTGGCTGCCTGCACCGCGGTGCGCCCAAACGCCACAATCGCCGCGACGGCGAAAGTGGTTGCCACAAGGCGCCCAATACGCAGCAGGATCTTCTGCATCGAGGCCACGCCCGTGTTGAAGCCGCGCTCATCAATGCGCGTGTCAATGCGAATAGAGCCGTCGTACTGCATTACAGGCCGTGCTCCTTACGACGCTCAAGGGTTTGGCGGTGCTGTTCATAAATGCTCGGCAGGTAGCCTTGCGGCTGCAAGAGCAGCTCAATATAGGCTTCCAACACCTCAGGCTTCATCTGCTGCACGTGCTCCTGCACGCCGGGCGTGGCCAGCAGATCATCCATGACCGCCTGGTCATACTCAGCTGGCTTGCTCACGCTTGCGCCGCCCTTTCTCTACCAAGCGGTCGAATTCATCATCCTGCATCCGCTCGTCAGGAGTGCGCTCATCAAGCTCTTCCAAATCAAACCGAGCCCCCAGTTCGCTGGCTGCCTGGCGCTCCTCCTTGGTGGCCTTGCCGGTTTTCACGCGCTTGCGCAACGAGACCAGCTGGTTAAACGCCGTCTCGTTGCCCAAATCCATGAATAGGGCCAGAAAACTCCACCAATGCAGCTCAGCGCCCTGCAAGTCAATGCCATGTGTCTGCCGGAAGGCGGCAAAAATCAGGGCACCGTCTTTGCCGAAGGAGTACACCCGCGGCCCATCCGCAGCATGGTCCTCACTCTCGGGCTGGCCGGCATTCAGGTACCAATTCACCCGCTCCTGCAACTCGATCAACTCGGCCGGAGTAAGCTCGCCAAAGTCAACCTCGGGGAACAAATTGCTCAGCAAAACGCCCTGCTTTTCGCTAGCTGTCAGCTCAGGATCCTCAAACGCCAAGAGGCCGCCAAGGGCGGCCCGGAAATCGGTGTTCAAGGCGAGCTCGCGCCCTCCCAGGGTGATGCTTTCAGGGAAGTCGGAGACCAGCAGATTGACGCTTATTTGCCGCTCCGCTTCTGCTTCTTGCCGCCGCGGCGAGGCACCACATAAGGCTTTAGCTTCTCGGCCCGGGGTTTCTCAATGAAGGGCGTGAGCTGCTCAAAAAAGATTTCGAACTGGCGCAAGCTGCGTGCGTCGCCAAATACCATCTGGGCGGTACCAGCACCAAACAGGTCATCTACCAGGCCGCGGATGTAATCACACGCCTCACTAAGCAGTTTGAGCCGGTCACCCACATTCAGGGGCACCCCCAGCTCATCGGTTGCTACATGGCTGCCCAGATCGTTGTTGCGCTGCTGGTAGTACTCGATCTTGGCCTTCAGCTCGTTGAAAACCTTGTAAAAGCGCTCGATGAAAGCAACATCGCTAGGGTCAAACTCAAGCACCTTGCTCTCATCCTCATTGATGAGAATGCGCTTCAGGTTGGGCTGATCAATTCGAATGGAATCCATCGGTTTATCTCCTGCCCGTATGGAGCGCGGCAAGCCGCGCTCCATACGGGGGCTGACTGTCTCTACTTATGCGCTCTCTTCGGTCGCGGTGAACTCCAGCTCCACGGGGTCAAACCAGCCCTTGACCTGGTCGCCGCGGTAATTGAGGTTCCCGCTCATCCGCACCCCAGCACCACCGGCACCACCAAAGTTGTCATAGGCAATCGAAACCTCGTGCTTGGTGGCCGGGTACTTGCCTTCCACCTTTTCGTGATACGTGTACACGTTCACGATTTCGGTCACCGCATCATCCAGCACCGGCGGGCCGTCGCGCCACAGGCCTTCGAGGTAGGCTAGGGCCTCGTCGCTCATGATCAGGCGAGCATCAAACGGCAGTGCACGCTGGTAGCTGTTGGTGTCCGTGGTGGCCTCTTTGTCGCTGATGTAGTGCTCGGTCTCCGTCTGCGGATTGGCGTTCACCGCAGAATCGGAAATCCCCTTGCCCAACAGCGCGAAGGTGGCAGACCCCGCTTTGGGGGTCGTGTCGATGAAAGTGCGGAATTGATCTCGGCGTACTTTTGCCATAGCTATTTCTCCTTACTCAGATTCGTCGCTCGTCATCGCCGGTTGGAAGTACTCCAGCCGGCAACTGATTTGGTAAATTGCACTGTCGCTCTCGCCCTGCTGGGCCAGGAAGCCCGAATTCACGGCTTCAACGGCTTCTGCCGTGCGGCGATCGCCAAGATCAGGCAGGTCACCATCCGCCGTACGGCGCTCAAACTCATCGCTGAGAAACTCCATGAACCCGCTATTGGCCAGGCGTGCCTGGTCGTCCGCGGTGGGTGCCGCAAACTGGATTGCAAACGCATACTGGCGCGTGCTACTGCCATCCAGATAGCGTTCCACAATGGGCGGGCCAGGCAGCGGGACGATGGCATACTGCGTCAGCGTGCCGGCATCTACGTAATCCACAAACAACGGGGCCTCGGCCGCAAGCAGATCAAAGCTGCCGATCCACGTCTGCAGTGCTTCGATGATGGTCATCGCACACCACCGCCGGCCAGGCGCCGGGCTTTGCGCACGGTGGCCCCGCCGTCAGCCGCCTTCCATCGGTGGAACCAGTAGGGCCCACGCAAGGGGCCAGTTTGGCTGCCAGGCTTGCGCTTGGCGTAGTACTGGCGGCGTGCATACAGGGCAATCCACTGCACCAGGCCGCTACCGACTTCAGTGCCCAGTTGGCCCGTCTTGATCAGCGTGCCAGTGAGTAAAGGCGTGAAGGGCTCCGTTCCTCGCAGGACTTCGCTATCCACGAAGTGCTGCGCACCGGTGTAGCGCCCTTGCCAAACCGGCTTGAAGCCGGGGTTCCAGATCAGGCGTGCAGACCCGTTTGGCGTGTGGAAGACGGCGCCCCGCGGCGTCTGAATGACCGGCCCGCTCATTTGGCACCCACCTGCCAGTGGTGCATAGCTTCACCACCAGCCTTCATCGTGTCCACGCTACTGATCGCCAGCACGTCGTCGTACTTGGCCTTCAGCGCCGATGGGCCGAAATCATCGTCCAACTCGTCATCCACCAGGCCCCGCACCACAAAGTCGCCAGTCTGCAGTGTCCACGTCACCAGATCTTCGTCGCCCGATTCATCCTGGCCTGCCTGCCACTCCTTGGGCGCCAGGTAGCCAGGGATGCTCATCGGGATGTAGATGGCGGCCTGGTCTGCGGCGATGTTGCCGCCGCTGGCCAGCACGTTGCGTGCTTTGCGGTTCTCCCACATCACGCCCAGCAGCTGCACGCGCTGAAACCGCTCCTTGCGTTCTTCGATGTATTTGTTGTAGAGCGTCAGGTCGGCGTTGGTGATCATCGGCCGTACTCGCCTTCGTAGAAGCCACGGAACATCAAGCCGGTGCCGGCCAGGTACTTGCTCACCGCTTGCTCCACTTGCTGGGCAAGGCTGAGCTGCTTTTCGGAGCCGGCCGCATAGGTCACGGAGTAGTTGCCCAGGCGCTCGGCCTGCACGCCAACCGCGCCGCCGGCCTGCTGCGCTGCCTGCTCAACTTCAGCGGCTGCACAGCAGGCTTTGCCCAGCAGGGTTAGCGTGGCCTGGTCGGTCTCAGGCACCTTGGGCGCCCGCCCAAAGGTGAGCGCATCGATTTGCTCTGATGCGCGCAGGGCCAGTGCAGGGAAGGCATCCTCAGCTATGGCCGCGCCGAGATATACGGTGGTGTAGAAGTCGTAATCTGCGTACGCGGCCATAGCTGTTCAGGCGTAATCCAGGAGCGCTTAGGCGCTCTCGCCCGGTTTCATGTGCAGGTAGATGCCGGTGGCCTTGTTGTCGTACACCCAGGCATCGTGATAGAGACGGAACTGGAACTTCCATGCGTCCATATCCTGATTGGTGTCAGGATCAAAGATTTTGGGAATGGCGAGCTTGGTAGCCTGGTCGCGGGCAGTGCGATGCAACAGAAGGAAGTTGATATCCTGCGCGCCAACCGCAGGGGCAAAGCCGCCCGCAGAGGACGAGGAGCCCGGGTTCAACGTGATCGCCGTCTTGAAGCGGGTCTGCGGCACCATGCGGATGGGCACCCCGTCCAAGGTCGTGAGGCGGCGATCGGCGGCCTGCTCATTGCCCAGGGAGCGAGTAACCGCACCCTTGAGCATGTTCCACACACTGTCGGACGCATAGAGCAGGCGACCTTCCTGAGGGACTTCGGCGGCGTCCAACGCCTCATTGGCAGCATCGATAGCTGCCAGAACGGTGTCCTTGTTCAAGACTTCAGGAGTGTCAACTTCCTGGCCGGCACCATCCGCCCAAATCGCAAAGCGGGTGGCGTCAACCTCGGGCACTACCTGGGTGCGCATGAATTCGCCCGCCAAGGAGCCGAAGGCCATGCCCAGGGTCTCTTCGTTGTCCATGCGGTCGACATTGAACTCACGGCCGCGTTCCTTGGTCAGCTGGATGGTTTCCCAGGCACCGGTTACATCGCCTACCGGATAGCCGGTATTGCGGCCATAGTTACCCAGGCCCACCATGCTGGTCTTGAAGATCTTGACTTCGTTTGCGCCGCCGAAGTCAACGGGCTTGGTCAGCGCGTCGAGATCAGCAGTAAGGGATTCCCGCTTGTAGATCTCATCTAAGATGGGCAAAAACTTCTCGGCAAGGGTGATGCTGTTTGCCATCGTTTAGTCTCCTTTGGTTTCGGTCAGGCCGGCACCAGCGCGCATAGCGCTCACAACAGCGTCATCAGTGGCGTTGCCGGCTTTGCCACCCTTCACCGTTTGGCGAGGGGCGGGGTCAGTGTCAGAGAACAGGTAGTCGTCAGTCTCTTTGATCTTCTCCAGTTGCTCGCTGAGACCGGCAATCGAGCCGTCCTCATCGTTCAGCTTCAGCAGATCGATCTTGAGCAGCGCCTTGGCAGCCTTGGTGTTCTTCACCTTGGCCGCGGTCAGGGCGCCATCCAGCGCATGGTCAAAGGCCTGAGCCTTCAGTTTGGATTCAGCCTCGGCGGCCACCTTCTTCGCGGCTTCCTGGGCCTCACTGGCTTTTGCCTTCCATTCCTCGACCGACTTTTTCAGCTCATCCGGCTTCAGGCCTTCAAAGCTCTTGATGGTCTCGCCGGCTTCGTCGAGCCGCGTCTGCAAGGCAGTTGCCTTCTCTTCGGCCGCCACCGTCTTGGCCTTCTGGGCCTCGACCGCCTGGCCGTTCAGCTTCAGCAGCTCTTCCTGCAGGTTGTCCGGCAGGCCGGCCTTCTTGATGGCCTCTTCGGTCAAGCCCAGATTTTCAAGATCTGACTTCTTCATTCCTGTGTCTCCTGGGAGCTAGCGCTCCGATATCCATCTAGCCGTTTTAGGTGGTCGGCGTCACCCGATGGCTGGCTGCTTTTACGCCTGCCAGGCTGGCGAAATTGGAAACAAAAAAAGCCGCGCTTGCGGCACGTCTCTCGACATGTCACAAGCGCGGCTGAGGTTCAGCGGGGCTGTACTTCTATTTAGTTTTTTGCTTCCGGCCCAATACTAGCAGAGCAATCTGCAAGTTGTCAACCAGAAAGGGAAGCCTTCTTGATCTCTTTATCAGCCTTATTCTGTTGCAAGATAGAAACTGTCACCCAAGAAGGGTTCATAAACAAGCAGTAGCCCGGTGTCTGCAATGCTGACAATGAATGGGATTGCCCCTGAAATCGATGCACCGCCGTAGAACTCAGTATTGAAGTCTAATAGACCTGGCACACCAGCCACGAATATCTCGGGCTCGCTTGTAATGCCACTACTCCCTAACATCTTGAAGCTTGAAGAGAAGATGGAGCATTTTTCATCTACTGTCTTTTGACACGCAATGCTGACAGACACCAAAACATATTCTTCATCAGCCTCGGGTGCTGAGTTGAACTGGTTTGCGCTCATCACTGTCTGTGTGGCAGGGCGTACGCTCCCTGTAAGCGTAAATGCCATTCCATCAGCAATGATCTCTGACCCGGCAGGTGCAGGGTTGCTTCGGGCTGTACCCAGAGCAGGCTGCTCTGTTGCGGCAGCGGCAGTACTCGATTCACCGTCTCCGCCTTGGGCGAGGATGACGGCTACCTGAGTATTTACCGCATCTTCTTGGCTTACAGGGGCATTTACTTGCACCTCTGACCCTCCCCCGCAGGCTAAAGATGCAAATACCAAAACCAATACTAGAATGCTAAGTTTCCCAACATGTTTGTTCTTCATTTTTTGATATCCCTCTTTCTTGGTCGCCCACCTTTTAGCCTTGGGCGCTTTTTGTATGCCTCTGCTCTGGCCGGGTCAATATCCCAAACCGGCCCGCGCTTACGAGCTTTGATGATACCAAAAAAAGAGCAGCGTTTTTAACCGCTCTCTTTTTGTTGGTATTTATCCGGTGATACCACCTCAGTTTGCAGCACGACCGTCACATTCTTGATGTCTGGCAGGTTGTACTTCTTGCGAATCCCCGCCACAATAGCCAGCAATGCCCGGCAGATGATCTCAGCAAGCATGCGGTCGCTCATATCTGCTCCCGAACGCGCTGCCGGCGAAGCCCGGTCTGTCCGACGAAATCTCGCATCCGCGCCTGCCAAAGGCGCACCTTGGCACTTTCGCTGGTCGCATCCAGCCCGGCGGCCTCCAGCGTCAGTGCCCGGCGCTTCCACTCGCGGATCTTGCGCTCGAGGCCGCGCTGCACCTGGGTAGCCTCGTAGGCCGTCAGCTGGCGGCCGCGGTAGTCCACACTCTCGTTAGCCAGGTGCTCCCGCATTGCCTCATCGTAGGCGTTCTCAGACAACCCTTCAAAAAACGGGTACCAGCTATGCCGGCAGTTGGCGCCGCCCAGCCCGGTCACCGTGCCCCAGCCAGTCTCGGCCACAAAGGGCGGGTATAGCGGATGCGTGCCCGATCGAGAGAAGATGCGCCCCTGCCAAAGCTGATGGCTTGGCCGGGCGCCAATATGCGCCGAGGTCTGAACCAGGTCCACGCCCATTTCATCAGCCCGCGCCCACTGCAGCTGCCCGGCCGCCTGCCCTACCCCCGTCAGCACGGTGCGCCGCATCGCCACATCCAGCTTGTCTCGGCGACCAGATGGATACATCACCTCCAGCCCGCTGGCACCCACGTTGCCCACGGCCGCCCGGATAGCCTGGTCGTAGCTCATGGCACCGCTGCTCACCTGCAGGAAAGCCATGTCGGCCGCCTGCACAAAGGCTTGCTGAGCCGTCAGCACGGTGGTCTGCGTGAGGTTGCGCATGCTGCCATTGGTGCGCTGGATGGCAATCGAGAGCACAGAGGCCATCTGCGGCGAGAGATTGAGCGGCAGCGGGTCCAGCCCGGCCGCCCTGTAAATGCCATCGTCAAAGCGTACCGCCTGCACGCCCGCCTGACGCAGGATCTCAGCTACTTGGCGCTCGGATTGCCCAGTCAGCCTGGCCAGCTCGCGCAGAATGTCCTCGTACAGCGCTCCGGTTTCGTTAAGCCGCTGCACCTGCCAGGCGGCCGAGGCAAAGTTGAGCCCAGCCAGCCGGCGAGCAATATCCTGCAGCACAGCATCCTCAAACTCGTGATAGAGCTTGAGGATGGCATCTGCAGAAACGTCGAACTGGCCGGGCGTCAACATCTCGTTTACTGGCTAGAGAGTTCTAGCGGTTTCGCGCCTTGTACTTGGTCATACAGGCTTTGCTCAAACAAGACATGATTGTCGATGTACGGGACTATAGCCATAAGCAGGGCCGAGCTTTGATCTTTGGTATAACCTCGGGCAGCGAGGTTCACTTTGGCCAAGAAGAAACGCTTACTGCGGGCCATCTGCTCGCGGTAGCCAGGCACCGTATAACGGCGATGCTCACCGCCGGGCTGGTCGGCCAAGTGGACGAAAGGCAAGTCGATCACTTCCAGGCCGAAGCCGGCCTGCTTGGCGCGCCAGCAATAATCGATATCATCGAAGCCGGCGTGCAGGTACTGCTCCTCGAAGGGGCCAACACCATCGTACAACTGGCGGTGCATTAGCAGGATCCAACCATAGAGGTACTCAACATCTGCACCCCACTCCTCTTTGGTCTTGTGGCGCAGTTCCATGCCATAGATATTGTTGGGATCGAGGCCGCTCACCAACTCTACAAATTCACCCTGGCAAAGGATGTCGTCATTGGTGAACATGAGCCAGTCACCGGCTGCCTGCCTGGCGCCCTGGTTGAGCGCCTGGGTGTAGCGATAATCTGGCTCACCCTCGGTGTTCACTCCCACCACCTGAACAGCAGGCTCGTGCTTGTGAATGCTTTCGGTGTATGGTGTTGCGAAATCGCCATAAGCCTTGGTGTAGGGGAAAATGACGGACAGCTTCATCGCTTCACCCCACTCCATACATGCTGATGAATGCCCAACTGCTGAAACTCCAAACTTGCCACTTCGTCTACGAAGCGCTTCACCGCGGGCCAGGTGCGTGCCCCGTAGTCATGGAACGCTATCAGCCCGCCCGGCCTCACGAACGGTGCCCAAGCAAGATAATCCGCCTGCACCATCGCGTACGTATGCGTAGCGTCAATGTACAGCAGGTCGATGGGTCGACCACTCCATTTCTTGGACATTTCCACGCTCTCGCCTCGCATGGTCTGTACGTTGAAATGCCCGAGTGCGAGGCTGGATATGTTGCGTTTGAATTTTTCCAGGTCTACCAGGTTGGGCCACTTGTCTACGCAGAAGAGTTGAACGCTTCGATGCATGGCTGAGGCCATATAGCCAGCACTGCGCCCCCAGAAGCTGCCAACCTCAACAATGATGCCGTTCTCAGGCACTTGGCTAGCCAACCAGGCCAACCGCCGGGCGTCCGTCTCCTTTACGCCGATATGGCGACCGAAGGTATCGTCAATGAGCTGTGCATGCGGAGGGGTGAAGAGTCCGGCTTGTTGATTACTCATAGGTACGCCTCCAAGCGTGAGATAAAGTGCTGCGGGTTGAATTGATGGCCAATATGGTTGGCCTTCCAGTCTTCGACAGAAGCGGTGCCCTCACAGGCGCGCTTGATCGTTTCTGCAGCAACGCTGCTGCCTGTACTCATCTCGATCGAGTGTGGGAAGCGGGCAAAATCACGATACAGCTCCCAGTTGCGCACCCAGGCCATCTGGCCACCGCCGCGGGGAGTGTTGTGCGGACGGATATCCTGGCCCATCATCACCGTTGGCTTGCCCAGCGCTACCGCCATGTGGGCATAAGTGCCGGCTGAGACCACCACGTCGGCTCGCTCCATGTCATCGGTGCGCCCGGTGAGCAGGGCCTCCTGGTAATTCACGTCGCTATGCCTGTGCAGGCCGTTGGTTGCCAGGCTGCCGTAAAAGCGTACGGTGAGCTTGGCCAGCGCCCCGGCTGTGCGAAGGGCAACTAATGTACGGAACACATGCTCATTGATCTCACGCTCCACCTGGGGTAGCGTGCCGCCCACAGGATGCAGGGGCGCAAACAGCACCCGCGGCTTGTGGCCGACGAACGGCGCAAACGGGCGCACGTCGCTGTACGACCATCCGACCACCTCCGTTGGCGTTGGATAACCAATCATCTCGAGCACCTTGGCATAGCCGGCTGAGTGGCAAAAGAATGCAGCGGCGGCCAGCGGCTCTACCTCAAGGTCGTGCGGCAGCCAGGGCGAGCAGAAGTGCGGGTACAAAAAGACCGGCTTGCCGTGCTCTACAGCATAGGCAGCCTCTTTGCGCAGCATGCCGTTGCCATTTAGCCCGGAGAATAGCCCAGCGTAGAGAAAATCCAAAAATACGAACTGAGCCTTCTCAAGGTTGCGAGTTTTGCAATACCCCGCAGCAAGCAAAGCTTCAAGATACGCTTTGCCCTTGTGCTGATGAGGCTTGAAAAAGAACGCGGGCTTCACGCCTGCTGCACCCGGTGCTCGCGCTTCAGGACTTCAAAGATCTGGGCAACATACTTGCCGGGCAGGCCAAGCGCCGCACTGATCTCACCGGTGGTGGGTATGCGCCGCCGATTAAGTGAGAATTGCGTGACGTACTCAAAAACGCGCTGTTTGTCTTGGTCAAATTTACTGGTCGGCGGCGCGGGTTCCTCTGCCGGTTGAGGCTGACTGGCAAGCTCGCGCTGCTCCTGCCTCGCCTGCTGCCAAGCCGCCCGAGCCTCGTTCGTCCACTTGGTCAGCGCAGACTGATGAGCCTTTTCGGCTGCCGCCCGGGCCTGCTCAAATTTCAGCAGTTCAACGCCCAGCATCTCGCCGGAGAGCCAGGCCACGATTGAAGCGCCGGCGCCCAGGATGAGCGCCATCAGCCAGCTGAAGCCCTCCAGCCACTCAGCCGGCAATCCGATCACCAGACCCAGCGACTGGCCCAGGCCGGCCACCACGGAGATGGCTACCAAGAGAGCGATATTAGTTGCGATCAAGCGGGGCTTTACCTTGCCCTCTTGCTGGGCGCGCTTCACCGCGGCGTAGACCAGGCCGCCCTCGATGGCCAGCATCGCCGCCACGGCCTCGGCCAGACCCATCACCTGCGTTGCGATCGCACTCTCCATACCGTATACCTGGGCGGAGAGGATGGCGGCGGTGTAGAAGCTATGGGCCGTGCGCATGGCCGCCAAGACGATGGCACCCGCGGCCACGGCTACCGCCACCCAGAAGCCCCAGCCGAGCGCCAGGCTTTTGCGCGCCGGGCGCGGGTAGGTGTCTTCGTGGTTGGGGATGAATTCGGTGAATTTCATTACCAGGCTCCTCGCAGCAAAGCTGCCAGCTTCAGCGCAGACCACTCCAGCGCATAGATCAGCCATACAGTGGCAATGAGCATCAATAGAGCCGCAGCCACATCCCCCAAGAAGACCGATATTCTCTTGAACACAAAACGCTTTTCCATTACTCCTCCTCTGGGAATAGCTCGGTTGTCTGGCTAGCTTGCGCCTCGGCCACCTTCTGCTTGGCCACGGCCTCGCTCTCGCCGTAGGTGCGCATACGTAACTCCACCGGCCCCATTGCCCGCATGTTCACCATCTGGGTGTCCTGGGCGAACTGCTGCTGGCGATCGGTGACCAGGCTGTCATCAAAGGTGAAAGTGGCTTCGTAGCCCCCCTTGGGGGCCAATTTGAAGATGCTCGTCCATGCATCCATCGCATACAGCAGGTCACGGATGGCCGTCTCGAGCGCCTTTTGGATATCGACCACGGTGGCGGCGTACTGCTGCTTGCTGGATAGCACTTCGGTGGCCGTCTTGTCGACCTGCTGAGGATCGCTCAGCATGCCGCGGGCCATGCCGCAGTTGAACTCAATGCGCTTGAGGATGGCTTCCAAACCGTTGATGATGGCCTGCTCGCGAAAGGTCGGAGACCAGTCCTCAAACAGCTTCCCGGCCGCGCCCACATTGTTCGTGCTGCGCAGAACTCGATACAGCTCAACATCCTCCACAACAAACTTCCCAGTTTTGGGGTCCTTGGGGAGCGCCTGCTCATCCACAGTTAGCCGCCGAGAGCCGCTCTTGAATTCCCAGAGCAGCTGCGACCACTGGATGTCGGCCTGCTTGATAAGGTCTACGGCGCGGGCGTAAGCGCTCACGCCCAATGGCGATCCGGGCTCGATGTTGTTGGCCTGCGGGAAGCGGAAGTAGCCGAACAGCGGCTGCCGGACGCCCAGGTAGCTCTCCTCCTCGCTGAGATCGGCCCACTCGGGCACCGAAGACAGAGGAACCACGGAGCCGAGATCTGCATCTGAGGTGCTGCGCAGAACCTTGTTGCGGATGCGGTACGAGCCTTCGGCCCGAGCGCCGTCCTGGACGTAGCCGAGGAACTCATGGAACTCGAGGCGGGTGTAGTAATAATCCCCTTGCCGAAGCTTGTAGACGAAGATGCACTTCGAGGGCCGCTTGCGGCTGTCGAAGGCGACGGGGATGAATTGATCAGCCTGGGAGAAGTCCACCGCCAGCTGGTCCCCATCCACCCACGGCTTCATGATCAGGCCACCCTTGGCCACGCCGTATTCGACCTGTTCGCGTAGGCTGGGCAGGATACGCTGCAACTGCTCGTGTAGGAACTCGGCGCGCGCTCCACTGCCGCCAGATGCGCCGGTCACCTCCACTTCCATTTCGAGGGTTACCGATGTCGCAAACGCGCCGGCCACGGCTGCCGGCAGGTTGAGGGAGCGCACCGTTTTGCTGAGCCACTCGGCGCGGTTCTCGTACATCTTGGCCCATTCAGCCAGCGCCGTCATCATCGCCGAGGAGATGTCAACCTCAACCCCAAGCAGCCGCTTGATATCTGATTTACCAATCATCTTGTTCCACACTCCTTTAGCCCAGCCCAATATGCGCTCGAACATCACTACTCACCACCCCGACGCCAGTGAAGATTTGTTGCATAACGCGTAGAGTCAATGCTGTGATTTTTCTTGTCCGGGTAGGCAGAAATAAAATCGCCGTCCTTGTCCCGCTCAAGTTCGTAATTCATGAATTCGTCTGCGGTGTGCGGGCAGCGCTCGTTGTCAATTACGATCTTCGCTAGGCTCTGCAGCCATTTCATCCCGTAGCTCACGCTATCGGGGCCCTTCTCAGCGCCGCGGATATTTGCTCCAAAGGAGCGGAAGTCGGCAATATCCTTAGGGCTGGCGCTATCAGCAATCAAGAGGTGATCGAGGGATAGCAAGCCCTTGGAAATCAGATCATCAAACGCTTGGCGGTTCTTCGTTTTGTTGGCTCGATACTCACCATAGATGTACAGGGTCATGCGCGCCGCGTCATAGTGCATCTTGGCGAAGTGCAGCGGATCCGGGAACCAGCCCCAGTCCATACCTTGCAGCGGGCGGTCAAATTGAGCAATCTGCTCATCGGTGATAGGTTCGAGCACAACGTTCTCGAACACCATGCCGCCGGTGCCGTTTACTTCACCCAGGTATTCGTGCTCGTAGGCTTTGGGGTTGACCTCTTTGAGGTGCTCGGCCATATCGATAAAGGCGCGCCCGAGCCATTCGGGCGGCACATCTAGATACGAGCTCTTATGCAGCAGGCGTTGCGGATCCGGGACCGCTACCCATTTGTTCACCCAATTGTTGGCGCTGCGTGGCGGGTTGTACGTCTTGAACTTGTAGGCGAGGTCACCGCCGCGGATCGCAGACTGCTCGATGTTGCGCACCGCATCCTCGCCCTTGAACTGGTCAAGCTCCTCAAGCCACAAGATGCCGATGTAGCCAAAGGGCGGCTTGATGGACTTGATCTTCTTCGGCTCGTCTGCGCCGCGGAAGTAGATCTTCTGCCCGGTGGGCAGGTACTCCATCTCTAGCGGGCTGCGCACCTGGCGAAAACGATCTTCCAGGCCCATCTCGCCGATCGCCCACTGGATCTGGCTGTACACGCTATCCCGCAGTGTGTTGGCGAACTGGCGCACAGCCAGCCAATGCATATCAGGATTGGCCAATAACAGCTCGAGGCCAAACATGCTTACTGCGCTCGACTTGGTCGAGCCGCGGCCGCCGTTGAAAACATACTCTGTGTGCCCGGCGGCGCGAATGTCACGGTAGGGCGCCAGGAAGCTGGGGGCCAGCATGTGCGCCGGCAGGCCGGCCGCCACCGGCGAAGTCGGCACCGGCGGCTCAGGGGCTGCCTTGCGCTCGCCCATTTCCGCCGCTATATCACCCAAGACCCCGCGATACTGCGTCACCAAAGGCGCGTTGAACTCATGGGTCTCCACGAGTTCGCCGGAATTGACGCCACCCTCCCAGTGGGAGTCGGTAGTCCACCGGCGATTGGGGTCCATGACCTCTGCCTTCAGAGTTTCAGCAAGCTGATTCAAGTCGGCAATCCGTTTTTGATAAATGGCATAGCCGGTGATTGGTGCTGTTTGTTTGATGGCCTCCAGCTGGGCGGCAGCAATCTCGGCTTCCCGCTCGCGCACGCGCTCTTGCCAGCGGAAATCCGAGGACCACTTCTCGAGCGTGGACTTGTGGCGTGTCGGCGCACCCGCCTTAGCTTCGCCATACATTCGCACCAGTTTTGCCAAGCTACGGCCGGGCCCCAAGTTGAAATAATCCTCAAAAGCGCGGAGAGCCTTGTTGCTTTCTCGCTTGCCGGAATTGCCCATAACATGCAGCTATCAGCCCTCGTACGACCAGACCGGCTCGTGGCCCAGGTCACGGATCTGTTTGTGCAGTTTGGCTACGCCCCGGGAAAAGATCGAGATGGTGCGGTCCTTGATTGCCAGCTTGTTTTCCAGCTCATCAAGGCGATCCTCAAGCTCCCTGCGTTTCTCGCGCTCATCATCCAGCTTGGCGCTGAGCTCACCTATGAGGGTGCCTTGCTTTGCCTGGGTTTCTAGCATGCGCTGGTAATTCTCGGCTTCCTTTGCGCGCAACTCGCTCTCGGCCTGAGGCTCTTCGATGCGACGATAGCGCAACAAAGCCAGCAGGCCCCCTGTCCCCAACAGGGAGCCTGCCAGCCCAACGAGCACCTGCCAGTTATCCACTAGCCAGGCCATGAGATATTAGGCCTGGGAGTGCGAGTAACCGATCACCGGCACGCCGCGCACCGCCGCATTGGCGGCACGAGACACGCCCAGCTGAGCCACGAAGGCCAGCACCTGCACCAGGATGGTAGCAATTTGCTGAGCGCCGGCATCCAGGCCGGCAACGTCGACATCAGGGGCATAGATCTTGAGCCCGGCGAATACCACAAACGCACCCAGGTTGAGCAGCAGGGCGGCCGTGGGCGCAGCGCCATCAGGTACCCAGCCGACCAGTTTGCCGATGTTTACCAGCACGGCGACCAGGGCAGCCACACCGGCGAGAGCGAGGAAGGACGTGAAGAGTTGTTCCATGCGAATTTCTCCTGTTGGTTGCGCACACCTATAGGGAAAACAAAACGGCGGGGTGACGTGCACAACTGAAAGCCATAGCCATCAGATGTGCACATCACCCCGCCGAGTTTTCTTTCTCGCGCTGTAAGGTGGTGCGCTGTATTAAGTTGTCGTAATGCTATACGGTCAGGTGCGCGGTGTCAAGCCAACATGCGCCGCAGTGTTGCGGCGGCCTGGGCCACATCGTGAGCGCAGCCGAGGATCCAGCCGGCTGACACCAGGCAGAATAGGCTCCAGGTCAGGGGCGTAGCACCGGGCATGGCACGCATCAAATAACTACCGATGGCCACCAACACCATCGTGCCGACCAGCGGCGCTAGAGCGATGATGAGCTCCTGTACGTCGGTCTCAAGATCAACCTCGGTCGCTCCAGCCACGATACGCGAAGGCAGGCGCATCGTGCGAGCCGCCAGATGATGCATCAGCTCGTGGGGGTATGCCGCCAGGACGGCCAGAGAGCTTAGCTTTTCTTTGGCCACGGCCGCCCCCTTGGTCGAGCTGGCGGCGCGATACGATCCAAATCCTCACGGAGGATGAAGTAGACACCGCCCTTCTTCTGGGCCTTGAGGCGCTTCTGCCGTATCAGGCGCGCAATGTAGGCAACCGTAACCTTTTTTACCTCGGCCGCTTCTGCCGTAGTGAGGTAGTCGTTCAACATAGCTATAGCATATCAAAATAATTGGTACTTGACAAGATACTATTTATAGATATAATTAGTGCATGTCTGAGATACAGTTTACTCAGGCAAATACACGGAAAGGAGGTAAATAGCCATGACGGAAACACAGAAGTACCGCAAGAGCCGACGCGTGCGCAAGTTCCAAGCGCAGCGAAGGAAGTATCGCCGCTCGCGATTTCTTTTCTTCGCCTTGCTCGGTGAAGCGGTGTTCGTGGGAACGCTGGTGCTTATTGGATTGAGCCTGCTGGGCGCACTTCGGTAAGACTGGCGGGTCGGGCGGGGTTCGTAGCCCCGCCCGACTTCCGTCACCATAATACCAGATCTACCAAATCGGATGAAATCACTTTAAACTAAGCACAATGCGGGCGCCGGCCATCGGGGCGCAGGAGGAAAAATGGAACAGCGCGAATACAAGCTTGATGTTTACCAGGTAATTGACGGCACAGACAATTGGCCCTTGGTGGACACGATCACGGGTAGCTCACCCGAAGAATGCCTGGATGCAGCAGAGGGCAAATACGGCAGCAACAACGAGTACCACTGGACCAATCCTGTGGAAACCAACTAACACCTTGACAGGGCCTAGATTTAGAACTCATGTTCTGCTAGAGTCTGGGCCTGGGGGAGCGCAAAAGTCCCCCTCTAAAAACACAAACCGCCCGGCAAAGCCGGGCGGCGCTACCTCTGAAGCGCGTTAGCCAGGAAGCCATTCGCTGCAGAGAAGGAGGATAGTTTACCATGCCCCACCCCGATAAGTTGCTTCAGCCACCAGCTAAGTTTCATCAGCACATGGCCACCCAACTGACCCAGCGCATCATCGACCAGATGGACCAGCTCGGTGCCCCGCCAGCGGCCATCGACTTGGCGCTCTGCCTTTCGTACTTTCAGGACCCACAGCGGTCACCCCGCGACCTGGCTTTCTTCGTTGGCCAGGCCACTACTGCCCTCGCGGCCACCGGAGGTCTGTAATGAATGACCAAAACGCCCGCAAGGTGACAAGGTTTCTGATGGAGAGCAAATACACCGATGCCACGAAGGTGCTGTATCGCACCAACCTGGGCTATTGGTTTAGCTGGGTGGAGGCCTGCGGCTTCCCGCTTGACCAGCTTGACCAGGAACATGTGGCGGAGTTCCTTGAGATGGAGCACCCCAAGGGCTACTGGTCCCAAGCCAGCAAGTACAACTTTGCAGGAACCATCAAGGCCTTCTACAAATGGGCCTACCCCGAAATCACTCATCCCATCACCCGCATCCGCGTCCGCAAGGCTCCCGTAAAACCGCGGCCTTTTTACAAAGACGAGGAAATTGAGCGCCTGCTGGACAGCTTCGGCGACACTTCAGTAGAGATTCGCAATAAAGCGATTGTCTCGCTCGCCTACACCACCGGCCTGCGCGTCTCGGAGATCTGCAGGCTGGAGATTGATGACGTCAACTTCTCAGATCTCTCGCTGGTGGTGCTGGTGAAAGGCCAACGCTACGAGACGGCCATATTCACCCGCGAAACAGCTCAGTACTTACTAGATTGGCTTTCGCTGCGTGAACAGTATGTGACCGATGCCCGCGTGAAGAACGTTTTCATTGCGCTGTGGGGTGGCTACTGCGGCCGCCCACTCACTCGGCATGGGCTGCGGGGCATCTTCTATGCGTTCACCGAAGGCGCAGGCCTGGAGCGTGGCTCGCCCCACCGCTTCCGCCACTCCTGTGGGAACAACCTGCTGGAGAATGGCGCCAATGAGCTGCTGATTCAGATGGGCTTGCGGCTCAAGGACCGCCCCACCGTAGCACGCTACACATCTGGCCGCAATCTCAGCCAGCTGCGCAAGCACCTACCCCGCGCCAGCGCTGCACCAGACCCGCTCTTGCTCTTTGACCCCAGCCGGCGACCGAATCCCAATATGCCAACTTTCAAGTCCAGATACAACAAAACATGACGGCCGGCCACCCAAAAAAGAGACCGCAGCAAGTATAGGTTGAACCAAAGTCGGGCCGTTTGTTCCACCAGGTAGCGGATGAAACTCATCCGCTACCTGGTGTGCTTGATTTCAAAAGACGCCACGGAGACCATCCAATCAAAAAGCCGCCCCAATCGAGGCGGCTTTTGAAATACAGAAGAGAGGCGAGGCTAAGCCACTGCCTGCAAAGGCACAGGGGCGGCAGACAGCAACTCCAAAAGTTTCTCAGCTTGCGCGTCCCTGGCGGCGGCCCTGGCGGCGGCCCTGGCGGCGGCCCTGGCGGCGGCCCTGGCGGCGGCCCTGGCGGCGTCCCAGGCGGCGGCCCTGGCGGCGGCCCTGGCGGCGTCCCAGGCGGCGGCCCAATCACCTTCCTCAGGCATATCGCCCGCGATGGCCCGTTCGTGCAACGTGGCTACACGCAAGATCACGTCATGCACTTCAGGCTCGCTCTCACGCGGCATCAAGCGTAGCACGCCGTGCTCCGGATCCACCAACAGCCAATGGCAGAACTTGTAGTAAACACCCTCCAAGTCTGCGCCAACAGGAATTGCTTCTAGGAAGCGCAGCGGGAACTCTTTAGCCTTCGCATTAGGCAAGCCCTCGAAAATGCCATCCTCCAGATAGGCCAGCCACTCTGGAATGCCGAGCTCGGTTTCGTAGCGCTTATGTTTGCTGCCGTGGATGGTGCACCCCACTGCACAGCCCTTACCGTTCTCCCAGTATTTGCCCTGGATGATCTCGTCAGCCAACTGGTGGGCTTTTACCCGGTCGAGGTACTTCGTTTTCACGGCTGGGTCACCGTGATAAGCCAGCAACTTTTTGTCACTCATATTGCACTTCCTTCCATAGTAGAGGTTTGATTGCGAATGGCAGCCTTCAATTTCTCTGTTGGCAAGGGCTTTAGCGCCGTCGCCAAAGATGCGATCAGTTTGCAGGCCAACGCCAGTAGCCATGTTGCGGGCCAAGCCTTCGTATGCGCCTTTAGTGCCTGCGCGCCTGATGAAGCATTCAAATCCAGCCAAAAAGAATGTTGGTCGGCGGCCAGAGAACAGAAAATGCTTCACATCAATCTTCCTGACGTCCTGGAGGTCGCTCATCCGAATTTAGCCTTCACATACTCAAATGCTTTGATGGCGTTAGTTTGACCATCGCCATACTCCTGGGCGATCTTTACCGAGCTAACATGATCCATCAAAGCATCAGCGTATTTGTAATAAGTCGTCCAGTCTTTGGAGTCAATTGGCGCACCTTGAACCGTAGTCGTGGCTGGAGATTGATCAGATTGCGTATTCGCCGGGGATTCGGAGTACTCCGCATCGATCACGCCCTCCATCTCCTCGGCCGGTGTGGGCTTGTAACCACCAAGCACCATGATCCATGCCAAGGCAATACGCAGCGCCTTGCTGGTTGCCCGAGTGATGGCCATTGAGCGAGGTGCGTTCAGGTCCATCCCACCCCAACGCTTGTAAGAGCCGCCGCTTTTGCGATTCAGCACCTCATCTGTGCGACAGATAGCAGACGCTCCGCCAATCACAACGCCGTCAGAGTTACGCACAAGGTCGATATAGGCCTCAAACTGGTGCACCCGGTCCGGCCCCTCCCCTTCAACCACAGTCTCTACGGAGCGTTCCTTCGGCGTGATGCCAAGCATTGATCCAAGCGTCGCCCAGCCCTCAACCTTCACGTACTTTCCGTTCTTCATCGGGACAAATAAGTTCTTGTCCTCGATGATTTTGGCAAGTTCTCGCGCCACCTCTGTAGCAGTAATCACCACGTCGCGGGGCGATGCCAACTGCACGCTGCCCAGAAAGACGCTACTTTGCAAAACCAGATCCTTACTTTCGTTCACGCTACCATCTCCATTTCGCGAGTGTTTTTGATTGCATTAGCCAATCTGCCTTCTGTGCCGCAGCCGGTGCAGATGGTGCGCTCGCCAATCACGGCCAGCATGCGGCCACAAATGCAGCGCGGAGTATCTTCGTTCGCTGCATCGTCCGCCTCAGGAAAACGCAGCGCCAGGGCGCCACGCACATCTTCGATGTTTTTGAAGGTCGGGGCCGGTCTCTTGAACATGAGGCTGAAAACCAGCCTCTCATCCATCCCCAGCACCGCCCACTCAACGCCATCATCCTTGTGTAAGGCCATGAATGTGCGGCGGATGGTCAGCTCGCTCGCGTCGCATTGCTCCTGAGTGTCGGCTTTGTAAGCCGCCGTGTACTCCCAGGGTAAGTGCGGAGCTTTGCGCTCAAACACGACCAACTGGATCCGATAATCGTCATTGATTTCTGCTGTCATGGCTTCTCCCTGTCACTAAAACTTAGTCTGTTATTCCAAGTTATAAACCCAGATAGAATTGGTGTCAAGTTGGATTTATAATCCGACTTGACAGTCTGGCTTTTGTCGATTACATTGTCTGCATGAGTTTGAGAGCTGTACTAGCTGCCGAGGAGGACGTGATGGTTGGAAAGATCATCAACCGCGTCCCCGAACTCTTGGCAAAACGAGGTGAGACCCACATTGAACTGATGTGGGGCGCTCAGCTTGTTTTCGAAACAGCCGCAGCATGGGCTGAGTTCGAAGGCCGCCAGGCACCCACCCGCGTTGAAGCGAACACAATGGCTAAATTGTGCAAGCACTTCGGGGTTCAGCCTGGCTCAATCTGGGAGTACATCCCGGAGTAGGAAAGAGATTGGGGCACAAAACAAAAAGCCCCAGCCTCTCGACCAGGACTTTCTGTTTTTTTTGTTCGCCGACCCCCGCCTGCAAGCTGAAGCGGTGAACAAGGCACCTTCACAACCGAACACTCAGTTGTATTGGCTTTTTTCAAACCACCGAAAAAAGCGTAGTGGCGAGAGTGAGATTCGAACTCACGACCAAGGGCTTATGAGTCCTGGGCAAGCCACCGAAAGGAGCAGTATAAAGCGAATTTACGGGTAAAAAGCTTCCACAGAGTACGCAGTTTCCAAGATTTCCACACCAATTGCACCAAATCTGCACCCAACATTTAGAGCTAGGAAAGAGCGCGTTTCTCGGATCAAAAATCTTTCCCTTGAGAGAAGCTGATATAATCCGAACACTCAAATGGTTGAATCTGGACTTTGTGGGGTTTGATCCTTCAAAATAGGACAGGGACATAAAATCATGAAAAAAGCAAATCGATTATCTTCATTATTGCTTATCTTCCTAATCATCGCTATTTCAGGTTGCTCACCTGCAACAAGCGCTAGTAATTCCGAACCTATTCATATAACCATGTGGAGCATAGCTATTGAAGCCGATGCAACCCACGACGCCTTTTCCAATGCCGTCGAAACATATAACGCCAACCATTCTGATGTTCAAATTGACGTAAGTTACATTGAGAGCGAAAGTTTTAAAACACAGCTCCAAGTCGCAATTGCCGCGGGAGAAACACCTGATATTTTTCAAGACTGGGGAGGAGGAGTACTGAACACCTTAGTTGAAGCAGGTGTAGTTCGTGAAATCCAAGCACTTGGCGGAGAGGCCGGAAATGTCTTTAGACCCGCAGCCTTGGGTCCAAGTACATTCGATGGAAAGCACTATTCTGTGCCAGTCGATCTAGCATTTGCTCTCTTTTTCTACAACAAAGACCTTTTCGCTCAGCACAATGTGCAGATCCCTACCACCTGGGACGAGTTTATTAGTGTGTGTCACACTTTTAGAGAAGCCGGAATAGTTCCAGCAGCGATAGGAAATATTGAACGTTGGCCGGGCGTTTTTTACATGGACTACTTAGTAAATAGAATCGGTGGCCAGGAGGCTTATGTGGATGCCACATATAATCAAGCCAATGGCGGAACCTATAACAATGACACGTTCATACAGGCGTGGCAGAAGATAAGCGAAGCTGTTGAAGGTGGATGCTTTGAGGACGGTATTAACGGAAGCAACTCTCATGACGCGGGCCTGATGGTAGCCACCGACCAGGCGGCCATGCAGCTTCAGGGTAATTGGATGCTTTTCTTTTACAGGGATACTGATCCCGAGTTTGCCAACTCCAGTCTTGGAGTATTTCCTTTTCCAGCCTTTGAAGGAGGAGAAGGAAACCCCACGGATCTATTAGGAGGAACCGGGCAGGCTATGGCGATTTCCGCAACTGCCCCGCCGGAAACAGAGGCCGCGCTTATTGAAATGCTCGGCAGCGAGCAGTTTGCCAGAGATTTAGCCGGGGCAGGACTAATTCCTGCGGCTGCTGGTTATGATGAGATTTTTTCCGATGATCCAATTATGCTAAGTATTTTAGCGATGCTGTCCTCTGCGAACAATCTCCATCTCTTTTACGGAACTGACCTCGCGCCAGAACTCGCTAATGCTTACAACAATGTAACCCAACAAATTTACGGGCAAGCCACAACGCCTGAACAAGCCGCACTAGATATGCAAGAAGCTGCCGAGGGCTTGAACGAAGGCAACTAATTCGTTTTGCACCGAATAGAATCGCCAGGGGAAATCCGTTTTTTTACTTAAGTTTCGTTGACCAGATTGTGTTGGTGTTCCTTTGAACCATTCAATGCCGCGCCCCCGGATTCGGTCGGAAGCTAAAGCAACTGGAGCTTTATTCCTCCTACCGGCCGCATCGATTTTTGCTGTATTCGTTTTATGGCCAATAATCCAATCGGCTCGGTACAGTCTTTTTGCCTGGGATGGACTTGGCACTCCGGTCAATTTTGTGGGGTTTCATAACTACGAACGGATGATTGGCGATCCAATTTTTTGGAATGCCCTAAAAAATAATGGGGTCGTTTTGTTATTTTCGTTGTTTATCCAAATTCCCCTTGGAATATCTCTGGCGATTCTTCTTACAGGAAAGATGAAGGGGTTGGCATTCTTCCGCACAATTTATTTATCTCCTATCGTCTTATCTGGTGTGATCGTTGGACTGTTGTGGCAATGGATATACAATCCTGGCTTTGGTTTGGCAAATTCCTTACTTAGGGAATTTGGTTTAAATGGGCTAGTGCAAAATTGGCTAGGCGATGATCAGCGAGTATTACTTTGGATTATTGTTGCAGGAATTTGGCGAGATATTGGTTTCTACATTATTATTTTTATCGGGTCGATCCAGGCTATATCGCGAGAAATATACGAAGCTGCAGAAATGGATGGAGCAACGGGGTGGCAATTACACAGAAATATTACCTTGCCATTGATAAGACCCACGATGTTAACGGCGGCAACATTAGGAATAATTAGTTCATTCCTGATCTTTGATTTAATATGGGTGATGACAGAAGGTGGCCCTTATAATTCTAGCGAAGTTTTAACAACGTATATGTTTAAGATGGCATTTCATCTCCGAGATTGGGGTTACTCCACATCGTTGGCTTTTACACAGTTCTTTATCGTCGCTATTTTTACTGGCTCAGTTTTAGGTATTATAAAAATTCGGCGACGTAGTATTGAAGGTTCAACGGGTAAAGTTTGAAAAGAATTCGTCCAGTTCGACCGGTTCTGTTGTTTCAATATGGAATTTTATTAATTCTTGGCATTTTCTTCGGCTTTCCATTGATTTGGATGGTCTATTCTTCGTTTAAATCAAATAGTGAACTTGTAAACAATATCTGGGCTCTTCCGGTCAACCCGTCGTTTGATGCTTTCAGATCAGTTTTAGAGGTGCCAGCATTTAAGACATACTTCTCGAATTCGCTAATTATTACAATTATTAGCGTTGGTTTTTTGACCATCGCAGCCGCGATGGCGGCATTTGCGTTGGCAAGGCTTAGAGTACCAGGGGCGAAGATATTGCTTTATGTTTTTCTTGCTGGTTTGATGATTCCCCCACACGTCACTCTAATACCTCTTTATTCAATGTTGCGGGATTTGGGGCTTCTCAACAAGTTAATCGCCTTATTTTTCCCTTACGTTGGTTTCGGCCTTCCCGTTTCAATCTATATACTGCACACATTTATTTCGCAATTGCCTATTGATCTTGAGGAAGCAGCCCGATTAGATGGCGCATCATTTGCGCGGTTTTTTTGGAAAATATTGTTGCCCACGCTAAGCCCTGCACTGGTTGCGGTAGTTATCATTAATGTGATCAATGTTTGGAATGAGTATCTATTTTCTCTTACGTTTGTATCGGGCAACAGTGAAGCCTATCCACTCCCCTTGGGCGTGTATTCAATGGTTATCTCTTTCAGCTCGATTCAGTACAACCGGGCTTTCAGCGCCTTTACGCTTGCCGCTCTTCCGGTCTTAGTGATTTTTTACCTAATGCAGAAAAGAATTATAAAAAGTCTCTCGGAAACCATTTGACACTCAAGCGCGGGTTACGCAATATTCGATTTCTTGGCTGCAGATACGCCCACAGAGAAGAACTGATAAATGGCCAGCCATTGATCGAATATTAAGTCCGTCGGCTTTGCATCTATGTTGAATCGATTATCCCTTGATAATCGCTTCCATTGCTCGTAAGTGAAAACCGACTTAAACGCAGTCTTTAAATCCTTTTTCCAAGCTCCGAAACCAAACTTTACAAACCTTGTATATTGTTTTGCCTCTTCATTTTTGATCAAGGATATTTCTCTTCTGCGAATGTGCAGCAACACAACATCAACCGCTGGCGCCGGCACAAAGTCAGATTTCTTGAAACTCCATAATTCTTGCAAAGAAAACCACGGTTTGGCAAGAACCGAAAATTCGCTTTCCCTTGGACTTCCGGAAAACTTGCCGGCCGCTTCTTTCTGGAGTATTAGGTATGCATCTATTGGAGGATTCCTAGCATAAAGAAGCTTTCTCACCGTTTCTGCAGTTATATTGAATGGTAGATTTGCGAAAACCTTGTATTTCTCATCGGGAATTTGAAAATCTATGAAATTTCCTTGGACGATCTCAATATTGGTCGAGCCAGTAAATTGATTGGTCAACCTTTTTACTAAGTTCTCGTCCAATTCAATGGCTATTACCTTCCGAGCAATTTTTGCCAACTCAGCCGTGATAATGCCATTTCCAGGCCCGATTTCATAAACAGTATCTTCTCTCCCAATTGATGACTGTGCAACCAAGGTTTTTACTAAAGATGCACTCTTAAGGTAGTTTTGTGCATACAAAATTCTTTTTCTTATTCCGCTGTCCTTTTCGAGCCGTCTATAAAATTTCCTTGACATGGCAGTGATTTTACTAGACACAGAGATAAACACAACTCGAAGTCAGTATTCCGATCTGTCTCCAAGTTAAACAATTATCGTGTTGGACACGAGCCAAATTCCAAAAGCTTAGTTGGCTTATTTATCTCTACAGAATATATTTTTTTCGTTGTTACATATACAATTGACCTTCATAGCTTTGTCAAGTCTCCTCGCTTGTGCCTCTCTCGCTTGCCGATCTGACAAGCAAGTGAGGTCATTAAGTATTAAAATCACTTAGGGATGTAAAATAGAGGGCAAATGAAGCTAGCAAAAGCTCACATAACGAATTTCCGCTCGATCGTTGATAGCGATCCTATCGAAGTGGAGGATAGGGTTACTGTTCTAATCGGGAAAAACGAGCAGGGCAAAACAACTTTCTTGAAGGCGCTAGAAAGCTTTAACACGGCATACTCATACAAAGCGAGCGACCTACCCAATCATCTTCGGCCGCAATTAGCAAACCAAGATGCAAAGTCGATTCCTATAATCGTTTTGACATTCGGCCTTGACCAAGATGATCTGAAATCGATTGAAGGCGATCTTGAAGGCATAGAGTACGTCAGAATCGCAAAACACTTCGGAAATAATTACATTTTTTCGTGGGTAAACACCAAGGGCGAAGTTATCCCTATCCAGTTAATAAAGCCCGATGTTACATCTCACGTTACCGAGTTAAAAAGTAAGGGTACGGCGCTTGAAGCCAAGTTAATTGCTCAGTCAGAGAGGCTGGCAGAATTTGCCGGTGCCAAAGATCGCTTTCAAAAGGCAATACAAGCCTTTGTAAATTCCCGATTCGAGGATGTCAATAAACTTGAGGACACGTACGAAACCTTCTCGACAGCACTAAAAGGATTGCCCGGGCAGGACGAAACCCTTCAACAGGAAATCAATGGCGAACTAACTGGAATCAAGGCCATAGTGAATGCAATTAAAGAAAAGCTTCTTGTTGATCCTGCCGAAAGGATAAGAAAGCTTATTCCGAGTTTTATTTTTCATCAAGCAACTATTCATCATATTCCGGACGAAGTCGACATTGAGAGCTTCATTGCTGACCCTAATAAGGTATCGGCAGGAATGCACAATCTTTGTAGAGCTGCCGGTTTATCTTTACAAACTATTGCAACACTGGCTAAATCCACCGATACAGCGGACGTGCATTCTTACGAAGACTTCCATAAGAGTGCCATTTCCGGTGGGTTAAATGAATTTTGGACTCAGGAGACCTACCAAGTTCATTTTGACATTGCAAACAGTAAACTCTCCGTTTCAATCAGTGATGGAACTTATGAACCACGGATACCACCTACAGCACGTAGTGAAGGATTTCAATGGTATTTGTCTTTTTACAGTGCGATGCTGACTGATGTAGGCAGAACGGGAAAAGTAATCTTCCTTCTTGATAACCCCGCGCTTGAACTACACGTAGACGGACAACGGGATATCAAGCGGTTTTTGGAGGAGAAAATTGCATCTGACAGCCAAGTAATGTACGTAACCCACTCACCCGCTCTTATAAACCCGTTCAATCTTTCTCAGGTAAGAGTGGTCGCACTGAAGCGGAATAATGAAGGAACAAAAATTTCCGCAATTACTCCAAAGCCGGGTGAAGATTTTGATTTACTTGAGCCTGTGAGGTCGGCAATTGGCACAAGCATAATTGCCAGCTTGGTATTTAATGAGTACAACATCTTGGTTGAAGGCGCGGCCGACAAACCTATCTTGGAGGCTATTTTCTCTCTTAAACACAAAGATCTGGAAAACAGGGTTTTAATAAACGGTAACGTTGCGGAAAGTAAAGATATATTCATAGCGCAATTCTTTGATCGAAGTGGATTGCCCTTTGTTGTATTTTTAGACGCCGATGATTCAGGCAGAACTATAAGGGGAGAACTCAAGAAACTGGGTTTTGATAAGGATTACGTCGTCCCGCTGGAGGAAGTTATTACGCAAAAAAATGGAGCGGATTTTGAATTGGAGGACGTGATCAGCCCTGACTTTTATCATCGTGCGGTACAGGACACTTATCCCTCACAACCAGTAGATCAACCGAGTGATGGCAACAAAAAGAGAACAAAATTATACGAAGAATCATATCGAGAAAAATACGGTTTCGGATTTAGTAAAAGACGGGTTGGGGACACTTTAAAAAGACTTTTAGAAAACGGTGAGGGCGACGAACAGACTATAGAAAACCTAACCAAAATTTCCGAGGCCCTTTTGGGCAAGCTGAAAGATCAAGCCAACACAAAGGAAAGTACTAAGGAATCGGAAAAATAACGTCTGTTAAATAACTGTCTCTGCTTCTGATATGGATGTTTGTGTCGCACAATGTTGCTTTTATGTCCTTGGTTACCAGGCCCAAGCTAATGTCGCGATTTGTATAACACCCGGCTCCAGGTCAGAAGGTAATTTTAATCGTCCTATAAAACAACAGACAAGACCTAAATCTTCGTTCGGGTTTTAACCCTTTGTTTCCATGCCTTCCAACATGACAATGTATTCGGCGGGCAATTCATGTTCTTTTGCGCCGCTAGTGATGTAAGCCATATATTCTGCAGTCGGTGGCGCTCCGGTTAGTTTGTCAGAAATGTAGGTCTCTGCATTTACCACCTTCCCATCAAGTTCGACTTGCATAGTTACGCGATCATATCCGTTTTCAAATGCATCAAGACGGCTAAGGTCGGCTTTGGAAATTTCGAAGACAACACCCCAAACTGTGTCACCTTCTGCCCTAAAAATATTGCCCTTACCGCTCCCGTCGGCACTTCGTTTATTACAAACAAATTTGTATCCGTCCAATGTGGCGCTACCAATTGGCTTGGCACTTGGGATGCGTTCCTGCATTCGACGATTCAGCATATTTGAGCCGTAAGCATATACATATGGCAATTTTTCCTCCATCACCGACTAATCTTGTTGAATATCTTTCCGATGTACCCATCTGGATCATCTTTTTGGAAGAGTATGTTCCGCTTCTCCCATTCTGCCTGACTCATGTTTTCCATTTGCAAAGGAACTTCATTTAGGGGTGTGCTCGAAACTATGAAGGAGTGCAAATGGACATTTTTATCGGCTAATTCTTTTTCAAGGGCTTTGATCTCCTCGAAAAAGGTGATCTTCGGATCCTCGACCCCGATATTTCTAATCCCTTTGGGATCAACGAACGCCACCTGCTGGATTCCTTCCTCCACAAGCCATAGGATAAAGTCGGGATAGAAATTACCAGCTTCGAAAAAGCCGATGCCGCTCCCGCGACTCCGGTTTCTAAGGAGATACATTTCCTTATTTGCGAACAGTGCAGCATTGGCCTCATAGAAATTCTTTAGATCAGAGACAAAAGTCATTTCTCCTTCATTCAATGCCACAGGCTTTATTTCCAACTCCATACCCTTGCCTAAATAAAGTAGTGGCTGATAGAGATGCTGACCAAACATAATCGATGCAAAGCGCTGATATTCAATCGACCGGAATTTTCCGCCGACAACCGCATCTTTTATCTCGTTTAATATTTTAATGATGTCGTGCCGCGACTTCTCTACCTGGATTCTGTATTCATCGAAGAAATTTGAGTCATCCGGTGAAAGGTCTTGGTACTCCAACAAATCGCTTTCCCACTTAGCTTTCTGGTACTTATAGTATGCATCCGCGTATTTCTTGAGCAGTGCCGATGCAATTTCTTGCCAACGGAAGACCTGCTCAAAACCCCGGAATTCCATTTCGTCCGGTGGGATATACAGTTGGTACCACGATCCATCTACTAATAGTTTCTCGATTCTTTCGCGTGGGATGCTCAGGTTATCCCAACCCCGCTCACCCTTGTAATCCTGTAAATCGAAATAGAGCTTATCAACGTCAAGGAATGCAATGTGTTTCGATTCAAACTTGCCCTTATTCAATAAGGCAACGTTTTCTTGACCTTCGAAGCTTGAAAGCGCCTGAACTCGCGGGTACCAATTAACACTGATGGGTTTGCGCTTTTGTCGCTCGTCTGGAATATCTAAAATAGGCGTTGGTGCGTCACGCTTGAAATCCTTGCCGTCTTTAACTTTTATGATCTTTAGCTTCTGCTTGCCAAGTGCCTTCACGACGGGCATAACAAACTCAACCTTTTGCTTGGCAGGTGCAACGCCTTCGTCGCGCAAGTATTCCTCGAATTGTCGCATGTAGTCGGCACGGACACCAAAGACATTTAGGGTCTCCACCAATGGGAGATTCGGAGGTGCAGCATCCTGGGTAGCGGTACTTCGTTTCAAACTGAAATTCTTACCCTTTAGGCGAACTCCCCGGCCGAATAACTGAATAATCTGCGTGCCTTCTCCCCTACCTACGTTGAGCAAACCCATGGTTGAAACCCGCCAACTATTCCATCCCTCCATAAACTTGCGAGAACCGACGAGGATGTTGATATTGGAATCAGCTTTGTCCAACTGTTGAAAAATCGATGTTGAAATAGGTTGTTCTTCGACGATCACCTGCTCACCAAAACCTTCCGCCATCTTGCACAAGCTATTGGCATCGCCTACGTTTACTATTCCAAAATACTCGTTATCTCCCAGGCGTAGACCAATCTCTCCAGCGGCGCCTTTAAGGTTTTCCATCACAAGCCTGGCGGGTTGTTCACTGTTAAACAACGCCAAAAGAACGGCGTTGTAAATTTCCGTGGCGCTATTTCCTAAAGAAGCTAAATACTGAAAGCTATTCTCAAAAATATCATTACGGTTCTGATCTAGCAGACCGGCTTTTCCCTTTAGGAAACCTTCTAACAATTCAATATTACGTTCCCGCTTTTCAGGCGAAGCGAAATCTGCAAGAAACAAGATGACATCCAAGACATCGGATACTTGCTGCTTATTTTGCTTTCGTATTGCATTGACGCTGCTTCCCACAAAGACCCAGAGCGGTTTTTCAATGAGGTATGCCTGAATTTGGGACGCGTTGCCTTGATACACCGCCTGCTGTTGATAAAAAGCCAAGAGGCATGCGCTCAGGTATCGGTAACGTTGTTCTTCGTCAGAATCGTCCTCCATATTAAGGATTCGGTATTCTTTTCCATAGCCGTCGCCGTAAAAATATCGATAGGAATAATCAAACAGGACACTTTTCGCATAAGCTTGTAACAACCCTTTGTCGGTTTTTACTGCCTGGCCGAAAGTCGCTGAATACTCGAACGAAAAGCCGTCCTCACAAAGCGCGTTACGGCGGCTCATCCAAGCGCCCTCACCCCCGCTGCTTGCTCCCGTGTGACCTTCGTCTACCATGACAAGGTTGCGGCCTTCAAAAGCGGCCACATTGATTGTTTTCTCTCCAGTAGTCTCAGCGAGCTTGTTAATATCAATAATTTCAACGTACCCGCCACCAGCGAAACTGCCCAGCGTTTGTTTTGAGAAAATGGTGGCGGCGATTTTCGACAAAGCGAATTCCCGTAGATGTTGTTCGGATAATCCTTCATTTGGAGTCAATAGAATCACCCGATTGATCTCCCTACTTCGCCGATGTTGCGTTAGATAATGCTGGTATTGCAGCAAATTGCAGTGCATTAACAACGTCTTACCACTGCCGGTTGCCATCCAAAATGCCAGTTTGTTTAGTTCGCTTTCGCGAAATGCTTCTATCTGGTCTACAACTTGCTTGCCCAAATTGAAGCCCTCAATCGATCTGTTGATTTCGATCAACAAAGACGACGGGTTTACAAAATATGCATCCAGGTAAATTTCTACAAGCAGAAGCGCTAAATACTGAAAGTATTTCAGGTGGAGAGTACGCCCTTCCCGCAAATTGCGATTCTCAGTGATCCGTTTCCAGTGGCGAACGATGTTCTGGTCGTATCTGAGCAAATCATCTTGGGAGATCTGGCTGGCAGCAAGGTGAGCCGCCAGCGCCTCGTAAAAATGGCTAGTTCCTTCTGAATTAAAACCTTCTAATTCGTCGCCGGAGAGCCAATTCTTTAGCTGCTCGAAATCGCTAACACCCAACCTATCAAAAACCCATCGCTGAAGAATGAGCTTTTGCTCGAACGGGAGACCATTGGACGCTTTGCGCGGCATTTATTAGCCTTCCCCAGTCTCTTCAAACATCAGACGATGAAAGGCTTCCTCAATTAAGTGTACGTTCCAAGAATCGTCTTTTGTTTTTGCATTAGCTAGGTTGTGATCACCGTTTACATAAATGTCAGTTACCTCAGATAGGTCTGAGGCAATTCCTTGTTTAAAAAATTTCGTCAAGGCCGCATTGTCCATTTTGGATACATCGCGCCACATGACCAAAACATTTCGGTCGTCTCCGGTGTTCCCACGAACAACGACCACGCCATCAAGGTATCGCATGGTTTTTACGTGCAAACCAAGCAAATAGTTGAAAGTTTCCACCAGGTCGACATTCTTAGCTTCGGCTTCACCCACAGTTCCATCAGCAATCAACATTTGATAGTCAAAAGGAGTATTGAACTTTTCAATATTTAGCAGGCTGCCCTTCGCCTCGACGTCCAGCATGTAGCGGAGGATAAAATCATTTCGAAAATCAGCGTTGCTATCTAATGCAAGTTGCTGATCCGCAGAACGGAACAATTGCAGGTTGTTAAGTGAGTCTTCGTAGCTTTCAAGTTTTATGTATTTAAAGGCATGGCTTATTCCTTCCCTCGCGATTGGTTTTCCATCCTTCCAGTCCCGCGAGTAGATCGCTTTTTCAATTCTAGGTTTTGTTACATCATCAAAGTATTTTCCCATTTCAACAAGGATATATCTTCTGCTTTCTCCATCCTCTCTCTCTAAATCAATCAGAGCATGACCAGTAGTCCCAGAACCCGCAAAACAATCAACGACGATGTCATCAGACGAACTTGAAACAACAAATAAAGAATCCTTTACTGTATACAATGATTTTGGAAACGAAAATACTCTTGCTTCTCCAAACATGTTCTGCAAGAGTTTTGTCCCGTGAGAGGACGCGTCATATTTGCTACCCACCCAGACCGACTTTGGGCGGATACCATCCTTAAGCCGATCAACAATTTGGACCTTCCAGGTGCCTTCCCTATTTCTAACAACTTGAATTTCACCCTTTTCGAGATGTTGCTGAAAAGATGGTGGGGTTTTACGCCAAACACGCTGTTTCCCATTGCTATCAATTGGTAGTATTTCTGCCCAACCCTTCTTTTTCTCCAAAGAAATACCATTTGTTTTCTCATCATAGAAAATGGGATAGTATGAGTTCGGACGCTCAAAAGGAGTCGAGTACCCTCCAGTTCGCAGGAAATCTCGCCATTTGAAAGCTCCTGCCGCATCCTCTTGCTTATAGGCTTGCTTCTGATCCTCCGTAAGCCCGAAAAAGTTGATTTCGACGCGTCCAGGATTCTTTGAAAAAATCAGTAAGTACTCGTGTGAGGTGGCAAGGAATTCGTCGTTGGTGCGCCCGGAGGGCTTGATTTCAATTACGAGATTCCCCAAATGGTTTTCTTTGCCAAAAACCAATTCACATAGATTAATTAAAACTGGCAATTCAAAATCATCGATGGCAACTTCAATAACCCCGTCCTCCTGAAGGAGATCACGCAATATCGACAACCTTTCAATCATCATGGCGGCCCAAGAGGAATGCTTGTATTCGTTCTTATAAAGGAATGTTTCCTCTACGGTATTGAATGGAGGGTCAATGTAGATGCTCTTGATCTGATTTTCGAATCTAGATTTCAGGAGAGTTGTAGCTTGAAAATTCTCACTTTGAACCATCACGCCATTCATTTGAGCATCGAGATTATCGAGTTTTTCCAACAACCTATACTTAAAGCCAACGTCAAAAAAGAATGTGTCAACAACCAAAAAGCTATTCGCTTTCAAAAACTCAGTTTTTAACGGTTCACTGTACTCAACCTTAAATAGATCGCCTTTCTTTATCTGATCAATTGAAAAAAGCCGAACCCATTCTTTTCTTTGTTGGTCGTTTGCTGCTATCTCGGAATAGAACTCTTCGGGAATGCGATCCAAGGTGATGCAATAGTTGGTTTCAACGACAAATTTCTTTTTGAGCCATAGCTTTTTCTGAAAGTCCTCGATCTGAGCGAGGAAATCAATCAGCCGGTGAGCGATTAATCGAATCACCCGAACCTTACTCAGGTATTGCTCAACTCGAGGGGCTGTTTCATTTTCAACATTATCGAGCTGCATAATCTCGTTCTTGATATAGAAATCGAGTTCACGGCGGAGGAATTTCCCCAGGTCTTTATGGATAAAGTAGTCCTGGGTGTTGCGTTTCGTGTAATCCTCAAGGTGTTTTTCTACTAACGTACGCTTGTTGTTTTTCTCTGTTGGCACTGGAGTCGCCAGTTCCAATAACACATCTTTTTTAGCTTTGTCTTTTTCCTTTTCCCTCAACTTATAAATCACTTCTATGGAGGCTTCGTTGCATTTAGTCTGGGATCGGCTCTGCTCATCCCCCTGAAAGTGGAAATGAAAGACAGGCTCATTGCCTAGCCAGGAAATAGGTTCAGCACTGAGGATAAAACGGCGCTTTTTATCTTCGGCTTCTTTGCGATTATCCTTTTCAACCTCGGCCTCGCTCAGCTTAAAATGAGCACGCTTTCCCGAAGGCAACTGGAAGGAATAGTCTCGAAAATGCTCCGTTGTTTTTACGTAAAACTGATCATGATTAGCCCAATGTAGTTTTACCTCCTCGCCCTCATAAGGAATGGCATACACGCCATCTTTGTAGCGGCGCTGTGAAATGAAGTCTCCTTCGTCATAGTAGCGGCTAAAGAAGTTGTATAGCGCAGAATAGACTTGGTTTTCAAGTTCAGTTAAGTCAACCGCGTAACTAGCTATTTCTTCACGGATTTTTCGAGCGGCTGGTGCTTCATCTGGGTTTTCCAACCCGGCTTTTTTTGCACTTTCAATAGCCTCAGCTAGCTGCTTTTCCTTCTGTTTTTTATCCAGAGAGTCATATTGAGAAAACGCGGTTTTTACCTGCCTCAATAGTTCTTCGTCTAGAAAACGGTTGATCTCGTCCCGCCGCTGGTTTATGACGCGATAAATCCCAAAATCCAGGTCGGCTTGGTTTGTTTGAAATAGCTCTTTGAGCAACCCCGATAGCTTTTCGAATTGTTTCGACATCTTTTACTCCTGCCTTGATTCTATGCGCATGGATAGTTCCTGTCCATCTTATAGATCAGAACGACACCTATTCAAGCAACCCCTTATACTTTTTTGCTAACCGATACTTTCGCGCTTTTCGCGACGGGTCAGCCACATCTAGCCATCCATCATTTACCCAGGTTGACATCAAGACTCTGGCTTGCCGGTCAGATACACCCAAGAGCCTTGCTACTTGGGATGACTGAATCAGATCTTGCTGAGCAAAAAGACCCAAAACTCTACGAGCACGGTGGTCGAGGTCATGAAGAAATCTTTGCTCGGCTGTAACTTTGCCACTGGCCTGAGTTAGGATCACACCTGCTACCTTTTCAAACACGCCAGCCATGCCTTTTAGAAAGTACTCCAGCCAGGGAGTGATGTCCGCTTTATTTCGCCCTTCGTAATAATTGTGATTAGGATGTGTGACTAAGGCTTGGTAATACCCATCTAAGTCCTGGGCGTAAAACTCTTCCAAAGAATAGAACTTGCCTAGGTCATAACCTCCCAGATACAAAATCCAAGTGGTCAGCAAGCGACCTGTTCGCCCATTGCCATCGTAAAACGGATGGATGGTTTCAAATTGGTAGTGGGCAATTCCGGCAACCACAGGTACCGGCACCTCTTTTACGGAATTATTGATCCAATCCAATAGTTCTTTAATAAGCTTGGGAACATCTTTGGCTTCTGGTGGCAGGTACACGATTTGCCCGTCGGTCTCTCGAATGACGTTCTGCCCGTCTCTGTAAGCCGAAGGGCGCGCTCGCCCACCCTTCATGATTTGTGCATGAAGCTTGCGCAATCTTTCCTCGGTGATTCCCTGCCCCTTCTCCACCCATTTCTCCATTTGCTGCAAAGCAAGGTAATAGCGCTCAACTTCTTTGACATCGCGTTCTCGCCCAGGAAAAAGTTTTCCCTGCTGGATAACTTGCTCTGTCTCTTTGAGGGTTAAGCGATTGCCTTCAATGCGGGTCGAATAATGAGTCGCCCGTAACTGTGCTTGGGTTCGTAGTTGCTCCGCTAAAGCCGGGGGCAGCACTACATGCCGCAATCGTTCCCGCGCGCTTTCAATCACTTGCAAATTCCGAACTATGGATGTGGTGAATTGAAAACGATAAGGCATCGGGTCAGTATAGCATCATTGCCGATAAATTACCGTTAATTTGCCGATAAGTTACCGATAAACCGCCGTTATTCTGCCAAAACTTTTAGGCTATTCATCCTCAAAATGTTTCCCGTGATGCGCTAATAAGTCTTTGAGTGTTTTTGGTTGATAGTGAATATCTCGCTCCACCGGCAATCCAAGCGGCCCGCGCACGGATTGAAGTTCTGAAAGCAGGAAATACCCAAGCTCAACATCCAGTCCTGCCACCAGCCCAAAGAAAGTGTCATCGCCGTCAAATTCACTGGCGTACCACGTCCAGTTGCTATCAGGTGTAAAGAATTTGACCAAGGCTTGAGCCATCAATCCCAATTCCTCATTGCTGTTCAAGGGAGGCAATTTTTCGCGGCTAGCTTGATCGAGTAGGTCTTTGCCAAACGGTTTTGCCGTTTCTTCTGACATGACCCGACAATAGCAAATCCATGCAGTATTTTCTAGTTGACAATCCCCTATTCGCCATGCTTTCATAATCAAAAGTACATATTGCTCTGTTGGCGGAAAACCCTTACCGGCTTTCGCTGGCTGAAAGAAAATATGATCGTTGCAGTTGCCACCCAAAAAGGTGGCACCGGAAAAACCACTACCTCGATTTCTTTAGCTGCTGGACTTGCCAGGCTCCACAATAAGAAAATCCTTTTGATTGATATAGACAGCCAGGCTAACACGAGCAAAGTGTTAGTACCTGACTACCGTTCGCTTCCCAAAGAACAAACTATTTGCGCTACTCTGCTTGATCGTGCGCCGTTGCCAGTCTTACAGTCAGCCGTGCCAGGCCTGGATGTCGTCGCCTCGCACATCCTATTGTCCAATGCAGACGTTGAACTAACGACTGCTAAGGATCACCGAGAAGCACGCTTGCGAGACCGTTTAGAGCCAATCAGAAGCCAATACGACCACATTTTTATCGACTGTCCCCCTGCGCTTGGTTGGCTGACTATCAATGCCTTTACCGCGGCCGACAGCGTGCTGGTTGTCGTCGAACCTGGCTATTTCGAGTTAGACAGCATTGTGCAACTGAATAAGACCCTGGCTGAGGTACGTGAGTTCTATCACCCCAGCCTGCATATCTTGGGCTACTTGTTTACCAAATCAGATCCAACCGTTAACAGCCGCGAGAGCCTCAAGCTCTTGCGCCAGGCATATACCGACAAAGTTTGCCGCACCGTCATTCCCCGCAATGTTTCCCTCAAGGATGCGATCTTCAACAAGAAAGATATTTTCGAATTTGAGCCAACATCAAAAGCTGCCCTCGCCTATCAGAAACTTATCGAGGAACTCTTTATATGAGCAAAAAACAACTCAATACTGAAAACGTCCTGAGTGAATTGACGGGCCAGTCGGCTTTCTTCCCCAAAGATGCTGAAACTCCAACACCATCAGATGAAGTCAAACCGAATACCCGACCGCCCGAACGGGCGACCGAGCGAACGATCGAACGACCGACCGAGCAAACGCCCGAACGGGTTATCGGAACTCCAGCCAGGCAACACCGGATCATCAGGCGCTACAGTTTTGAAGCCTATGATGATCAAGTAAGGCACCTCAAGAAAATCTCTTTAGAAGCCGAGATCGCGGGGGAAACACGGTCAATCTCTGAAATGATCCGCGAAGCCGTTGATAGCTATTTGAAAACCCAAAATGAAGTGAACCCGACCCAGCGTTCGACCGAACGCCCGAACGGGTGAACGGGCGACCGAGCGTTCGACCGACCGAGAAAAAAGACGGACTTGACAACCTTTTTTGCGTGTGCAATTAATAGATTACGCACATTTAAATCCACCTACTGAAGTAGAGATGACGACAAGCACCCAATGCATCGTCCTAGGCTGAGGAGCCGAACGAAAGAGGTAGGAGGTCGCGCCGCCGGAGAAAAAAGAACGGCAGGGGAGAGAGGAACACAAACGCCTCGGTTTCCCAAGGCGTCGTTACAAGTCTGATGGTCAAGCTAAGGAAACCTGATATGTAGCTTTAGCTTAACGATTTTGCGAAGCAAAATAAATCTTAGATTTTGTGAGGGGCGTTGTCAAGCAGTAACCCTTAAGCCTAGCTAGTCGATCTTCCTAAAAGGCAGAAGCAGAAAATCAACCAGCTAGAGGCGTCAAACACAAGCTTAAACCAAAGTACCAGATCGAACAGATAAAAAACCCACCTTGTTGGAGCAGGTATTGATAAAGGCGTTGAATGCTCTCAACAGGTGGCCTCAAGCCTTCGGGCATCGAGCCACTCGTCTTGAGCGGGGAGAGCCGCCTTGTTCGGGCAGGTTGCGGGGAAACCGCCCCGCGCCTTAAAATCGTGTGCCTGCGAATCCTGAAAACAAGGAACGGCACACCATTTCGGCATTACCTACCGCTCACCAAGGCGGTGCGTGTCGGGTTGAGGCCGAGGTGAAGCGTTTCGGCTCGACCCCGACCGCCAACTCTGCGCCTCTGGTTAACCGTCCTATAGCACGTCCGGTTTACCGCCTGGCGCTACGCTTGTTGCTCACCTCGCTCGCATCAAGCTAACGTGTTGGCGGTCGGCGTCACACAACGCCGACACGCACGCGGCCGACGGCATCTCCCCGAAACCCTCTGCCTGGCCGCGAAAATCCTTAAACCTTTAGCCTAGCCTCTTTAGCTTACCAGCCGCCTCGCCTTGTCAAGGACTTCGTCAAAAAGCAACTGCGCAAGTCCGCCTGCGGCGTCTCCTTGACAAGCCTGCGAACGGGCTGGAGTGTTGCCTTAGCTAGGCAGGAAAAATTTAGTTACCCACCGAGATATGCCAAGTTGCGCGCTCAATGTCCGAGAAATATTCTAGGGTGAAATAAAGATCTGTAACGCCTGGAGAGAATAAATCGTCAGAATCATACACAAAAGTCACGTCTGTGTAATTCCCGTAAGTGATGAAAATCTTCTCCCCCGCAGACACGATCTCATCCCAAGGCCCATAATCAAACCAGTTATTGATGGAGTACTTAACCCCAAGATTGTCTTCGAGGAAACCATTTTGGTTAGGGTCCCACCGAAAATAATGATCCTGGTTTGATTGATTCCACAACTCAACCAATAAAAAAATCCTTTCGTCATCAATGTGCCAGTCAAATAACCTAAACCAAAGATCACCTTCTTTATGCCAATCTTCAACTTCATAAACGGGTCCAAAATTTGGCGTGGCTGAAGATCGGGGAGTCAAGGTATAGGTCGCAGAGGGGAGAGGCGTGTCGCTCGGAACGCTTGTGGCTGATTGCGTTTGGCTTGGAGTCAAGGTTGGCGTTTCCTGAACTTCAACTACCGTTAGAGCAGGTTCTGTATCGGTTGCAATACTTTGCGGTTGAGCAAACGCGCCTTGAATAAGCGACAAGCCATCAAAGTACCAGAAGGCAGCGGCGACAACTACAAGCATGATCAATGTGAGCGGGAAACAAGCTAGCCGAGACCGTCGTCTGGGCGGAGGAACTAACTTGGGAGGCTCGGTAACCACCAAGGCTTTCATGGTCGCTTCGTCTTGGTCGATCAAGGCTTCGACCTCTGGCTCTATCTGGTCGACGATTTCAACGTCAGGCTCCACAGCTTGCGCTGCCTGCGGTTCAGATTGGACTAGCGGCCAGTATTCCTCGCGCAGCGTAAATGCCCTAGCCTTTGGCGGCAGGTGCATCAGACCAAGCTTCTGATAAATGTGCTGCATGTGCGACTTGACGCCTTTAACCGAAATGAAGAGGCGTTCGCCGATATCTCGATACAGAAGACCTTGGCAAAAAAGATCCAGGACTTCGCGTTCCCTGGCGGTCAATTGTCTAAAGCGTTCGATATGGTTCATATCTCTCCTGAAACAAAGGTTTAACAGCAGCCCTGCCGCAGGCTTGGACGCACCACAAAACTTAAACCTTTATTTCCACCTTAGTCCAATGATTTCAATTGTTCCTGCTGGTATTTTGTGGGCACCCTGCGATATGCCCCCATCAGGCAACGAAGGGATTTATACCACCGAAGGAGAAACCGCATGCAGCAAAACCCATTCGAAACGCTTCAGTTTGATCGCCGCCTGCGCGTTCGATTGTCACCTAGAGGTCTTTGGCTCCTGGCAGTTGGCGCGCTCTACCTGCTTTCGTGGTGGCTGTTATCGGCAGGCGCGCTGTTTTGGCTTGGATTGATTGCCATACTCATACTGTCGTGGGCGGCCAGCTTTGCCTGGCGTAAGGCATTGCACATCATCGACGTGCTCTTGCACCGGCTCGAAAGAATGTGAGGAGACATGAACGAACCTACCCTATACGATCCGAAAATCCATCTAGCTCAAAGCAAGCCCACCAAGGAGCTTATGCACTTGAGCATGCGTGAAGGATGGGTGTTTGCCATCCTGGGCATTGCCCCCATGCCCAATGAGCGCATTCGCATGTCCAAGTGGGAGATCGTGCCCGCCCATCTTGATACCTCTGAAATTCCGGCGCGTCCCCTCACGCGAATTCAAGCAATTTTCGCCGCCGGCATTCGCCCGAAAGGGTTCGTACTGGTGCACGAATTGCCTGACCAGTTGCCCGCCGGTGCTGCGGACATCATCGACGGCGAATACACGGTTATCAAACCCTATGAAATCACGCTCGACGTCGGCAAGGTGATCGACCTCGGACTGAAAGCTGTCGGAGCGATGGCAATGGCTACCATCGCGGTTGCGGGTGTTGTTCTGCCAGCCATGTTTGCGATGGGCAGCGCGCTGCTATTAGACCCTATCCTGGTCGCGGTCACGGAAGATAACGTGTGGATTGAGATTGATCGTTGGTACGAGTAATCAGATGGGCGGCAATCTCTTGATGGTAGTCTGCTTCTCAGTTTGCGGGGCTCTAGCCATTGGCGCGATTGGCATCCTTTTGAACTTTCCGCGCCTTTTGCAAGGGTTGCTCTTAGCGGTGAGATTGCTTCTGCGCGGTTCGTTCCAACTCTATGCTTTTAGTCTCAGCAAGCTTCGCCCCTTGATTTATTCAACCACCGGCCTTGATGTGCTGTCCCCGCATGCGCGAGTCATCTCGTGCACAGTGCTTTCCCTTGCGATTGGCTGCGGGTTTTTGGTTTGGCTTGGCTGGCACATTGGCTTCTGGTGGCTTGCCATCTTCACGGCTCATGGCTTACTGATCGGTTCCGTGTGGGAGCACATTGAAAACCCAGGCGAGTTTCGCCTGGGGGAGAGGATGCCATGAGCAAGGCGGCCGAGTGGCTGATGGGTGAGAGAGAAACCGCCTTCGGCTTCACAGACCGTGCAACCCACACCTATGTGGTCGGGCAATCTGGCACCGGCAAATCGCGGGCGCTTGAGTCTTGGGTTATGCAAGACATCCTCAATGGAAGGGGAGTGGGTGTTATCGACCCGCATGGAGATCTCTTCAACAATCTACTGACTCGCATTGCCATAAGACACCAGCTTCATGATCGCGTGGTGATCTTCGATCCGCTTGACCCGGATTGGATCGTCGGTCTCAACCCGCTTGAACCAGTCCAGGGCTTCTCCCAAGAGCGGATTGCGTTGTATCTTACCGACGTTGTGATCAAGGTTTGGAAATTAAAGCCGGAGAACGCACCGCGCATGATTTGGCTTTTGACCAACAGCTTTCTGGCACTTGCCAACCTCGGGCTGACCTTACTGGATTTGCAGCGCTTCCTGGTCGATAGCGACTACCGTGAAGAACTCACTGCGAAGCTTACCAACCAAGCTGTGCGCCATTATTTTGAGCGTGAATACCCCACGACCACCAAGTCTTCCCAGCAGTGGGCGACACCGATCCTAAACAAGCTAGGGAACCTGCTATTCGATCCGGACGTGCGAAGGATTTTCCAAAAGAAAAGCACAGTCAATTTTCGCCAAGTGATTGACGAGCAAAAAATCCTGTTGGTCAATGTGCCAAAGGGCATCCTGGGTGAAAGCCTCAGTTCGCTTTTGGCGGCGTTCGTAGTTGCGCACTTGCAAAAAGCAGCGCTATCCCGCGCCAGTTCACCTACCCGTCCACCCTTCTATCTGTACTTAGATGAGTTTCAAAACTACACCACCGACAATATTGCTGACATCCTGTCTGAAAGCCGGAAATACGCGCTTTCATTGATCCTGGCGCACCAATATTTGCAGCAACTCCCCGATGAGCTTCGCAGTGCAGTCCTCAATACCGCTGGCACGATTGTCAGCTTCAGGGTGGGCTACAAAGACGCTATGGAGCTAGCCAAGGAAATTTTCCCCCGCCCAGATTTCTTTCAAGCCACAGGCTTTCGGCCAAACCTGCGCGCCCCGTGGTTTTTGCCGGTGAGCTTTCCTGGCGAAAACAAACCCAAGGGTTGGGAGAGACCGGCGCGGGAGCTAGCAAGCCTCGAAAACCGCCAATTCTGGTCTCGCAAAAGAGGCAATCACCAACCCGTGAAACAACAAAGCTACTTCATGCCGGATCCAAAGCTCACGCCCGAACTGCAAAACCAGATTCAAACTTTGCGCAACATTAGTGGTCAGCGTTACGCCATCCCCAAATCAAAGTTGCAATCACATGAGCAATCTCTTGAACCAGACCCTCCACTTTGGACGACCTGAATGCTAGAGTGAAACGATGCAAGTTGAACAGAAACGCTTCGAAAGAAAAGTAGCAACGCCACCTATGCGCTTCCAAGTGCGTGATGGCGAAATTCTCGCCGCCATTCACAAATACGATGGTGTTCTTGCCAAGCGTCAAATCAAGGCGCTTTTCTGGCCTCAGGCAAGCCTACAAGCCATGGAACGGCGTCTGTCCTTGCTCTATCACACGGGCTATCTCAACATGCCGGATTTTGAGCAAAGACGCATTCATCCCATCTCTGAACCTATCGTCTGGCTTGGCTGGCGCGGCATTCTGTTTGTGGCCAGCCAGTTAGGCATCGAAGTTGACCCGCCAAAGCCCGTCAACGAAAACCAGCTGCGCCGACTTGAAAAGCGTTTGCGTGAGGCTGGTATGCGCTGGCAGCGCGAACCGCGCTGGAGCCAGTTAGCCCACGATATTGCCGTCAACGATTTTCGCCGGGCCGTCGAACAGGCGGCTGATCACTGGCCATCGATTTCCCTTGAGGAATGGATCCCCGAAGGTGACTTCCTCACCAATATGGACACGATCACGATTTCTGAAAGTGACAAGCGGCGCAAAGGCGTGCGACCGGACGGCTTTTTTATTCTGGTTGATCACTTGCGTCAAATTGACAATTCACCGGCAAAGGCACGATTCTTACTGGAGCTTGATAACAGCACCCATCCGCTCAATCGCTTCGGTCGGGATAAGGCGTTGTCAGGCTTGGCTTACATCCGAAGCAGTGCGTACAAGAAACGCTTCGGTTTCAATTCCGGCCGCTGGCTGGTGGTTTGCAAGAGTGGCGTCCGCATGCGCAATCTCAAAGCGCAAACGGAAAAAGTCTTGGGCAGACAAGCCAGCAATTTCCTGTTTACGACTTTCAACAAGGTCACATCCGCGACTGTGCTCAACGCACCTATTTGGTGGCGGGGCGGATCGAGTGACCTGATCGCGCTAGTCGGCAACATTGGAGTCAACCGTTGATTTTTGAGATTATTTTTTGCATGATAGTGGCTCGTCCCGCACGATTGCTTCAAAAGCAAGGAAGCGGTCGTGCAGTTGCCGACCACTTGCCTGTTGGTGCCTGTGACGTTATTGGGGCGGCAAGAAACCTCAATAGCATTATCGGGGCGTGTGACTGCCCCTGCCCACTGCGAGCAGGGGCATTGCTTCATCGAGGTTGCCGTGGCTGAACGATTAGTTGAAGCTGAACAAACAACCCACTTGCTTCGCGCTCGTGAGGTTGCCAAAATCCTCAACGTCAGCCAAGCCCTTGCCTATCGGCTGATGCAAATGGGCGAAATTCCTTGTGTGCGCATTGGTACCGCGGTGCGCGTGCGTCCGGAAGACTTAGAAGCTTACATCCACGCAAACCTGAGCACGGGTATCTGATGAGAATTTTGCTTTCGCGATTCGAAGCTCGGTTAAAATCCTCGAAGCGATCCTGCACCTTACCAACCGCATATCGCCGAGGAACCGTCTTTCCTAGCTCTCTGTAGAAAGGAGACTAGGAAATGGCAAAACGACGTTACAAAGAGGGGACGATTTTTCAGAAACCAAACGGTAAGTGGCGCGCCCAAATCGTGCTCAACGGCGGCCGGCTTAGTAAAACTGCCAGCACCCGCACCGAAGCTCAGGAATGGCTAAGGGCAACCCGGAACCAAATCGATTCAGGTTTGACCCTGCGGGGAGCCAAAACCACCTACGGAGAGTTTCTGGCCGAGTGGTTGGTTACGGCCAAGCAACGCCTGACAGTTGGCACCCACTACAGCTACTCACAACTTGCCGCAAAGTACATTCTTCCGGCGTTGGGAAAAATCAAACTGCGTGATCTAAATCCAAGCTCCATTCAGCGCTTCTACAACCAAAAAGTAGCTGAAGGGGTTGGCTTGCGTACTGTGCAGAAAGCGCACACAGTCATCCACGCTTCGCTCAATGGCGCCCTCAAAATGGGACTGATTGGCCGCAATCCGGATGATGCCACCCAACCACCAAAGCCAGGTCACAAAGAGATGCGCTTTCTTAATCAAGGCGAGGTGAAAGTCTTGCTGGAAACAGCCAAACGAACGGGCGACCGCAACTATGCTCTGTACTTTACTGCCATCGTCACCGGCATGCGCCAGGGCGAACTGCTGGGCTTGAAGTGGGACAATGTTGACTTGGACAAGGGGTTACTCAATGTCAAATTCAGCCTCACCCGCCTGCCAGGTGGCAGCCTCACAATACAGAAACCCAAGACCAAGTCATCGGAGCGATCCGTAAAACTTGGCAAAGAATCGATCACCGTTTTGGAGGAACACAGAGCACAACAGCGACGAGAAAGGGAACAGTTGAATGGCTACTGGCAAGAAACTGGCCATGTGTTTGCTTCAACCGTTGGCACAGCCATCGACCCGACTAACCTTAATCGCCAGTTCTCTCACTTGCTCAAGGAAGCTGGTCTGGGCAAAGTCCGCTTCCATGATCTCAGACACACCGCCGCTTCGCTCATGCTCAACAATGGAGTGGATGTCTTAGTTGCTTCACGCCGACTTGGGCATGCCAAACCCAGCATCACTTTGGATGTGTATGGCCATCTCATCCCGTCCGTTCAAGCAGAAGCGGCAGACGTGATGGATCGCTTAGTAGTGAGCTAAAAAGATTGCACCAACATTGCACCCGAAATCCCCGAACCCGCCATAATCCAACAAAAATCCCCCGATTTACGGGGGAAAACGAGGTGGCGAGGGTGAGATTCGAACTCACGACCAAGGGCTTATGAGTCCCCTGCTCTACCACTGAGCTACCTCGCCAAGACAACGCGGGCGAGTTTACTATGCAGGCGGGGGATTTGTCAACAAGGCGGCCTGCCGCGCCACAGGCGGCCACCGCAGGCGCTGCGTTTAGGGAATATGTGGATACAGCGCCAGTGCCGCGTTGATCACCGCGGGGTCATCTGGCAGCAGCAGCCACACGACCTCGGCGGCGTTGGCCAGCAGGCAGGCGGCCTGGCCGCCAGCTTGCCAGCAGCGGCCGCGGCCCAGCTCGCCGGGCGCCCCGCCAAAACGCTGCGATAGGTATTGTTGCACGCCGGCATGTAACTCCTGGCCGTTGGCGGCATCATCCATCAGCCAGTGCTGCGCCAGCGCCAATTGGCCATCGCTACTGCGCCAGTAGACCTGCAGCTCATCGCCGCCCCAGCCCGCCGCAGCGGTCACGGCGCTCTCTTCCGGCAAACGCGTATCCGCATCGGCGCCGGCCGCCAGCAGTAGCCGCGTGAGCCATTCGCCCAATTGGCCACGACCTTGCAATTGCCAGCCTGCACCTAGCGCATCCGCCAGGTCAGCCGGCTGCAAGTTGAGCGCAGCCTCGTTGGCAACGTATTTTTCGGGGTGCAATATATGCTCCGTGGTGCTGGGCAGATTGCGATAGGCGCTATTGACCTGTTCCCAGCCGCCGGCTGCAAACAGGGTCTGCACAAAGCTCTGGCCCGTCTCGGCGGCAAAGCGCGTATCCAGCACGGCCACATCGGCCGAGGCCGGATCGGTGAAATAGGTGTAGTTGGGTTGCGGCAGGCTGCTGGCGTCAAAGGCCGCCGCGCCGGGGCCGCGCAGCCACTCCGCGGCGGCCCAGTTAGCATCGCCTTGCACCAGGGCCAGGCGGGCGCGGCAGCCATCATCGAATATCGCGCAGTTTTGCAGCGGCGCGTAGACCTCAGGGAACTGGTCCGCCAGGGCGGCGCGCCCCACCCCGCGCGCATAGGCATAACTGAGGCCATTGTTAAGCTGCTCACCCAGCAAAAGCACACGGTGGGCGCTGGCCTGGTAAGCGCCAGCATACGCATCCACCTGGCGATTGCGATAGTACGCCGCCAGGTTGCCATCGGCGGGCAGCAGGCCGAGGGCCTGCAGCATGCGTGCCTCAGCCGCCGGGCCGCCCGGCGCCAGGCTTGCGACCGCATCGGCCGCCGCGGCCGTGGGCACCAGCAGCGCAGGCACAGCCCGGCTGGGGGCAAGGCCCCGCACGCTGGCCACCTGGTCAGCAATAGTTTGCAACAGCGCTTGGCCATCGGCGGGCAAAGTGAGCTGGCTGGCCGGCGTAGTGGTGGCAGTGCCCGCGGGCTGCGGTGTTGCGGTCCACACCGCTGGCAGCGTGCGGAAGGGCGCATTGGTGAGCGTGGGCGGCAGTGCGCCGCCGCTACCAAGCCCGGAAAGCCAGCCCTGCCCCAGCAGCCACAAGGCAGCGACTACGACAACTGCCAGCAGGGCGAGCAAAATCGTGCGCAGCGGCGAGCGGCGCGCAGGCAGCGGCGGCTCCTCCACGCGCAGGGCTTGCTCTGCCTCCCAGGGCGGCGCCGCGGGCATATCACTGAAGGCGGGAGTTATCGGCTGGCTGGGCGGCGCGGCGGGCAGCTCGCCACGCAGTTGTTGCAAGCGCTCCTGCGCGCGCTCGAAATCCGGCTGGGCCTTGAGAGCTTGCTGCAGCGCGTACTGCTTACGCTGGGGATCATCGAGCACAAAACTGAGCAGGTACCAGGCCTGGGCATTGTTGGGTTCGAGGCGCAGCAGCCCCACCAATTGGTTGCGGGCATCGTCAAGACGCCCGGCACGAATGAGCTCGGCGCTCTTCTTCAGGGGCGAGTGTTGCGCACTCATGCAGGAAATTATATACGCAGCGTAGCTTAAAAAGAAAATAGCCAGTGGTTCACTGGCTATTCGTCTTCAAAATCGTCGTCTTCCTCTTCTTCTTCCAGCTCGTCGTCCTCGTCCTCTTCTTCATCCGGGGCGAAGCCGGCTTCTTCCCATTCTTCTTCGAGGGCCTCGTTATCGTCCCAGGCGTCCTCGGCGGATACTTCGCCAGCAGCGGCGTAGGTAAGGCAGCCCTCTTCGGAGTCGAGCTCTACCGCTGCGGCGGCGCAATAGCCTTCATCAAGAAAAACGCAATCAACGTAATGGCAACGAATGCGTGGCATCGGGCACCTAGGCAGTGTGTAGATCGTTGCGCAAGCGCAGGATCGAGACAACCAGCATGGCCACCAGGATCACCGCGGAGACCACACAGAAGGGGCAGATGGCATGGATCACGTAGAGCTCCAGGTAGGTGAGATAGGCTGAGTACAGCACACCGATCAGCGCCATGCCGAAGACAATCATGCTGCCGTTGACGGCGAAGAAATCATTGCGCTCTTCGAGCCACAAGACGGCCAGCATGGCCAGGTACGCCACCGCGCCGATGGCGGCGATGGGGATACCGGCCAGCGAGGCATACGGGCTGGTGTTGACGATGGCACAGCCCCCGCTAATGGCGCATACACCATCCTCCAGCACTTTGATATAGGTGAGATAGGCTGCATCCAGCAAGCCCAAGATCGCCAAACCGATCAAAACTGTTCTAAGCAAGCAATGCCTCCGCTACAGTGGCCAAACATCTACCCAAGATTTTGCACGAATCTTCTTAACACCCGCCGGCACCAGCATCAAGGCTTCTGCCTGAACGAGCGAGTAAAGATTACCTGAACCCTGATGGCCTGTCAAATAAACCTGCCATTCGCGCGCCTGGGGCTGGATGCGCACGCGCAGGTAGCTCTGGCGGCCATCCGATTCGACCGCGTCCATCAGCCGGGCGCGCACCACACGGCGCTGCCAGCCGATGACGCCGCCCAACTTGTGCAACGCCGGGCGCAAAAAGACTTCGAAGCCCACGAAGCTTGAGGCGGGGTTACCGGCCAAGCCCACGAAGGGCAACTGGCGGTAGCGGCCAAAGGTGAAGGGCTTGCCAGGGCGCATGTTGACCTGCCAGGCATCGATCTGCCCTTCGCTTTCCACTGCGGCGCGCACGAAATCATAGCTGCCCACGCTGACGCCGGCGCTGGTGAGGATCAGGTCCACCCCGGCTTGGTAAGCACCTTCCAAATGGGCCTTCACATCCGCCAGGCTGTCTTTGGCGGTGCCCAGCAGCAACGCCTCGCCGCCGGCGCTCTCCACCAGGCCGCGCAGCGTGTAGGAATTGGTTTCGTAGATCTTGCCGGGCTGCAGCTTCTCACCGGGCGGCAACAACTCATCGCCTGAAGAGAAGATGGCGACGCGCGGTTTGCGGTGCACGGCCAGCTCGGCCTGGCCCAGCATGGCGCACAGCGCCAACTCCTGCGGGCGTAGGCGCGTGCCCGCCGCCAACAGCGCATCGCCACTGGCGAAGTCTTGCGCCGCCGGGCGCACATACGCCCCGGGCCCGCCCGAGGCAAAGATCTGCACCACCGCGGGCAGGGCCGCGCCGGCCTGGGCGGCGGCATCGCTATCCTCTACCGGCACGACCGCATCGGCGCCGGCCGGCAAGGCTGCCCCGGTCATGATGCGCATGGTGTGGCCAGGCTGCAAAGTGGTGCTGGAGGATTTGCCCGCCGGAATATCCCCGGCCACTAGCAGGCTCTTGGGCTTCTGGCGGCTGGCGCCGTGCACATCGGCCGAGCGCACGGCGAAGCCATCCATGCTGGAGTTATCAAAGCGCGGTGAATCAAACGGCGCCGCCAACGGCTCGGCCAGCACGCGGCCGTTGGCCTCGGCCAGCGGCACGCGCTCGGCATCGGTGACCGGCAAACTGGCCAGTAACCGTTCTAAGGCTTCCTCAACGGAGATCAATGCACCCATCCTGTTTTAGCCTGGGCGCACACGCCGCGCCTCAAGCACATTAGGTAACGTTTCAATGCGGGTAAGCACACGGCTCAATTGGGCAATGTTATCGACGTTCAGCACCAGGTCAAAAGTGGCTTCGTTACGATCGACATCCACTTTCACCTGGCTCATGCTCACCCCTTCATCGGCGATCAGGGTCGAGACATCGCGCATCAACCCATCACGGTCGTACGCCTGAATGCGTACCGCCACCGGGTAGGTGGACTTCGGCGCGCCCCACGAGACCTGTACCAGGCGCTCGCGGTCACGCGCCCGCAAAATGTTGGGGCAATCGCGGCGGTGGATCGTGGCGCCGCGGCCACGGGTGATGTACCCGACGATCGGATCACCCGGCACCGGCTTGCAACACTTGGCCATGGTGGTTAGCAGCCCGCGCAGGCCCAATACACTGACGCTATCGCCGCTGGAGAACGGCGTCTGCTGGCCCGGCGGCAAGGGCTCGAGCTTCTGCTCGCGTTCGCCGCCCAAGTTCAACTTGCTGATCACGCGCCCTACCGACATATCGCCGGTACCGATCGCCTCGTAGAGGTCATCACTTTCTTTGAAGCCCGCATCCTGCACCAAGCGCTCGAGGCTGAACTCAGGCAGGCTCAGGCGGCGCAGCTCGCGCTCCAGTTGGCCACGCCCCATGCTGATGTTGAGCTCACGGTCCTGGCGCTTGAACCAGTGGCGCACTTTGGCACGCGCCCGCTCGGTATTGAGCAGGCGTAGGTTGGGGTTGAGCCAATCCCGGCTGGGCCCGCCGCGCTTGGTGGTGAGGATCTCAACCTGGTCCCCGGTGCGCAGGCGTGTATCCAGCGCCACCAGCTTGCCGTTCACCTTGGCGCCGCGGCAGCGGTGGCCAACATCGGTGTGCACATGGTAGGCAAAATCAAGCGGCGTAGCGCCGCTGGGCATATCAATGATGTCTCCGCGCGGCGTGAAGGCATACACGCGGTCACTGAAGACATCTGTCTTCATCGTATCCACGAACTGGCCGGCGTCATCCACCTCGTGCATCCAATCCATCAGCGAGCGCAGCCAGATCACGCGGCGTTCGTAATCCTTATCCTGCGGCGTGCCCTCTTTGTAGCGCCAGTGGGCAGCGATACCCAGCTCGGCGCTTTCGTGCATTTCATTAGTACGGATCTGGACTTCCAGAGGGCGGCCATCTTCGTAAATCACGGCCGTGTGCAGCGAACGGTAAAAGTTATCTTTGGGGGCGGCGATGTAATCGTCAAACTCACCCGGCACCGGGCGGAAACGTGAATGGATGATGCCGAGCACTTGGTAACAGGTGGCAATATCCTTGACGATGATGCGCGCGGCGCGCACATCCATCAACGCTTCAAACGGCACGCCTTTGCGGCGCATCTTGTTATAAATGGAATAGATATGTTTGGGGCGCCCGGAAACCTCCGCCTCGATGCCTTCTTGTGCCAGCATGCCGCGCAAGGTTTTCTCGATCGATTGCAGGCTCTTCTCGCGCTCTGAGCGGCGCTCGGCCAGATTGGCGGCAATTTGCTTATAGGTGTTGGGCTCCGAATGGCGGAAGGCCAGGTCTTCCAGCTCCCACTTGAGCTGCCAAATACCCAGGCGGTTGGCCAGTGGCGCAAAAATGTCCAGGGTCTGCTTGGCGATGCGCTGGCGCTTTTCGTCCGGCAGATAGCCGAGGGTACGCATGTTGTGCAAGCGATCGGCCAGCTTGATCATCACCACGCGCACATCTTCGCCCATCGCCAGGAAGGTTTTGCGCAGCGTCTCTGACGCCAAGTCGGCGCCGCGGCTGCGATCCTCCTCGATGGCTTCGTCGTCCTCGCCCTCCCCATTGCGGCGCAGTTTGCCGCCACCGGCGATGCGCGAGACACGCGGCAACTGGCTGAGCTTGGTGACGCCCGAGACCAGCTTGGCCACTTCTTCGCCAAATTCGCTTTGCAGATCTTTGAGGGTGACACTGGTATCTTCTACGGTATCGTGCAGCAGGCCGGCTGCCACCAGGGCCGCCGGCACTTCGAGCTCGGCCAGAATGATCGCCACCGCCAGGCAATGATTGATATACGGCTCGCCGGAGGCGCGCTGCTGGCCTTCGTGTGCTTTGGCGGCGTATTTGTAGGCGCGCTGGATCAGCTCCAGATCAGCTGGGGTGTAGCGACTGGGCAAAACTTCAACTAACGCGTCAAACTCCATAGCGTATGGTTGAGTATAACCATGCCAAACAGAGGAACGCAAGCAATGCCGGCCTCATGCCGAATGGTGTGTACTGGCAATCGCACCGGCGCGCTTGTGTATAATCAGCCTCATCTGAGGAGCTTCACATGCCCGTAAACCCCCGCCCATTTGAGAACAAAGTTGCCGTCGTTACTGGCGGTTCACGCGGCATTGGCCGCGCCATTGCCATTGAGCTGGCCGCGCGCGGCGCGTCGGTCGTGGTCAACTACAACAGCAACGGCAAGGCCGCCGAGGACGTCGTGATGGAGATCGTCAAGGCGGGTGGCAGTGCCGCCGCCTTCCCCGGCGATGTAGCCAAAGTGGAAGACGCCACCAACTTGATCAAGGCCGCGGTTGAAAAGTACGGCAAGATCGACATCCTGATCAACAACGCTGGCATCACCCGCGACATGCTGATCATGATGATGAGCGAAGAATCCTGGGATGCGGTGATGGACACTAACCTCAAGGGCACCTTCAACTGCTCCAAGGCAGCCGTGCGCTACATGATGAAGGCACGCTACGGCCGCATCATCAACATCTCCTCCATCTCCGGCCAGATCGGCAACGCCGGCCAGACCAACTACTCCGCCTCCAAGGCCGGCCAGATCGGCTTCACCAAGGCGCTCGCCCGTGAGGTCGCCGCCCGCAACATCACCGTCAACGCCGTAGCCGCGGGCTACGTGGAAACTGAAATTTGGGAAGGTGTGCCCGAGGAAGCGCGCACCGGCCTGCTCAACATGATCCCGCTCGCCCGCAAGGGGGAGACGCAAGACATTGCCAACGCGGTCGCCTTCCTCGCCTCCGATGAAGCCAGCTACATCACCGGCCAGACCCTGGCGGTGGATGGCGGCATGGCGATGGCCTAAACATGAGCAGCTCCTTACGTTCCCCCGGCCTCACCACGGTAGCGCCCGATGTGCTGTTGGCCATCGCCCGCCTGACCGCGCTGCAAGTGGATGGCGTGTACGCCATGGCGCGCGCCCCGCGCCGCAGCAAGGATGAGCACACCACCGAAGGGGTGCTGGCCAGCATCTTTAGCGATGAAATTGACCTGGACCTTTACCTGGTGCTGCACAAAGACGTGAATCTGCGCCAGGTGGCCCGCGCCGTGCAAGATGAAGTGCACCGCGCCATCACGGAGATGGTGGGCATGTCGCCCGGCCACATCAACGTGCATATCGAAGACATTCACTACCCCGAAGCCTAGCGATGAAACCGCGCACTCGGGCGCGCAGCCTGGCCCTACAGGCGCTTTACGAACTCGACCTGACGGCCCACCCGCAAGGCACCGTGTTCGAGGGACGCGCTGCCGAATATGCCCTGGAAGGTGAGCTGGAGGATTTCGCCCGCCGCCTGGTACTCGGCGTCTTGCCCATCCGCAAAGAGCTTGACCACTACATTGCTCAGCACGCCCCGGAATGGCCGATCGACCAGATCTCGGTGATTGACCGCAACCTGATCCGCATGGCCACCTGGGAATTCGCCGTGAGCGGCGAGACCCCGGTCAAAGTAGCCATCAACGAAGCGGTGGAGCTGGCCAAGCGTTACGGCTCAGACAGCTCGCCGCGCTTCGTCAACGGTGTGCTCGGCAGCCTGGCCGAGCGCAGCGAAGAAATTAAGCAAGCCCTGGGACAAGTTGATCCAAAGTAGGGCATGATTGTTGCATGCAATTTCTCGGTATCAGCCCCACTGAGCTTTTCTTTGTAGCCATCATCCTCTTTCTGGTGCTCGGCCCGCAAGACCTGGTGAAGCTGGGCGCGCGCCTGGGGCGCACCATTCGCACCGTGCGCCAATCGGGCGCCTGGCATACCTTCACCGAGGCCACACGCCAACTGCGCGAGCTGCCGCAAACGCTGGCACGCCAAGCCGGCGTGGATGAGCTCGAAATGATGGGGCGCGAGATCGGCAGCGAGCTCAAGCAGCAGCGCCAGAAGATCGAAGAGCTCGACCGCCAATTCGTGGCCTGGACGCGCAACCCAACCCCCAGCCAGCCGCCCGCCCCCACGCCGCCTGACCCGGACGCGGCCGCTGGCCCGGGCAACGACCCTGGCGAGGGCGCCTGATGGCCAGCAAGCTCGGCGCCGCCATACGCCGCCTGCTCGGCGGCCTGTGGCGCGTGCTCAGCGCCCCCTTCCGCTGGCTGCTGCGCCCGCTGCAGCCCTTTTTGGCCGAGGAGCCGGCCTATGTACCGCTGAGCGAAACGGTGCAGAAGGCCGTCGCCAACCCGGGCGATGTGCTCGTGCACCTCGCCGCGTTGCGCGGCCATTTGGTGCGCTCGGTCATTGTGCTCATCCTCGCCTCATTGGTCGCCTTCGAATTCGCCCCGCAGCTGCTCGGCTGGCTGGCGGCCCCCATCGGCGGCCTGCCCGCCCTGCAAGCCGTGGATGTTACCGAGCCAGTCGGCGTAGTGATGCGCATCACCTTCTTCAGTGCCTTTGTGGTCAGCCTGCCGTATATCGCGTTTGAGGCGTTGAGCTTTGTAGCGCCGGGGCTCTCGCGCCGCTCGCGTCTGGTGGGCTTGATCGCCATTCCACTGATCCTGATCCTGTTTGCGTGCGGCGCCTTGTTCACCTATTACATTTTGCTGCCGCCCGCCGTTACCTTTCTTGTGAACTTTATGGAGATCCCCACCCAGGTGCGGCCTTCTTCGTATATTGGGTTTGCCACCGGGCTGATGTTCTGGATCGGGCTGGCCTTTGAACTCCCGCTGCTTTCCTTCGTGCTGGCTGCCATCGGCCTGTTGCCCGCCCGCTGGCTGAGCGCCAACTGGCGCATCGCCGTGGTGGTGCTGGCGATCATTGCCGCAGCGATCACCCCCACGGTTGACCCGATCAATATGCTGCTGGTGTGGGCGCCGCTGGTAGCCCTTTACTTCCTTAGCGTAGCGACCGCCTTGCTGGCCCAACACCAGCGTGTGCGCCGCCGGAGCCAAGACCTATGAGACGTGCCCTATCTCTAGCCCTGCTGGGCCTGCTACTGGCAAGTTGCCAACCCGCCCGCCCTGCCATTACGGATGTGCAAAATCCGCCGCTGGTCAGCGTGATCCTCAACGTGCTCACCCCGCCGGGCACTCCCGCCAACGAGCCCGTGCAGCTTGATGTTGTCGATCTGCTTACCGGGCTGAGCTTCAACCGCCAGGCGGTCAACATGCAGCGCAGCGGTGAGGGCAGCTATGCCACCACGCTCAGCGTGCCCGCCGGCAGCTTGCTCACCTATCGCTACAGCCGGGTGAGCGCCGCCGCGGCCGTGGATGAAGTCAGTGCCACTGGCGAGCCGATCGCCTACCGCAGCTTCCTGGTCAGCGGCGCTGGCCATGTGGTGCATGATCTCATCGCCGCCTGGGCCGACGCGCCAGCCAGCACCCTGCCGGTTGGCCAGGTAGCCGGGCGCATCACCGCCGCCGATAGCGGCCAGCCGCTCGACGGCATCGCCGTGCGCGCCGCCGGCCTGGCTACGATCAGCGATGCGGAAGGACGCTTTTATTTTGACGGCCTGCCACAAGGCTTGCACAACATGGTGCTCACTGACCCCGAGGGGCGCTACCAGAGCTTCCAGCAAGGCGCCCTGGTAGCGGCGGGCTCACAAACGCCGGCGGAACTGCAATTGCAGCCGGCGGTGCTGGCCAATGTAACCTTCATCCTGGTGCCCAGCGCCAACAGCCCGGCGGGCGTACCTGTTTTCCTGCTGGGCAACCTCACCGCGCTGAGCCACGGCATGGTGCTCACTGCTCACGATGGTGGCTATTCGCTGACCCTGCAACTGCCTAGCGGTATTGACCTGCGCTACAAGTACAGCCTGGGGGATGGCTTCTGGAACGCCGAGCACTATGCCGAGGGCGGCTTCGTGCAGCGCCAACTGATCATTCCGGCCGGCACCCAGCAACTCACCGTGCGTGACAACCTGCAAGGCTGGACGGCGGGCAGCAGCGCACCGTTGTGGTTCGATCTGAGCGCCCCGGCGGATAGTGGTGCGGTGTATTTGCAATTCAAGCTGCTCGATTGGGCCACCCCGCTGCCGATGTGGGATCTGGGGGGCGGGCGCTATACCTATGTGTTGTACAGCCCCACCAACTTTGGCGAAGGGCTGGAGTATCGCTACTGCCGCGATGCCGCCTGCAGCCAGCTGGAAGCTGACGCCCCTGTACGTCAGGTGAATGGCAATCAACGTGAGATGCAACAGATCCAAGACAATCTGTCCGCCTGGCAGTGACAAACAACACTCACATAGCGTTTAAGAAATCAAATATAAAGCTTATAGGCCGTACGCTATAATGCGGGCTGAGCAGCGAAAAATGACTGACGATTTTGCAAACGACCATGTCAACGGGGAAGCCGCTGCATCGTCCAAGGGGCTGATGATCGGCCTGGGCGTGCTGGCGGTGCTGTTCATCGGCGCGCTGGTTGCCGGTGTCTACTTCCTGCTGCAGCCCGGCGCCCCCACCGAGACGGTGCGCGACATCGTGATCATCCTGGTGGCGTTTGAGTTCATGCTCGTGGGCCTGGCCTTGGTCATCCTGCTGTTCCAACTGGCCCAGCTGATCAACTTGTTGCAAAACGAGTTGCGCCCCATTATTGACTCCGCCAGCGATGCGGCGCACACCCTGCGGGGCACGGCGCGCTTCCTGAGCGATCATTTGGTGGAGCCTGTAGTGAAAGTGAATGCGAGCCTGGCGGCTGCTCGCAAAGCGCTGGATATGCTGAACTTTAGCCGTCGTAAGTAACCTGGGAAATCAAAAGGAGATAACTATGTCTGACCGAAGTAGTAGTGAATTCAGCGGCTTTCTGTCTGGCTTGCTGGTAGGTGGTTTGGTCGGTGCGGCAGTGGCTTTGCTCACCGCCCCCCACTCCGGCGAGGAGACCCGCCGCATCATCCGTGACCGCAGCATTGAGCTGCGCGATCAGGCCAGCGACAGCCTCGAAGAAGCCGCCGCTGAGGCGCGCGCCCGCGCCGATGAGCTGACCAAGATGGCCAAGCAGCGTGCCGAGGAAGTATCCAAGTACGCCAAGGACCAAACGGCCGGCCTGCGCAAGAGCGCCGAAGACTTGAAGGCGCGTGGCGAAGCCGCCATCGAAGCGGCCAAGAAGTCGCCCAAGTAGGCTCCCACCTGTATCTTCAAAAAAAAGAGACCCGCGATGCGGGTCTCTTTTTTTATCGCTCAGCCCATAGTGGGAGTGCATCCAACAGGTCACCGGCCAGCACGGCCGCGGCCCCGCGCACCCGGGCCACATTCAGGGCAGCCTGCCCGTGCAGCCACACCGCCGCGCAGGCCGCCTCAAAGGCGGGTGCACCTTGGGCGCGTAAGCCGGCCAGCAGGCCAGCCAGCACATCGCCCGTGCCTGCGCGCGCCAGCGCCGGGGTAGCCAGGGGCAGCACCGCCGTGCGGCCATCCGGAGCGGCCACCACGGTGAAGGCGCCTTTGAGCACCACCACTTGCTGCCAAGCCTGCGCGAATTCCTCGGCGGTGGCGATGCGCGCCCGCTGGATCTCTTCTACGCTGCGGCCGGTGAGCGCCGCCATCTCGCCCGGGTGCGGCGTTAACACCGCATCCAGGGCAAAACGCCGGAACCAATCTTTATAGGCGGCCATCAGCTTCAGCCCGTCTGCATCCACCACCAGCGGCGGCAGTTTCTCTTTAAGCAGCTTGCCCACGAATTCGCCCGTGGCTTCGGTGAGGCCCAGCCCCGGCCCCAGCAGCAGCGCGCTGGCTTGCGGCAGAGCGGCTTTGAGTGGCTTGAGCGCACTGGCCGCCAGCCAGCCTTCCAGCGCCGGCAGCGGCAGCCAGATCGCCTCGGGCAAATGGCCCCCCAGCAGAGGCTGCAAAGGTTTAGGCAGCGCCAGCTCCACCAGGCCGGCACCGCTGCGATAGCCAGCACGCCCGGCCAGCAACGCCGCGCCAGGGTACTGCAACGAGCCGGCTACGACGAGCAGGCGGCCGAAGCTGCCTTTGTGCGCCCCTAGCGGGCGCGGCGGCAGGTAGCCGCGCACCATCTCACTATCGATGGTCTGGCGTTTGATCTCTGCCCACGGGCGCACACGGTTGGTGATGCCAATATCGGCCACCTGCAGCTCCCCCAGGTAACCAAACGCGGGAAGGGTCAGCATGCCATATTTGACCGCCGCCATACACACGGTCAGATCGGCGGGCAGCGCCTGCGGCGCCACCTCGCCAGTATCGCAATCCATGCCCGAGGGGCAATCCACTGCGACGACGTAGGGCCTGCGCGGGCTGAGTTCAAAATTGGCTTTGAGCGCGGCCATTACGCGTGCCAGCGGCTCGCGTACCGGCGTGCGCACGCCGGTACCGAGGATGCCATCCAGCACGCAGGCAAAACTGCGCAGCCAGTCGGCATGCGCATCCAGCGTTTCGTGATTGTCATAATCCAGGCTGCGGATCGCGGCGCCAGCCTTGCGGGCGCGCTTGACATGCTCATCATGGCTGAAGCGCTTGCCGATCAGCAAGGCGCCGGTTTTCCAGCCCAGCGTGGCCAAATGCGCCAGGGCCACCAGCGCATCGCCGCCATTGTTTCCACCGCCCACCAGCGCCACCACGCTGCGCTCGCCCCCTCGTTCTCCCTGCTGGCTATGCGCAAGCAAGGCGTTGGCTAGCGCTTTGCCGGCATTCTCCATCATTTGCGCATAGCTTAACCCGAGTCCATCGGCGGCCTGCTCGATGGCGCGCATTTCGGCCACACTGACAAGTTTTGACATACGTGCTGAGGACTCCCCTGTGAGAATTGGTGGCACGCTATGCCGCCCGGCTGGGCTGCTGGAAAAGCAGCCAGCCGAACAAAATGGCGAACAGCGCATACAGCCCGCCGGCCACCCACAGCGCCGTGCCGGCCGCTGCGGAAAGCTGCTTGAGGATCGCCAGCGCGGCGATCACAAAATGGCTGACGTTGGCCACCAACAGTGGGCGGTTGTAGATGCCGCCGATGATGCCATCTCTAAGCATCCAATTCAGCATGGCGAAGCCAAAATACAGGCTGCCGACAATTTGCGCCAGCAGCAGGCTGGCGGCCTCGGCCGGGATGCGCAGGGCGCCCAAACCGAGTTCGGGCGCGAAGGTGAGCACAATGCCCGCCAGCCCCAGAACACACGCGCTGGCGGTCAGGATCGTCTTGCTGTTCATTGGATTACTTCCTTTTGGCTTCCAAGCTGGCGATGATCTTCTCTATGCGGCGCTGGCGCGTCTCGGCTGCTTTGGCGGATTCGACCTGGCGCACAAATTCTTTCTTGGCCGAGGGTGCGCTAGCCTCAAAGGCGGCCAGCACGCCGGCGCGCTTGAGCGCCGCGGCCAGATCCGTTGGCAGCTCCACGGTGCGCGGCGCCGTATCCAGCACCAGCGTCACCGCCACCCGATCGCCGCCCTTAAGGCCGCTGGCGGCGCGATGGGCCGCGCTGAACGGGATCAGGCTCTGGCCACCCATGGCGCCTACGCTGCTGGCGTAACTGTACTCTCCCACGGTTACTTTGACGGGCGGCCGCTTGCCCGCCCCGAGCGCCTCAAGCACCTCAGGCGGCACTGGGATGCCCGTGTTGTTACCACTTTGCCAGATCGTGGTGGTGTATTTGGTCATTGCGCTTGCAAGCCATAGCGCTTGGCAGCGCGTTCACGCGCCCGCTGGGCGATCACATCGCGATCACGCGGCGGGGCGGAAGTTTCCAGGCTGCCCAGCAACTTATGGGTCGCCGCGGCCACTTCTTCCACCGCCAGCGCAAACGCGGCAGCATTCACCTTCGAAGGCTTGGTGAAGCCAGATACTTTGCGCACAAACTGCAACGCGGCAGCCTGCACTTCATCTTGCGTGGTGGGTGGTTCAAAGTTATAGAGCACTCGGATATTGCGGCACATACGACCCTCCGGTTTTGGCTAAGTATAGCGGATGGCCATACGCAGATACGAAAAGGAGTTTCTGCTCAGTATCGAACAGAAACTCCTCAAGTCTCGCCGCCAGGCGAGGCGAGTGCGCTGGGTGGGAATCGAACCCACACGCCTTGCGGCACATGGCCCTCAACCATGCCTGTCTACCAGTTCCAGCACCAGCGCAAGACGCAGTATTATAATGCGCTCACCCTGCCCGTCAAGCGGGGTCCTTCATCTGGGCCTTAGCGCTCATTACCCATTTATTCTTCGAGGAGACGTATGCGCATTGTTTTAGATGCCATGGGCAGCGATAACCACCCTGCCCCTGAAGTAGAGGCCGCGGTGGAGTATGCCCGCCAATACAGCGAACCGCTATACCTGGTGGGCGACGCGCCACGCCTGAAGACCCTGCTCGGCTCGCGCACGGCCGGCATTGAGCTGGTGCATGCCCCGGATGTATTCGAGATGACCGACCACATCTCGCCTGGTTCGCTGCGCAAGATGCAGAACAGCATGGGCGTGGGGATGGATCTGATCAAGGAAGGCAAGGCAGATGCGTTCGTCTCGGCCGGCAACACCGGCGGCCAGATGGCGATTGCCCTGGCGCGCCTGGGCCGCCTGCGCGGCGTCAAGCGCCCCGCGCTCACCGTGTTCTTCCCGGTGGCGGGCGGGCGCTGCGCCGTACTCGATATCGGCGCCAATGCGGAATGCAAGCCCGAATACCTGCTGCAATTTGGCCTGCTCGGTTCAGTGTATGTGGAGAAGATGCTGGGCGTGAAGAACCCACGCATCGGCCTGCTCTCCAATGGCGAAGAGGCGGGCAAGGGCAACGAACTGGTCAAGGCCACCTACCCGCTGCTGCAAAACAGCGGCTTGAACTTCGTAGGCAACGTAGAAGGCAAGGAGCTCTTCGGCGGCGAGGCCGATGTGGTGGTGACGGATGGCTTTACTGGCAATGTAGTGATGAAATCGGCTGAAGCCATCGCCAAGCTGATCACCGACCGGTTGCGCGAGCAGATCAGCAGCTCGCCGATCACCACGCTGGGCGGTCTGCTGGCGCGCCCGGCCTTTCGCGGTCTGCGCAAGGAGCTGGACCCGGCCGAAGTGGGTGCGGCGCCGATGCTGGGCATCAACGGCCTGGTGTTCGTGGCCCACGGGCGCTCCGATTCACGCGCCCTGCTCAGCGCGCTGCGCCTGGCACGCCACTCGGTTGAGGTCAACCTGCTGGCCTCGCTGGCCGAGACCATCGAACACGGCCTGGCACAGCTCACTTCGTTCGAAACCTCTCAGGAGTAATTGGATGCGCCTGATCACCAACGAAAGCCTCTACAAGCGCAATACCCGCGTGGCCCTGGTGGCCAACCTCACCGGCATGTTCATGCTGGTGATCTCGGTCTATGTGCTTTTTCGCCAGAATCAGGATTTTGGGCTGTATTTGTTGTTCCTGACCGGTGGCATGATCTTTACCCAGGTGGGCACATACTTCAACCGCTGGAATAAGCGCCCGGACCGCCAGCTCTATCAGGCGCTCAAATCGCTGGATGATAGCTACAGCCTGTACAACTACACCAGCCCGGCCTCGCACCTGCTGGTTGGCCCCAGCGGCCTGTGGATCTTGCTACCACGCCAGACCACGGGCACGATCACCTATGATGCCAAGCGCCGGCGCTGGAAGGCCAGTGGCGTGCCGCTGCTCAAGCGCCTGACGCAAGAGGGCATCGGCAACCCGGTGGCCGAAGCCACCGCCGAGGCAGAGGCGCTTGACCGCTGGCTCTCCAAGCACCTCAAGGAGGAGAGCGTGCCGGTATCGGCGGCATTGGTATTTTTAGACCCGGCCAGCGATGTGCAGGTCGGCACAGCTGCCATTCCCACGGTTTCGAGCAAGAAACTGAAGCCATTGGTGATCAAGGCGCCCAAAGGCGCCAGTATGGGCGCGGCGCGCGCCAAGCAGCTTAGTTTTCTATTCGAAAATGCCAAGCAGAAGGCCCGTTAATCGGCTGGCAGCAACGGCCGCAAGCTGTTAGAGTCGGTCTATCCTTTTTTCATAATCCCTAAGGAGGAATTATGGCAACAACCAAGAAAGCAGTAAGCAAGAGCAAGCGCACCACCAAGAGCACCGCCGCAGCCAGCAACGGCAGCGACATGGCCATGATCGGCCGCTACACCTTTTTGGCTGGCGTAGTGGTTTCGATCATCGCCGGCATTCTGTTCGTGCTGCCTGGCGTCAACATCCAGAGCGTGCAGATGCCGATCGCTTACATCATCATCGTGTTGGCGTTGGTGGGTGGCTGGCTGCACATCGGCAAGGATTCGCAGAAGGGCTTCCTCATCATCGCCCTGGCGCTCTCCTTCTTTGCTGACCGCCTGAACTTCGTGCCCGTCGTCGGCCCGTACATCACCTCCGCCCTGGGCCTGCTGGGCCTGTTTGTTTCCATTGCGGCCCTGGCCATCGTGGCCCGCACCGTGATCGGCTGGTTCCGCTCCTAATCCATTGCAGCTCTTATTTTTAAAGTCAAAAACGCCCGGCAAGCCGGGCGTTTTTGATTGGGTTGGACAATTAACTATAACACGGATCCGAACCTTGCGTTGTCTCCAACAGCGCGGCCGCAGTGGCCGCACATCCACGCCCAAGTGAAAGGATACCTATGGATCGTAGTGAAATGGCTCGTTGGGCCTTCATCGCCGGACTTGTGTTGGCTGTCATTCTCGCCCTGGTCACGCCCATCCACTCCGCCTTTGTGTGGCTCATGATCTTGCTCGGCTTGTTTGCCGGCTACACCTTCATCACCGAGGATATGGAGCACCACTTCTTCCTGGTGGCGGTTGGTCTGGTGTTCTTCAGCCAGACGCTCTCCGAATTGCCCACCATCGGGGAGCCGCTCACCGCCCTGCTCACCAGCATCTCCACCTTTTTTGGGGTGATGATCGTGGCTCTGGTGGTGCGCAACATCATCGCCTGGATCTCGGCCAGCCCACGCGGCAGCAAGCGCGTCTAGGCTGCACGCATACACAAAAAAGACCTCGCAAATTGCGAGGTCTTTTTTTGTTTCCGTGCGGAAAGCGTGAGGCTAAAACAGCCCCCAGCGGCCCCAGGCCACCAGTGCGGCGAGGAGCAACAGCACCACATTGATGCCGATGTTGGGGTACTCCTTGCGGCGCAAGTGAAACACAATCGCGGCTAGCATCACCACCGCCAACAGTGCGGCAGCCAGCGGGGTGAGCCAGGGCGCAATGCCTGTGGGCATCGGCAACAACAGCCCCAACCCACCGGCAATCTCAGCCAAGCCAATAAAGGTCATCAGTGGCTTAGGCACCGCGGCCAACCAGGCCATCGGCGGCTGCTTGGCCATCGTCTCCGCCTGGAAGGCGTGCATGGCGCCCGCACCGATGAACATCAGGCCGAGCAGCGCTTGTACGATCCAGAGCACGGTGGCCATCGTTACCAGCCGAGGCCCGCGTCCAGCGCCAGCGCACCGGCACCGGTGAACACCAGCGCCAGGGCGGCCATGCCGAGGATGAACTCAAACTCCCAGCCACCCGAGAACTTGGCCTTGGCCATGCCGATCTTGACGACCTTGATCGCCACCAGCATGGCAAACGCCATACCCAACGCCATCACGCGGGTGCCCAGGCCGAGCACTAGCAAAATCGCACCGAGGGTTTCCACCAGGGCTACGATCCAGGCCGATACCACCGGCATGGGAATGTTGGCCTGCGTGAAGAAGCCGGCCGTCTGGCCCACATTCTTAATCTTGGGCAGCCCGTGCACAAAGAACACCACGGCTACGCCAATGCGCAGGATGAGCAAACCCCAATCGGGGGACAACAACGAAACTACTGCTTGCATCTATTTCTCCTATCTAAAACAACAAATGTAAGGTATCCTACAGATGATAATAAGGAACTCGGTTACGTCAACCAACAAATCGGAGAGTTTGTTAGCTAAACAACAAAACGGCGAAAATGTTAATTACTCAAGAAAAAACCAAGAATCCGGAAGACCCGCGCGTTGTGCGCACGCGTGCCCTGCTGGTGGATGCGCTGCACGCACTGATGGGCGAAAAAAGTTTTGATGCCATCACCGTCAGCGAGATTGCCAGCCGCGCCACCCTGAATCGCGTCACCTTCTACGCGCACTTTCAGGATAAGTATGCGCTGCTCGAATACGATATGAGCAGCCGCATCCGTGCCGAGCTGGATGCCGCCCTCGGCCCCCAGTTGCAGCTCAGCGAGGATGCGCTGCATGCCTTGCTGCGTTTTGTGTGCACCTTCCTGGACAAGACCGAAAGTCACTGCCCGCCACCGCGCGGCCAGATGGAAGCCCTGGTGGAGAAGCAGCTCAAGGCCCACATCTACGAACGCCTGATGCAGGGCATGGCCCCCTACGCAGCGGCGCGCCACCGCGCCGAGGCCCCCACCCTGTCGCAGACCGCCACCGTGGCGGCCTGGGCGCTGTACGGTGCCGCCCAACAATGGACGCACCAGCAGCCGCGCCAGGCGCTTGACCCCTTTGTGCAGCAAGTGCTGCCGCTGGTGGCCGCCAACCTGGTGCCCTACTTGCCGCCCAAACCCAGCCGCAGCGTCCCCGCGGCGGCTGGCGGCCGCGGGCCACGCGCCCTGCTCAGTTCCCCGCTGCGCCTTGCGCTGCGCTAACCCTCAAGGACATCAACGATGCAAGCCAAACTCAATGACCTCAAAAACCGCTTGGCCGAAGTGGCTGACCTGAGCGCAGCCGGCGCGGTGCTCAGTTGGGACCAAGCCACCTATATGCCCAAAGGCAGCGCAGCCGCCCGCGGCCGCCAGATGGCCACCCTGGCCAGTCTGGCGCAAGCCAAGTTCACCGATGCGGAGATCGGCCGCCTGCTCGACGCTCTGGAACCCTGGGCGGCCGAGCAACCCGCCGGCTCCGACGATGCCGCCCTGGTGCGCAAGACGCGTAAGGACTACGACAAACAGGTCAAAGTATCCGCCGATTGGGTGGCACGCGCCAACCGTCATATGGCCGAAAGCTATCAGGCCTGGACGGAAGCTCGCCCCGCCAATGACTTCAAGGCGGTGGCCGAGCGCCTGCAAACCACGCTGGATCTCAGCCGCGAGTATGCCAACTTCTTCCCGGGCTACGCGCACATCGCCGACCCGCTGATCGATGGGCCGGACCCTGGCATGCGTGCCGAGAGCATCCGCAGCCTGTTCGCCGAATTGCGCCAGGAGCTGGTGCCCTTGGTGCAAGCCATCACCGCCCAGGCAGAGGCCGATGACCGCGTGCTGCGCAAAGACTATCCCGAAGAACAGCAACTGGCGTTTGGCTTGGGTGTGATCAGAGATTTCGGCTTCGATTTTGAGCGCGGCCGCCAGGACAAGACCCACCACCCCTTCTGCACCAGCTTCTCGATCAGTGATGTGCGCATCACCACCCGCGTCAAGCCCAACTACCTGGCGGACGCGTTGTTCAGCACGCTGCACGAAGCCGGGCACGCCATGTACGAGCAGGGCATCCACCCGGCCTATGAAGCCACGCCGCTGGCAGGCGGCACCTCCTCCGGCGTGCACGAGAGCCAATCGCGCACCTGGGAGAACATCGTCGGCCGCAGCCGCGGCTTCTGGGAGCACTACTTCCCCAAGCTGCAGCAGCAATTCCCCAGCCAACTCAAAGACGCCGATGTGGATGGCTTCTACCGCGCCATCAATAAGGTGGAGCGTTCGCTGATCCGTACGGATGCCGACGAGGTGACCTATAACCTGCACGTGATGCTGCGCTTTGACCTGGAGTTGCAGTTACTGGAAGGCAGCCTGGAGATCAAGGATCTGCCGGCGGCCTGGCAGGCACGCTACCAGAGTGACCTGGGCATCCAGGCCCCCAGCGATGTGGATGGTGTGCTGCAGGATGTGCACTGGTATGCTGGCCTGATCGGCGGCGCCTTCCAGGGCTACACCCTCGGTAACATCATGAGCGCCCTGTTTTACGATGCGGCGTTGCAGGCCCACCCCAGCATTCCAGGGGAGATCGCCGCCGGCCAGTTCGGCACGCTGCACGGCTGGCTGCGCGAGAATATCTACCAGTATGGCGCCAAGTACGAACCCAACGAGCTGGTGGAACGCATCAGCGGCGGCCAGCTGCGTATCGCCCCGTACATGCGCTACTTGAAAGACAAGTACGGCCAACTGTATCGCCTGGATTGAGCCCACCCCGCCACGCGCCGTGCGCAGCCGGTGAATTCACCGGCTGCGCTTTTCGCGCTGGCACGATGAGAAAGACACGATGAATCTCTCCCGCATTCGTAGCACCGTGGCCGGCAACCTGGGCGCCAAGTTCATGCGCCTGTGGCAGGCCTCCTTCACCACCAACCTGGCGGATGGCGTATGGCTCTCGGCTGGGCCACTGCTGGCGGCCAGCCTGACGCGTGACCCCTTGCTGATCGCAGGCCTGGTCACTGCCCAGCGCCTGCCTTGGCTGCTGTTCTCGCTACCCAGCGGTGCCGTGGTCGACCGCCTGGATCGCAAACGCATCATGTGGATCGGCAACGCCATTCGCGCCAGCCTGATCCTCGCCCTGGGGCTCAGCACCTACTATGGTTTGTTGAGCATCTATGGCATGTATGTATTCTTTTTCTTGCTGGGCACGGTGGAACCTTTTGTGGATAATGCCTCTTTTGCCATCCTGCCGCGCGTAGTGCAGCAAGGCCAACTGGAGAAGGCCAACGGGCGCTTGTTTGCCACCACCACCGTGGCCAACGAACTGGTCGGCCCACCGGCGGGCAGCTTCCTGTTCACCTTGTTTCCGCCGGCAGCTTTTATCATCAGCAGCCTGGCCTACGGTGGCGCGGCGGGTTTGCTCGGCACCCTGGAGGGCACCTACCTGGCACAACGCAAGCCCGGCGCAGCCACGCGCCTGCTCACCGAGATCCGCGAAGGCCTGCACTGGTTTTGGAACCACCGCGTACTGCGCGCCCTGGCGCTGCTGGTCACGCTGCAAAACCTGGTGTTCACCGCCGGCTATTCGCTGCTGGTCTTGTATGCGCAAGACCAGCTGGGGCTGAGCGCCACCGGCTACGGGCTGCTGCTCTCGATGGGCGCCATCGGCGGCCTGACCGGTGCGGTGGTCTCTGACCGCGCCGGGCTGCGCTTGGGCACCGGCCGCGTGATCATCCTCGGCATCGTGCTGACCGGCCTGGCCTTCATCGTGCTGGGCGTCAGCCACAACACCTGGTTGGCGGCGGCCATGCTGGCGCTCAACTCCTTCTCCACCACGATGAGCGTTACGCTGATCCTGGCGCTGCGCCAGACGCTGATCCCCGATGATCTGCTCGGCCGCGTGACCAGTGTGTATCGCTTTATTGTCATCGGCACGGCGCCATTGGGCAGCCTGGCCGGTGGCCTGCTGGCACGCCGCTATGGGCTGGAGATGCCCTATTGGGCGGGCGGCGTTCTGATCCTGCTGGCCACGCTGCTGACCTATCGCTACATCGGTAACCAGGCAGTCGAGCAGGCCAAGGCGGAGACCAGCCGCCCGGCAACTTCCTAAGCGCTAGATGAGTAGCGCCAATCGGCAAATTTGCTGGATAGAATCGTACCCATGATGAAACGCATCCTACTTCTCCCCCTGCTGACGCTCTCGCTAGTGCTGGCAGCCTGTGGCCCTTCGGAGGCCGACATCCAGGCTACCGTGGCAGTGGCCGAGACGAACGCCGTTTCAACCGCTTACGCCCAATTGACTGAATATGCCTTGGCCAATCCTTCGGCCACCCCCACTGAAATGCCCACCGCTACTCCGCAGCCCACGGCCACTCTATCGGCCACGGCCACGGTGGGTAGCGGCGGGGCCGGTACGGGCGGCACTGGCGGCACTGGCGCCGCGACCACCTGTGGCGCGATGACCTTTGTGGCCGATGTGACCGTGGAAGATGGTGAAGAGATTGCCGCAGGCACCGCCTACACGAAAACCTGGTCGGTACGCAACTCGGGCACCTGTGAATGGAGCACAGAATTCCAATTGCTCTACAACGGTGGTGACCAGATGGGCGGCCCCTCCAGCAGCAAGCCCTTCACCGCCGCCGTTCCGGTGGGCCAGAATGGCAATGTTTCGATTGCCCTGGTAGCGCCCAGCACGGCCGGCGACTATACCGGCTACTGGGCGCTGGCAGATGCCAGCGGCACGCCGTTTGGTTATCTCTCCGTAGTGATCAAGGTTCCCTAGCCGCACACGCTTAGCAATAAAAAAAAACAGGCCGCAATTGCGGCCTGTTTTTTATCGTGCTTAGGGATCGTTGGCGTCAGGCGGGTCTGGGCGCGGCGTGCGCTGCACCGCCTCTTGCAGCAGCGAGAGGATGCCCGGCAAGGTTACATCTTCGAGGCTGTAGATCTTGACGTGGCGGGCGCGCTGGCCTTCGCCTTCCAGCAAAGCCTCGGGGTCTTCCAGATCTACCCCGCGCGGAAAGCCGAGGTTGATGTAATCCTCCTGAAAGATGATCACGCAAATCAAGTGGGTATAGGTTTCGGCGAAGCCATAGCCCAACAAATGCGCTGCCGGGTCGAGCTGCTCTAGCGCGTCGGGCGCCAGCTCGAGGATCTGGCTGCGCAACTCCAGTGCCATGGCTTGCAGCGGCTCAGGAAAACTGGCCAGAAAACGCTGCAAGTTCACCGGCAGCCCGTTCTCACTCATAGGCAACCTCAGGCAAGCCCAGCAAGCGTTGCATATCATTGACGTGGTGCAGGTTGTGGTAGCGGGTAAAGAACAGCAACTCGCGCAGGGTGAGCTTGCCCAGCAAAGGGTGCGGCACCTGCGCCTTATCCAGATCCGCCTCCTGCCAGCCGTCGAGCGTCTTCAGCAGCTTAGACATGCTCTGCATCCATTGCTCCAGCAAGGCGCGCTGCCCGGCGGCCGGGTCGGCTGGCGGTTCGCCCAGCTCCGGCAGGAAGGCTGCCGGTGCTTCGGCGCCGCCTTCCAGCTTGGCGCGGTAGGCCGCCAGCAGCTCGGCATAACTGCGGCTGCGGCTGGCGGTGCCCCACACCAGGCCCGACATACGCGCCGGCAGGCGGTAGGCCAGCGTAGCGATGCGCACCGACTTGATCAGGTGCGCCAGGTTCTCAGCGGCTGACCATACCTGCGGCGGGTGCAGATAAAACTGCGCCGCAGGCACCGCCGCGAAGGCCGCGGCCACTTGCTGTGCGTTGTCGCGCAGCTCAGTGATGATCTCAGGGAGTGAATAGGCCTGCATAGGCCGAATCATAACCTGCATCGCGGCGCGCGGGGCCACAGGCAGCAAACCCGGCGGGCAAGGTATATAATCACCGCAACTTTACAAAGGAGAAACATGGCAAACACATCTTCAAAAGTACGCGTGGCAATCATCGGTGTTGGCAACTGTGCCAGCTCCCTTGTGCAAGGCGTGCAGTATTACCAGAACGCCGCCGACAATGACGAAGTCCCCGGCTTGATGCATGTCAACCTGGGCGGCTATCACATTCGCGACATTGAATTCTCGGCTGCGTTCGACGTGGTGGCCACCAAGGTGGGCAAGGATCTGAGCGAAGCCATTTGTGCCTACCCCAATAACACGATCAAGTTCGCCGATGTGCCCCACCTCGGCGTGGAAGTGCAGCGCGGCATGACCCACGATGGCCTGGGCAAGTACCTGCGTGAAGTAGTGGAAAAGGCGCCCGGCGCCACCGCCGATATTGTCAAGGTTCTGAAAGACACCGGCACCGATGTGGTGGTGAGCTACCTGCCGGTGGGCTCTGAGATGGCCACCAAGTGGTACGTGGAACAGATCCTCGAGGCCGGTGTGGGCTTCGTGAACTGCATCCCCGTGTTCATCGCCAGCCAGGATTACTGGGGCGAGCGCTTCAAAGAGCGCAACATCCCCATCATTGGCGATGACATCAAGAGCCAGGTAGGCGCTACCATCACCCACCGTGCTCTGACGCGCCTGTTCGTGGAGCGCGGTGTGCACCTCGACCGCACCTACCAGCTGAACTTCGGCGGCAATATGGACTTTTACAATATGCTCGAGCGCGAACGCCTCGAGTCGAAGAAGATCTCCAAGACCGGCGCCGTTACCAGCATGCTGCCCTATGCACTGGACGGCGGCGATGTGCACGTTGGCCCTAGCGACTATGTGCCCTGGCTGACCGACCGTAAGTGGTGCCACATCCGCATGGAAGGCCGTGCCTTCGGCGATGTGCCGCTGCAGATGGAAGTCAAGCTGGAAGTGTGGGATTCGCCCAACTCGGCTGGCGTAGTGATCGATGCGGTGCGCTGCGCCAAGTTGGCCATGGATCGCGGCATCGGCGGCCCGCTGATCGCCCCGTCTTCCTACTTTATGAAGACCCCGCCGCAGCAGTTCACCGATGACCTGGCCCGCACCAACACGGAGACGTTCATCGCCGGCGAGAGCGTACCCGCATAATCAGCAACCGCAAAAACAAAAAAAACCACAGCGAATGCTGCGGTTTTTTTTGTTAACCTAACCGTGCGGCCACTGCCCTGCCCGCCCATACAGCCAGCAACCCGCCCACATTGCTGGCCAGCACATAGGCCGCCGCCTGGCCAAGCAGGCCTGCAGAAAGCAAGCTGAGGAGCTCCAAGCCAAAGCTGGAGAAGGTGGTGTAACCTCCCAAAAATCCGCTGATCAATAACGGCCCATAATCCGCCAGGCGGCCATGCTGTAACAGCCAGTGCGACAGCAGGCCAATCGCAAAACAACCGCTGAGATTGATGCCCAACGTGGCGTAGGGAAACGGCGCAACGCGCCCTGCCTGCATTTGTATCGAAAGCACATAGCGCAGCATCGCCCCCAGTGCACCGCCCAGCCCTACCCAAAGAATGTTAACCATGGCAAGCCTCCACATCGATGAATGCGTAGGAGTCATCAGCCATTCGGCGGTTTGGGCTGCCCATACAGTATAGGCGGCGCGCGGCGAACTCCATCACCTGCCAGACACAATTCTACCGCTGCAGCGATGCCCCTTATAATCCTGCCCATGAACGTACTGGTTACCGGAGCCACTGGCTTCATCGGCGGGCACATTGCCCACGCCGCCCTGGCACAGGGCTGGCACGTGCGCGGCCTGCGCCGGCGGGCAGGCCACCACGGCCATCTGGCGGCGGATGCCGGCGTGGCCTGGGTGGAGGGTGACCTGAACGATGCGGCCAGCCTGGCGGGCGCGATGGAAGGCGTAGACCTGCTCTTCCATGCCGCCGCCTACTACCCACGCCGCGAACACCAACTGAGCCGCGCCCAGCACCTCGCCGCGGCAGAGGCCGAAATGCAGCGCGTGCTGGCCGCCGCCCGCGCCGCCGGCGTGCGGCGCATGGTGTACACCTCGGCCTTGTTTTGCATCGCCAACCTGCCGCCCGGTGCCGGGCGCCTGGCCGACGAGCGCGATGTGTATACGCTGGGCGATTTTCCCGAAAGCGCCTATTTTGAAACCAAAATTCTGATGGAGCAGTTGGCCTTGGCCGCCAACGCGCCGGATTTTGAAGTGGTGGTGACCAACCCTACCGCCGTCTTCGGCCCGGGCGACCTTAACCGCACCCTGGGCACGCTATTGATCCTGATCGCCAAGGGGCTGGCCTTTTTCTGGCTGCCCGCAGGAGCGAACGTGGTAGATGTGCGCGATGTGGCCAATGCCCACATCCAGGCCGCCCTGCGCGGGCGCCCCGGCGAGCGCTACATCCTCGGCGGGCACAACACCACCTTGCGCGACGCGATCAGCACCGCGGCGCAGGTGGCCGGGCGCAAGGCGCCCTGGCTACGCCTGCCGCTGTGGGTCGTGCCGCCGGTGGTGTGGCTGGGCGATCGCATCCCCAATTTTCCGCTGCCCGCCAATCATTTGCGCAGCATCCGCCGCTGGCAGCCCTACAACACCACCAAGGCCGAGGGCGAGCTGGGGCTGCAGGCGCGGCCCTTTGAAGAAACCGTGCGCGATGCGCTGGCCTGGTTCAAGGCCAATGGGGATCTATAGCCAGTGAAGCTCTTGCTCAGTGTGCTGATTGGCTACCTGCTGGGCTCGCTGCCCTTCGCGCACATCCTCGCGCGCCGCGTCACCGGCGTGCGCCTGGCGGAGACGGGCAGCGGCAACGTAGGCACGCGCAATCTAGCGCGCACGGCCGGCCTGGGCTGGGGAGCTGTGGGCGCCGTGCTGGATTTCTCAAAGGGGCTGGCGGCGATGGCCATCGGCCAGGCGCTGGCCGCCGATAGCGGCGCCTGGTGGATGTTGGCCGGCAGCGCGGCAGTGGCTGGGCATAACTGGCCGCTGTGGTTGCGCTTGCGCGGCGGCAAGGGGCTGGCGACTGCGCTGGGCGCCAGCGCCTTTGTAGCCTGGCCGCAAGTGCTGCTGGTGATCCTTATCGGCTGGCTGGTGATGCGCCGGGTGCACAACATCACCGTCACCGCGCTGGTGTGCTTTGCCAGCATGCTGGCGGCTCTGTACGCCACCCGGCAGCCGGCAGATTACAGCTATTTTGTGCTCAGCCTCGGTGCGCTGGTGGCGCTGGCCACGCTGTCGGGCCTGTGGCCGCCCGCGGCCCGGCGCAAAGCCACCTGAGCCAGCCGACAACGAACCCGCCCCGCTGGGGTTTATGTATTTAATCCAAATTCTCCGCGCGTATCTCTGAAAGGAAGTTGCATGCTTAATCTTCTCCGTTCTGACCTTAAAGCCTACTGGCTGCGCTGGCTGTTTGCAGCCATCACGGTCACCTTTGGCTTGCAGGAATTGCGCGTGCTGTTCGTGAGCTTCGTGGGCTACTTGCGTGATTCCACCGGGATGAGCTCGCTCAGCCTGGCGCCCGTGGCGATCGGTGTCTTCGCCCTCGCCTTCCTGGCTGGCCCCTTGAACCGCCTGCTGGGCACACGCACCACTCTCTGGCTGACCGCGGGCGGCCTGGCGGCGGTACGCCTGCTGGAGCAGTTGGCCACCAGCGCCCCGCTGGATCTGTACCTCTCGGCGGCGGCCACCGCGCTGTTCCTGATGTGGATCCCGCTGGCGATCGGCATTGCGCGAGCACGCGGCGGCGATATCCCCATGCATCTGGGCTTGGGCTGGCTGCTGGGCCTGGTGCTGGATAGCGCGCTGCAGATCGGCCTGCGCACGCTGGATCTCTCCTGGCAGCCCGGCGTGTGGGCCGTGCTGCTGGTGTTGCTGCTGGCAGCAGCCCAACTGTGGACGCTGAGCAAGCTGGCCGCCGATGCCCCGCCCGCCGCTGATGGCAGTTGGGGCAATGCCACCGCGCTGATGGCGATCGGCCCTTGGCTGCTGCTGCAATTGCTGGTCTTCCAAAATACCGCACTGTTCTCAGCCCATACCGGCTGGAACACCCCACTGGCGGGCACCCTGCTGCTGGCCGGCAACGCCTTCGGCCTGTGGCAAGCGGTGCAGCTTGGCAGCTCACCGCGCCGTGGCCTGGCCGGGCTGTTGGCCGGCGTGCTGGTGTTTATGAGCCTGTTGCTGGCCTATCGCATGGCTCCGGCGCAGGCCATCATCCTGCTGCTCGGCCAGGTGTTCAGCCTGGTGCTGGGCTATTTCATCTTCCTGGCCGCCACGCAGGGCAGCGGCCAGCCGGGGCTGCTGCGCAGCACGCTGTTCAATGGCCTGGGGCACATCTTCTTTGTGTTGATGACCTTTGTGTACTATGCCTCCTACGACATTGATTTCGGCATTCGCTCCAGCGTGATCGCCCCCGCCGCCACCGTGTTGGCGGCGCTGTTCATTTTGCCGGCCTGGCGTGGTGCAGCCAGCCAGAAGGCGAGCAAGCCGCTGCTCTCCCCGGCGATGCTGGCAGCCATCGCCATGCTGGTGCCCTTCGGCCTGAGCTTTAGCTGGCAGGTGCCGGCGGTACAAGCCGCTGAAGGCAACCGCGTACGCGTGATGAACTACAACCTGCACGACGCAGTGAATACGGATGGCCGCGTGGACCCGGAAGCGCTGGCGCAGGTAATCGAAGCCAGCGGCGCAGACATCGTGGGCCTGCAAGAGATTTCGCGCGGCTGGCTGATTTGGGGCGGCATGGACATGCTTGAGTGGCTGGCCCAACGCCTGGAGATGCAATACATCTGGGGACCAACGGCAGACGCCCAATGGGGCAACGCCATTCTCACGCGGCTGCCGATCCAAAGCTACACCAACAACACCTTGCCACCCGAAGACGTGCTGCTGTTGCGCGGCTATCTCTACGCCGAGCTGGATGTGAACGGCCAAACCCTGACCGTGATCGACACGCACTTCAGCGAGAAGGAAGGCCAGGATGACATCCGCGCCCAGCAGGCCTCAGTGCTGGTGGATGCGGCCGCCGGTCGCCCGGCGACAATCGCCATGGGCGATCTGAACTCGCTGCCCGATTCGTTGGCGCTGGAGGTGATGCAAGGCGGTGGCTTCGTGGACATCTCACGCCACAGCGGCCTGGCCAGCACCTTCACCTATCCTTCGTTTGCAGCTGACCACCAGATCGACTACATTTTCGCTTCGCCTGATCTGGCTTACAGCGATTTTACGATCCCCCTGAGCACGGCATCAGACCATCTGCCGTTGGCGACGACGATCACCCTCCCGTAAAAAAAGAGCCCGGTTCGCCGGGCTCTTTTTTGCTTTACTCACTGAGGAACAGTGGCTCGCCATCGTCGGCGCCGCCCACGATCAGGCCATCCTGCACGGCCGCCCCGCTGATCGTCTCGGGGGTGTAGCGCGTGACCGGCTCAACGCGGTGCGCTTGCAGTAAGGCCGGGTCTTGATACATGTAGGCGAATACGGCCGGGAACACATCTTGCAGCACGACGATGTCATCATAGGCGGCGTGGTCATTCCCCGGCCAGTGGATCGCGAGGAAGGTGCCGAAGCGATCCTGAATATCCAGGCGCGTCACCGCGTCCAACGGGTACTCGCCACCCAGGGAATAGCAATTCTTGGTGAGGTAGGGGCCGTGGTCACCGGCTACGATAACGATGGCGTCAGGGTCGTTGGCCAGCAACAAGCCCAGATCAGCCTGCATCTCCTCATTGGCAATGTTGAGCTTGCGTTGGAAGCTCTCCAACTCATCATCCAGGCAGGCCCCTGAATTCTGGGTGTGCCCGGGGAAGTTTGAGTGACTGTAGAGAAACACAGGCTCGGCGGGGATGTTGGAGAACAGGTAGGCCTTCTGACTGAGGTAATCACTGGCGCTGATGGCATCGAAGCCGATGTCGAAACGGAATTCGCCGGTGAGGATGGCATCAAAGAGCACTGAGCCTGCCGGGCGGCTGTTGGGGAAGGACACATCGTAGCTGGAGCCGATCCCACGGAAGAAATAGTCAGAGGGGAAGATGCCATAGGTTTGGTAGCCCAGAGTGTGGAACAGCTGCTGCACCACACCGCCGCCGGACGCGCCGGTGCGCGAAGGCCCGTAATACTCGGTGGACGCATTCAGCACTGGCGTCATTGTGGCCACCGAATACGAGCCGATCGAATAGGTGCGCGGATAGAGCGTAAAGCCCTGCTGGCGCAAGTAGTCCTCTTGCGCCTGATTATCCAGGCCGTAGCCACGCATCGTCTCATTGGGCACGTAGGCATCGTAGATCAGCAGGTAGACATTTGGGCGGCTGGCCGGTTCGCCCGGCAGCCCGGCAGCCAGTAGCGGGTGGCTGTTAATGTCCTGCGTACTGCTGCTGTCCTCCACGCGGCCAATCTGCAGCAGCGTGTTGGACGCGAAGAAGGCCACAACCAGCACCAACAGCAGGCCGCGCTGGCGCGAGCGATACAGCAAGCTGGCCAGCGCCACCAGGCCCACCCCAATTCCCAGTTGGATGGCAAAGTTGCCCTGTTCGAACCACTTGAAGTCGGCACTCATGGCCGCCATGTTGTTGAGCAGGAAGGCCGTCACCATGCCGATGGCGCGCAGCAATGGCACATCGGCACTGCCGCTAAGCAAGGCCGGCACCAAGAGCACCATGATCAGCGCGGCCACGAGGAAGATCACCAGCAGAATGGCCACCTGGCGCGGCGAGAGCAGGCCCGGATTGTTGAGCACATACTGCACGATCGGCGCCAGCGGCAGGAGCACCAGCAACGCATCGCTGGCCTGCAGGCCGCCGGGCGCGGGCGGCTGGAGGGCAACGCGCTGTTTGAACAAAAGCGCCAGCGCGGCAGCCAACGCCGCAACGAGCAAGGCCAGCGGCAGCAAGTTCTGCACGAAATTCAAATTGACGCCAGCCGGCAGCGGGCGATAGGCCACCACCAGCCAGCGGAAGGCTACACAATAGGCAGCCAGCACTACCAAGGGAATGGATACCTGCGCGAACCACTGGATGGAATTAAGGCGTGGGAGGGAAAGGGAGGGTTTAGCCGACATGCGGCCAAGGATAACATCACGGCCACAAATTCGCCGCCCGCGGATGGAATGTGCGCTTAGAATACAGGCCTCAACAAACTCGCTACAAAGGAAGCTATGCAACTCATTCATATTGGGCCTGATGGCCCCAAGGTGGCCCCAATCGGTTTGGGGACCTGGGCCTGGGGAGACAATCTGTTCTGGTCATACGGCAAGGAGTACGGCGAAGCGGAGCTAAAGAGCGCCTACGACGCCAGCCTGGCCGCCGGAATCACCTTCGTGGATACGGCTGAAGTGTATGGCATGGGCCGCTCCGAGAGCCTGTTGGGTGGCTTCATGGCGGCCAACCCGGCCGAAGCCTTCGTCGCCTCCAAGTTCTTCCCGTATCCCTGGCGCGTGCTGCGCAGCAGCCTGCGCAAGGCGGTAGCGGGCAGCTTGCAGCGCCTGGGCACCCCGGCGATCGACCTGTATCAGGTGCACTGGCCCTTCCCGCCGCGCAGCACCAGTACCTGGCTGCATGCCATCGCCGATGCGGTAGAAGCCGGGCTGGTGAAGCAGGTGGGCGTTTCCAACTTTGGGCCGCGCCAGGTGGAACAGGCCGTCAAGGTGCTCGAGAGCCGCGGGGTACGCCTGGCCAGCAACCAGATCTCGTACAGTTTGCTGGCACGTGGCGCTGAGCGCAACGGCCTGCTGCAACTGTGCCGCGATCACGGCATCACGGTGATCGCTTACAGCCCCTTGGCACAAGGCTTGCTGACCGGCAAGTACACTGCGCAAAACCCGCCGCGCGATATTGCCCGCCGGGTGACCAATGGCAGCAAGCTGGCCGGCCTCGGCCCGCTGCTGGCCGAGATGGGGCGCATTGCCAGCGCCCACGGCGATGTGCCGCTGGCCCAAGTGGCGCTGAACTGGTGCGTGGCCAAGGGAACCCTGGCGATCCCCGGCGCCAAAAACATCAAACAGGCGCAGCAAAATGCCGCCACGTTGAGTTGGAGCCTGAGCGCCGAAGACGTCGCCCGGCTGGACGAGCACTCGAGCCAATACTAGCAAGCAACCAAAGAGCCCAGCAAAACTGGGCTCTTTTCGTAAAATAAACCCGTATGGACTCCACGAGCGTATGGGCCTTTGCTGTGCAAGCCAGCCTGATCGGGCTGGGTGCGGCGCTTAGCCCGGGGCCGTTTCAATCCCTGGTGATCGCCCAGGCTTTGCTGGGCGGCTGGCGGCGCGCCCTGCCGGTGACGCTGGCACCGCTACTGGCCGATATTCCCGTTGCGGTGGCCATGGTGCTGCTGGTGCAACAAGTGCCCACTACTTTCCTGCTGGTCATCCGGATTGCCGGCGCGCTGCTGCTACTGTATCTGGCCTGGGATCTGGCGCGGCAACTACGCAAGGCCAGCACGGCGCAAGCGGGCAAGCTGCCCGCGCCAGTGAGCGCCTGGCGCAGCCTGCTGCAGGGTATGCTGATGCTGTTCCTTGGCCCGGGCACGTATTTGTTCTGGGGGCTGGTGCTCGGTCCACTGCTGGTGGAGGCGGCGGAACTCTCATGGGTGCATGCGCTGGCCTTCCTGGCGGGCTTTTATATCGTCAGCATTGCCGGCCTGCTGCTGATCGCTTACATCTTTGAGAAGGTGGGCCAATACAACCCGCGCTTGCGGCGCGGGCTGCAGCTAAGCAGCTTGCTGTTGATGTTGGGGATGGCGCTATGGTTGGGGATCGAAGGGATAGGCGCCTGGCTGGCCGCTTAATTGCACACCCACACCGCTCCATGAAACTCACGCAGCACCACATCCAGGTTGCTGCCACGCACGACTTCCAGTAAGCCACTTTGGGCATAGCCGCCCATCAATACAAAATCACAGCCGTGTTCACGCGCCAGGCTGAGGATGGCTTGGGCGGCGCGGCCACGGCGCTGCACATACTCGGCCTGCACGCCGCGAGCCAGCAGATAATTTTTGGCACCGGTTTGCGCCAGCGTGGGGCGCAGGCTGCGCTCGTGAGCGGTGAGCACGGTGAGGCGGATACCCCAACGGCGCACCAGGTAAGCCGCCAGGTAGAGCGCCTGGCGCGCCTTGCGGCTGCCATCGTAAGCCAGCAGGGCATGCTGCAGCGCGGTCTTCTGCGGCACCACCAACACCGGGCGCGGGCTGCGCTGTAAAAAGGTGCGCAAGCCGGAGAGCAGGCGTTCCAATGGGCGCGTGCCCGGAGGATACTTAAGGTGCAGCACCACCAGATCGCTCCAATGGCTGCGCGCCTCGACCCGGCGGTGAATATCGCCCTGCTCCAGCACTAGGCTGCCGCGCAGCCCAGCGGCGGCCACGCGGCGCTCGAATTCCTCGCGCAGCGGCTGCACTGCGGCCGGATCCGCCTTGCCGAGCGGCTGTACATGGATGCCGCGCAGTTCACTGTGCTCGCGCTGGGCCACCTGCAGGGCCACATCCAATGCGGTCCAACTGGCGTCTTCGCCACTGAGTGGTACCAAGAGGCGCGGGAAGAGCGTCTGCCCACCGGCCAGCTCCTCGCTGGGCAATTGCCAGGCGGTGGGCACGGGTGGCGCCGCCAGCGGCAGCCACGTGCTCAGCCAGCGGCGCAGGCGGGCGCCGAGGCGGCGCGGGCTGCCCTCGAGCCGGTTCCAGGCATGCGCGGCGGCCTCGCTGACGCCCAAGTTCCAGCCCAGGTCTTTTTCCAGCTCGCTGCGGTGGCGCATCAGCCAGAGGTACATATCGGCCTCGGTGCGTTGCGGAAAATCGCGCAGCAAACCGAGCTGGCGGATGCTGTGCACGGCGGGCACATAGACTTCATCAGCCCAGTGGGCGGCCGCCTCGGGCAGGCTGATCTCACGCTGCTGCGCCTGACCCATGTAGTAGCGATGCACGGCAATGTGTTCGCGCAGCTCCTGAATGCGGCCGGGCAGCGTGACGCGGAAATCAACATCGGGGCGTGTTTGGGCCAACTGGGTATCAGCGGTGAAGGCTTGTAGCTCCGTTTTGAGGATCAGATCGGCAATGTTGTCAGTTGGTGAGAGCTGTACCTTGGTGGGGATCTCAGTCACGTAGGCTTCGATAGTGGTGGCACCGACCTCACGCGCCACGGAGACACGGTGATGGCCATCGAGCACGAAGTAGATCGCACCGATCTTGTAGACTTCGATCGGCGGCAGGCCCCCCTGCCCCTCCACCGCCATGCGCACGCGTGCCCAGCGCCCGCCCTGGCTGGCCTGGCGCGGCAGGAACTGGCGATTGAAATCCTCATAGCGGCCCACGCTACCCACGATCGCATCCAGCGGGATCTGGTGCAGCCCGCGCGGCAACTGGCTCACCGCACCCAGCATCTTGCGCACCTCATCGAAGCGCAACAGATCATCGCTGTGGCGGGCGCCGAGGCGCGCCAGCCACTTGCGCAGTGCGGCGCGCGAGCGGGCGCGCTTGAAGTCATTGAGCGCCGAGGAATAGCTATTCATCCAAGGCCACCTCTTGATAGCCATAGACGTTGAGGATGCGCGTAGCGCCAAACTGCACGCTGGCGGGCTGGTTGCGGTCATAAAGATGGATGTGCCCGTGCAGGTGCCAGCGCGGCTTGAAGGTGGCTAGCAGCCAGCGGAAAGCCTTGAAGCCCTGGTGCGCCTTATCCTCACGGTCACCGAGGCCCCAGGCGGGAGCATGGGTGACGAGCACATCCAGGGCACGGCCATAGCGCAGGCGATGATAGAGCAGGCGCGGCAGCATGCCCAGCACCATGCGCCACATTTCGCCCTGGGTGTACATGAAGGGGCCTCGGCGGTAGCGCAGGCTGCCCTCAAAGCCAGCCAGGATCAGGCCGCCGTGCCGTACCACGCGGCCGTGCAGATCCTCGGCGCCCCAGGGGGCGCGGCGCGCCTGGCTCTGCGAATACTCCACCTCGGCGGCATGGTTGCCGCGCACGAAGAAGACTGGCTTATCCAGCGTATCCACCAGGTATTCAAGATAGTAGTACGGCAGATCGCCGCAGCCGATCACCAGATCGATAGCGGCGAAGCGTTGGGCTGCCTGAGTGGAGTAGACCAGATCCAGCACCTGGTCACTGAGGGCAAGGGCGCGCATGGCTACATATTAGCAGCAAGTGCTGTGCACGCGCGATAGCTTTCGCCGCACCCGCAAGCGGCGGCATGAATTGACATTCGTTGCTATCGCAAGTAGACTGCATAGAGAGCAATCAATATGAAAACAAAAAGCATGGACCCCGTGGCCTTTGCGAAAGTGTTGGCCGACCCTACGCGGCAGCAGATCATGGAAACGTGTTGCTGCCAGTGGAAGAATGTCAATGAGATCGTAAAAACGGTCAAGGTCAGCCAGCCCACGGTATCGCACCACCTGGCCCTACTGCGCGAGGCGCAGTTGGTGCTGGTGCGCGATGAGGGCAAGAATACGTATTACACGCTGAACCAGGAGAAGATGGCGCGCTGCTGCGGGCAATTGATCAGCACCTTTGCGCCCGAAAGCGAAACGGCCGAACATCTGGAGCGTATGCAGGCTAGCAAGTAAACCAACGGGCGGCCTGAGCCGCCCGTTGGTTTGGGGCTAGCAGCAACCGTCGCCGCCGGCGCAGCAACCACATTCACACACTGCTTGCTCTTCCATCATGGCATGTACTCCTTTCCCACAAGAGGATATGTATAGACGGCCATCTATGTAAGAAAGCATAATTGACTATCATCTATATGTCAAACCTCATGAATACTCCTACTTTCCAACTCCATCCCGATACACACATCGCTCACGTTGAGCTGCAGGTAGCTGACTTGGCGCGCATGCAAGCCTTCTACGCCGATCTGCTGGGCTTTCAGGTGATCGATGCCGATGCCGGCCGCGTGCGCCTCTCGCCCAGCGGCGAGCTGCCTGCTCTGTTGACGCTGAGCGCCTACCCGGGAGCGCGCCAGCAGCCGCAGGAGCGCAGCGGCCTGTACCACACCGCCTTCCGCTTCGCGCACCGCCAGGCACTGGCCACCACTTTTCTGCGCGTGGTCTCGGCCGGCTGGCCGTTGCACGGTGCGGCCGACCATCTGGTGAGCGAGGCGATTTACTTCCCGGACCCAGAGAACAACGGGATTGAAATCTACCGCGACCGACCGCGCGCGCAATGGCCGCGGCTGGATGGTGGCGAGCTGCAGATGGCCAACGCCCCGCTGGACCTGCACAAGCTGCTGGAAGAGGCCGACACGGCCGCGGCGCAGGCTGGCCAGATCCACCCCGGCACCGATATTGGCCACATGCACCTGCAAGTCTCCGATACGGCGACGGCGGCCGCCTTCTACCATGACCTGCTGGGCATGGACATTGTGATGAGCATGCCCAGCGCCCTGTTTATGAGCGCCGGCGGTTACCACCACCATCTGGGCGCCAATACCTGGCACAGCCGCAATGCGCCACGCCGCGACGAGGATATGACCGGGCTGCGCTCATATGCCTACCGCGTCCCCGACGAAGCCGGCTGGCTGGCGTTGCTGCAGCGCGTGAATAGCACGCAGCAGCAGCCCCAGGCCACGGAGCGCGATGGGCAGCCCGGCTTTTGGCTGCCGGATCAGGACGGCAACCGCGTGGAGCTGCTGGCGCCGGATACGGCCGCGGTGCGCCAAGCACTGGCGGCGCTTGCCGCGGTCGGCGCGCCAGCCGCGGCGTGATTCGAGACTGACGGCTTGGCTTCGTAGTGGCGTTAGCGACAGAACAACGAAGCAATCCTCACGCGTAAGGTGAATGGCAGGCTTGGGGATTGCTTCGTCAGCGCTGCTGCGCAGCGCAATCCTCGCAATGACGGAAATGGCGAAGTATGCTGCCGCTACGAAGGCGTACTGCTCTGCTCACTTGGGTCATGCTGAGTATGGCCACAACACAATTAGCAAATTTTGTCATTCCGAACGAGCGGCGCAGCCGCGAGGAGGAATCCTTTAGATCATTACAAACAGGCTTGCTTCTGCTAGACCTAAAGGATTCCTCGCTACGTTCGGAATGACGGCTTGGCTCTGTAGCTGCGCCCTTGCGAAGGAGAGGCGCGAGGAGGAATCCTTTTGGCATTACAAACAGGCTTGCTTCTGCTATGGCCTAAAGGACTCCTCGCTACGCTCGGAATGACGGCTTGGCTTCGCAGAGGCGCAGCATGCTGCGCCCCTGCGAAGGAGAGGCGCGAGGAGGAATGAGAAATACGTTGTGCTACGAATGGGCAGTGTGCAATCCATTTCTAATACTGTGTATATATCGCCCTGCTATAATTTCGGTGTATGGGGATGACTGGCTTCGACGGTTGAGGCTGAGTCTGAACTGCGAGCCGAGCGGCGCCGACCTCGAAAAATCAGCGCAAACCTTAAGTGCCAACCGCACTAACTACGCAGCTCTCCCGCTCGCCGCGTAATACCGGCTAGCCAACGAACTGCCCAACCCTTCGGGGTTGCGTCTGCCCCGCCCTCTCCTCGGCTGGGCGGGAGCAGGCGAGACAATGCCGAGGTGCTGTGCCAGCCGCCGTGACTGGCGCCTAAGCCAAAGCGGATGGCAGCGAGGACCCCCTTGTCGTTTGTGGGCCTGGCTGCGACAACACAACCGACTACGCTCGTAGACGTTCAGCACTCTAATCAGTCGGACGCGGGTTCGATTCCCGCCATCTCCACTCCCTTTTTGAGCCGTGCAATTGCACGGCTCAATTTATAATCAGCGCCATTCATTCAAGGGGCGCAGTGGTGCCCAAGGAGAGTTCATGCGTACACGGATCGCTATGCTTGTATGCGCGCTGGCCCTGCTACTAGCGAGTTGCGCCCCCAGCACGGCCACGGATGAGGCCGCAGTAGCCACCCTGGTGGCCGCGGCCCTGCAAACCAGCCAGGCAGGGCAGCCCGCCTTGCAGGAGGAGCTGACCAGCCTACAACTCGGCACACTGGAAGGCTCGCTGTGCTATCCCTCCTCTTTCATTCCTGAGATGACCGTATTTTTGCACAAGGCCGGTGCACCCGAACCGGTGCAAGTGCCGATTGCGCAGAACCAGATGTCATTCTCCGCGGATGTAGAGCCGGGCAGCTACACCGCCTACGCCTGGCTGCCAGACTTCAGCTTTGGCGGCAGCTATTCGCAAGCCGTGGCGTGTGGCCTGAGCGTGGATTGCACAGACCATTCGCTGGTGAGCTTCGACGTGGTGGCGGGCCAGCAGACCGGCGGCATCGCCGTGTGTGATTGGTACGGCCAGCCGGGCGATGTGCCCTACCCGCCGGGCGTGCAACCCCCGGCGCAGAACGAAGCGCAAGATCCGGGCAGCCTCTCGGGCAGCTTGAGCTACCCCAGCGAATTCATCCCCGGGATGACGGTGGTAGCTTGGAGCGTTGAGCACCCCGGCACTTACTATTACGTGACCACCAGCGATGGCACCAGCTTCTATCAAATCAGCAATTTGCCTGCGGGCGATTACCAGGTGGTGGCTTACACCAATGGCATGGCAGGAGGTCATTCATTTGCGGTGGCTTGCGGCCTGAGCGTTGAGTGCACCGATCACAGCTTGGTGACTGTTGAGGTCAAGAGTGGGCAGGACAGCGCCGGCGTCAACCCACAGGACTGGTACGCGCCGGAGGGTAGCTTCCCGGCACAGCCCTAGCAACACTCAACGTGCGAAAAACACCGGCCATGCGGCCGGTGTTTTCTTTATACTTCGATCAATAGGCCTTTGAGATATTCGCCCTCCGGGAAGTTGAGCGCCACGGGATGATCGGCACCTTGGCTGAGACGCTGCAGAATGCGCGCCTCGATCCCGGCATCCAGAGCGGCGCCGGCCACGATCTTTTGGAACAGCGCGGCATCCACGCCCCCGGAACATGAGAAGGTCAGCAGGCGGCCGCCGGGACGCAGCAGCTTCAGCGCCAGCAAGTTGATGTCTTTGTAGCCGCGCGCGGCGCGTTCGGCGGTGGCCCGGGTAGGGGCAAACTTGGGCGGGTCCAGCACGATCATATCGAACTGGCGGCCCGCATCGCGAAAGCGGCGCAACACCTGGAAGGCATCGCCATCGATGAACTCGGCCGCCTCCAAGGGCAACTGATTGCGCTGAATGTTGTGGCGCGCCAGCTCCAGCGCCGCGGCCGAATCGTCCACCAGAGTGATATGTTCAGCCCCACCCTGCAGCATATGAGTGGCGAAGCCGCCCGTGTAGGAGAAGCAATCCAACACCTGGCGGCCAGCCGCCAACGACCCGGCCAGAGCACGATTGGCGCGCTGGTCGAGATAAAAGCCGGTTTTGTGCCCACCTTCCAAATCCAACTGAAATTGCAAAGCGGATTCGTGAATGGCAAGCGGTACTGTGGCCGGGGTGCCATGCAGCAGGCCGCGGCGCGGCGGCAAGCCCTCGAGTTGGCGCACATCCGCGTCGGAGCGCTCGAGCAGACGCGCCGGCTGGCACAGCTCGATCAACAGCGCGGCGATGGTCTCGCGCCAACGCTCGGCGCCCCAACTGAGGCATTGCAGCACCAGCGAGTCGCCATATTGATCGACAATGATGCCGGGCAAGCCATCTGACTCGGCGTGTACCAGGCGCAGGCCGTCGCTCTCGATGGCCAGGTTGCGGCGCGAGGCAATTGCGGCGGCCAGGCGGCGGCGGAAGAAGGCCGCGTCGATCGGCTCAGCTTGCTGCCAAGACCAGACGCGGGCGCGAATCTGCGAGGGGTGGCTATACGCAGCGGTGGCCAGGAACTGGCCGCCGGCGGCATGCACGGCAACGGTGTCGCCAGGCTGCGGGTTGCCCTCCAGCTTGGCGATGGCGCTGGCGAAGACCCAGGGATGGCGGCGCTCCAGCGAACGCTGGCGGCCGGGGGCAAGAATAAGTTTAGGATTATCCATAAGAATCAGCACCAATCGATTAATTGATTAACCGATGCGAGTTTGTTAGCCGCTGTTGGTAGCACTGCCCTTCGCATAGCGCGCGGCGAGCAATTGGTAGGGGCGCGAACGCATCGCCAGCAGGGTAACAATGCAGCCAATCACGCCGGCGACGGTGAAGACCAGCGCCATGCCGCGCGCCGGACCGGTGCCAAACCAACTACCGATCAGCTGCACGCCTGCCCCATCGGTCATAAAGGGAATGAAGAAGAACTCGGCCAGTGGGCCAATCAGGAAGGCGGTCAGCGGCGCGGCGGCCAGCTCAATGCTTTGGGCAAAGCCAAACACGCGGCCTTGGCGCGCCGGCGGCACCACGCGCTGGATGATGGTGTGCTCGGCCGCCTCAATGAACGGCACCACGGTGAGATAGATCAGCAGGCCACCGGTCATCAGTGGAATTGAGGGCTGGATGGTGAAGATCGACGACACGAACCAGATCACCAGGTTGGCGCCGAACAGGGCGCGCAGCGGCTTGCCACCCAGGCCAAAACGCGCGATCAGCAGACCGCCGAGGATAAAGCCGGTGCTGATCACGCCCCACAGGATGCCCCAAGCCTCCACCGACATCATCGAGAGGCCATAGGCATCCATCAGTGCCATGAAGACGCCACCCAGCAGATTGTTAAAGGTTGTGAACAAGATCAAGGCCAACAAGCCGGGGATACCGGCCACTAGTTTATAGGTGCCACGCAGATCAACTGACTTGGGGGCGCCTTCCACATGGGCGATCTTGGCTTCGGGAATTTCAATGCTCCATAAATGAGCAATGACTAGAACCGTGATGATGACTGCCAACAGCAAAACCAGGAACATGCCTGCCTGAGCCACGAGCAAGCCACTGATGACCGAAGTGGTGAGCATGGAGACGCCGAATACGGTGCCCACCAGGCCATTGGCACGCTCGCGCTCCTTGGCGGCGAACAGCAGCGTCACCAAGGTAGGCATGGCGATGCCGCGGATATTGCCGGCGATCATTCCGAAGAGCACCAGCACAGCCAAGACCCACAAACGCACACTGTGCAAGCTGGCGAACTCGCCCGGGGCTGCGGTCTGGTAGAGCACAAAGCACAAAATGAACATCGCCAGGGAGATGGCGCTGGAGACCAGCATGATGCTCTTCTTCTTATGGTGATCGACCAGCGAGCCAAGCCAAAAGCCGGAGACGGATACCAGTACGAGGTAAAGCCCACCCAAGATCGAAGTGACCAGCACGGACTGGGTTTCCAGGTAGGCGTAGAAGATGATCGCAAACCACACCGTGCTATTGGTGATCGAAGCCACCAGGTTGTTGCCCAGTAGCCAATAAAAGGCTCGTTTCTTTTCAGCTTTTTTCATCGTTATCCCACGAATAAAAAGAGCCGTTGCTTCGCAACGGCTCCGTTACTTTGGCGAACACTTATTCTACTTCAAAACGCAGCCCAGCAGTATGCTTAGCCGCCGAACCATCTAGCAGCATCCCCCAAATTCTCAACAAACTTACTCGGTTGAGTTCCATGATAGAGAAAATGCAAATTGGTCTTACATCTGCTCACTGCTACCATCAGCAAGCGAAAATCATCTGCCTCTTTGGCGCTAAGCTGCTGAAGGTTATGAATACCATCCAACTCAGGAAGATGATCTCTATCCACTCCCAGAATAAAACAAACTTCAAATTGGTCACCCTTTACGCTTCTGGGTGAAGCAATAGTCACAGATTTCCTTGGGCCAAGCCTTCCCTTTGCCGTGATTCTGTTTACGTTCATCCCTATATCAAGCAAAGCATCAGTTGCTTTATCCAGATCCGTATCGCGAAAAGCTAAGATAGCAATATTCTTAGCCTCTACTTTTTTGTTAACATAGTCTTGAATCCTCTTACCCAGTTCCAAAAACATAGTCGTATCAGTTGCATAGGAGGAAATAGTAGGTATCTCACCCTCGGGAGCGCCTTCATTAGCCGCAAAATCAGCCCAGTGTGATAAATGACCATACACCGGAAAGAGCGAAACAAACCTACTGAGCAGCTTCACGATTGCCTTGGAGCTTCGGAAGTTAACCGTTAAATTCTCGCTTCGGAAACGACTGTCAGTATCAAAACCAAATTGCCTTAGCGTAGGATATCTTGAGTAAACTTTCTGACCCTCATCGTAACAAATCATTAAATGGGACGAGTGCTGGACTAGGTGCCCCAATAAAAGTAACTGGTTTGGGAAAAAATCTTGGCCCTCATCGATTATCAAATAGTCGAAACCATCTCTTTTCTTCGCTTGGGCCCATATAGTTTGGGAAGTTTTTCGTAAGCAGTCGTTAACCAGATCATCCCCATCCAGATAACCAAGTTTGCTCAGAGTATCTTTATAAATCTTTGCAACTTCCCAGATAAACCTTCGGTAGAGCCTGTCCTTTGTTCCAAGACTTACTTCACGCGGTTGTTCAACATAATTATCTAGGCTTTCGATAGTATTCGCTTTAATGAATTGACTGATTTCAAGCTGGACCTCCTTCTTGCCATTTTGTCCAGAGGGGTTGAATTCAGCCCACACCGGTATGAATTCTGGCCTCTGCAATGAGCTTTGCGCCTGCTCAATTGCCAGCTCGAAAATTAAGTCTCGAGTCGTGTCAATACCATCACCCTGATATGGCTCTAGTACCGTGATATCCATATTTCTTAGGTCTAAAAACTCTTTACACCAGTCCAGCAGGCTTGTAACAACAAGATGCTGCTTAGAATCAGGTGATAAGAACTCGGTTGCTCCCAACTCTGCCAACATCCCCACGAGTTTTCGAGAGATCTCCTTGTTAAAAACAAAGAAACCAAGTTTAAGCTCCTGCTTTGCATCGCGAGCTTGGCGAAGCAAGTATATTGCACGAAGCATAGCGGTCAGTGTCTTCCCGGTGCCTGGGCCACCTTTAAGCCGAACGGGATTAAACGCGTCTAGCATTACCACTCTATTTTGTGCTCTGGTCAATAAGGGCAACCATTCTTCAAAGGTCTTGCTACCTTGATTATCTCGGGTAGGCAAAGACAAGACATGCGATTCAAGCAAGCCCAAGGAGCCTTCTGCTTGTTGTGCCATTCTGTCTTGATGACGCGCCCAGCGAAGCACAACTTGGTCCCAGCTGGAGTCTGTAATTATGCCAATCAGTTTCTCAATATCCTCATCCGTCTGGCACTGTTGTACAGATCGAATATGCTCTACTTCAAGAACCCCACATTCTTCCACCTGTTTCTGAGTAATCCATGTGTCAACAAGCTCTCTCGCGGTGATTCGCGGCACATGCTTTGTTTGCCACTCCAAATCGTTAAGGCGATCAAACCGCTCAATTGCCTGTTCCGCCGCCCTACCCCAAGCTTGCAATCGCATTGTAATGCTTTGAGAAAACATAGCTGAAGCTTTGTGTGTTTCCCATTCCTCAGAGCTGCTTCGACCAACGATTACCATTGTCTTTTGCTTTGAGAGCGGCACAAAATTTATGCGATGATTGTCTCCAGGCAAGAAGATTGAGTGCAGATCTCCCAACTTCTTGAAACTCTTGCCAGTTTGTTGCCGCGCTTGTGAGATGTTAGCAACATCACGAAGCCCATCGCTATACATATCCCACACTGATTTATTCTCTACAATCTCTTCGAGAACATCAGAGGGGATAAGCAGGCCAAATAACGAAGTATTTTTAACTTCGTAGTGTTTAACATCTGCTATAGAAAAATCGATCAATAAAGCAATATCGAGGCCATGAATTTGGGCAGCCTTCCACTCAATTGCTGGCAAAAATCCAGTTGTATAACCTGGAGTATGAGCTAGCTCTGATGGTTTGTAATATATATATGAAAGAAGTGAATAGAAATCTTGCTTAGCAGCTTGTCTTTCCTCTCTTTTTTGCACCCAAGCAAAAAAGCGATGCATGAAAGCATTGGAAATCCATAGATTTGACATTGCTTCATCCCCTCCTGGAGTAGATTATTGAGTTCTCTACTTCAAAACGCCGAGCTTTTTGCCTTCCTCGGCGATGATATCCATCGCCCGCTCGATATCCGCGGTCTCGTGGGCGGCGGTGACGGTGGCGCGCAGGCGCGCCTTGCCCTGCTCCACCGCCGGTGACACCACGGGCAGCACGAAGATATCGCGCTCCTGCACGTTGCGGGTGAGCGCATAGGCCAGGTCATCCTCCCCGCACAGCACCGGCACAATCGCCGTTTCAGTCAGCATGGTGTCAAAGCCGCGGCTCTGCAAGCCGCTGATGAATTGCTTGCCATTGGCGGTGAGCTTCTCGATGCGCCAAGGCTCATCCAGGATGACCTTGAAGGCTTCATTGGCGGCAGCCGCCTGGGCCGGCGGCAGCGCCGCCGAGAAGATGTAGGCGCGGCTGGCATGGCGCAGATAGTTGATCATGTCGTGCTTGCCGGCTACATAGCCGCCAACCGAAGGGATGGTTTTGCTGAGGGTGCCCATCTTGATATCGATGGCCCCTTCCATGCCATAGTGCTCTTCGATGCCGCGGCCAGTTTTGCCGAGCACACCGATGGAGTGCGCCTCGTCGATCATCAGCCAGGCGTTGTGCTTGCGGGAGAGTTCAACAATGCGCGGCAGATCGATGATGTCACCATCCATGCTGAACACGGAATCGGCGATGATCAGCTTGGCGGCAGAGGCTGGCGCCTCTTCGAGCACGCGCTCCAAGTCGTTGAGGTCGTTATGTTTGAAGCGCACAAACTTGGCGCCCGACATCATGCAGCCGTCTACGATGCTGGCATGGTTCAGGCGGTCAGAGAAGACATAATCATGGCGGCCCAACAGCGTGGAAACCACGGTGAGGTTAGTGGCGTAGCCCGAGGTATAGGTGATGGCCGTCTCGGTGCCCTTGAAGTTGGCAATCGTCTCTTCGAGCTCGTTGTGCACATCCAGCGTACCGGCCAGGGTGCGCACCCCGTGCGTACCCGTGCCATAGCGATCCACGGCGGCCTTGGCGGCGGCGTTGATGCGCGGATGGCCGATGAGGCCCAGGTAGCTGTACGAGGCGTACATCTGCATGATGCGGCCACGCACTTTTACCTTGGATTCATCCAGCATCTCGCTGATCGGCTGGTTGTAATAGTAGAGGCCCGCTTCTTTGAGCAGGCGGATGCGTTCGGCGAAAGCGTCGATGCGTTTACTGATTGCGTCTTCGAGGGGTGCGGTCATTCGTGTTCCTTTGCGAAGGGTCAGTTTAGCTCACCCGCCAAGTGCTGTCAACGCAAGCCTGTGCGCCCGAAGGCAGCTTTGAGTCTGAGGATTGGGCGCTAGCCACGCGCCCGCTCCAGCAGGGTCATGGTGAGCATGCTGAGCAGCACCAGGGTTTCATCTTTGCTTTGCAGCGCGGGCTGCTTATCGAGCTGGAATTTGCCCTCGAAGAAGGCGGGCTGCTTGACCAGGCGGGCCAGCATTTGGCCCTGGGAATCGGTTACTACGTAGGCGGGATGGAACAGATAGCCGCTGAGCATGCCGATGAAGGGCAGCTCGCCAAACAGCGAATCCCACACGCGCACCCACACATTTTCCTCACGGATGTTCATCACCAGGGTGCCGCCCGCGTCGGAGACTTCGTAGTGCGCCTTCCACAGCGAGCGCATACCCTGGCGCTTGACCGAGCCCAGCGCTTTGCCACTACCATCGGTAAAGTTGTAGCGCGCAGAGAAATCGATCACACGGTCTGCCTTGATGTTGTAGAGCAGGCTGGTTTGGCTCTGATCGGCAAACACGTCGATATCTTCACGCAACTTCAGCAACTTTTGCTTGACGTAGGCAATCGTAGTGCCGCTGGCATCCTGCACATGGATCTGCGAGGCTAGGGCGAGAATTTTGAAAGACAGGTTGAGCGGGAAGTTCATTGAGAGGGCCTCCTGAGGGGAATTACTTTATTGAGCTAGCTGCTTTAACGCAGCTTCATCCAGAATTTGTATGCCCAATTCACGCGCTTTATCCAGCTTGGAGCCGGCATCCTCGCCTACTACGAGGTAGCTGGTCTTTTTGCTGACCGAATCGGTGACCTTGCCGCCAAAAGATTCGATGAAGTCTTTGGCCTCTTTGCGGCTGAAAGTGGGCAGCGTACCCGTGACCACGAAGGTGAGCCCGGCAAAGGGCTGCGGCCCGCTGGGCGCTTTGCGCGGCTCGCTGCGCGGCCACACGCCGGCGCGTTTCAGCTTGGCCAGCACGGCCTGATTGCTGGCCTGGACAAACCAATCGGTGATGGCCTCAGCAATGCTGGGGCCAATGCCCTCGATATCGTCAATGTCTTGCGTGCTGGCAGCAGCCAGCTCATCCAGGTCTCGATACTTGGCAGCCAATGCGCCAGCCATCACCCCACCCACCCCGCGGATGCCGAGGGCGTAAATGAGCTGTGAAAGCGAACGGCCGCGGGCAGCCTCGATGGAGGCCAGCAGGTTATCGGCCTTCTTGTCAGCAAAGCCTTCGAGACTGAGCAGATCGTCACGCGTAAGCGTGAACAGATCAGCCACGTCTTTGACCATGCCGGCGGCGTTGAGTTGGGCGACGATCTTCTCCCCCAGGCCGACCACGTCCAACACGGCCACAAAGTGCTCCACATTGCGCACGATCTGCTCCGGGCAGGCGGCGTTGACGCAATACCAGGCCACTTCGTCTTCTACAGTTTCCACCGGCTCGCCGCACACCGGGCAGGCTTGCGGCGGCTTGTATTTTTTGGTGTTCTTGGCGCGCTCGGAGAGCACCGGGCCGATGACATAGGGGATGACATCGCCTGCACGCTTGACCAGCACGCGGTCACCGATGCGGATGTCCTTCTCGGCGATGAAATCGAAGTTGTGCAAGGTGGCCTGCTTGACGATCACGCCGCCGATCTCCACCGGCTCCAGCATGGCATATGGAGTGAGCACACCGGTGCGGCCCACGTTGACGCCAATATCGTGCAGCTTGGTGGTCACTTCCAGCGCGGGGAACTTGTATGCAATGGCTCCACGCGGGTCCTTGCCCACTACGCCGAGATCAGTAGCCAGCCCAATATCATTGAGCTTGACGACCATACCGTCTACTTCATACGGCAAGGTATCGCGCGCTGCACCCCACTCCTTGTATGCGGCGACCACGTCTTCGATGTCATTGCACAGACGTGATTCCGGCGCCGTGGGGAACCCGAGCGCGGCCAGGTATTGCAAAGTTTCCCACTGGGTAGCGGGCACAGGGCCGTCGGCAGCCAGGATGTTGTAAACGTAGAAGGTGAGCGCCCGCGAGGCAGTGATGCTCGGATCGAGCTGGCGCAAGGTGCCAGCAGCGGTGTTGCGCGCGGTCTGGTAAATACGCTCGCCACTTTCAGACTGGCGCTTGTTTAGCGCTTCAAAGTCTTTTTTGAAGAAGAAGACCTCGCCACGCACGAACAGGTCTGCTGGCGGCTTGGGGCCACCGGCTGCGGCAGGGATGCGCAGCGGCAGTTTGCGCAAGGTGCGCAAGTTAGCGGTGACGTCTTCGCCTACCTCGCCATTGCCGCGAGTTGCGCCCTGGACAAAGAGGCCATCTTTGTAATGCAGCACAACACTGAGGCCATCCAGTTTGGGCTCGGCAACAAACGTGGCCTTGCGCACGCGTTCATCCAGGCGGCTGATGCGCTCCAGCCAGGCGCGCAAATCCGCCTCGTCAAAAGCGTTGCCAAGGCTGAGGATGGGCGCAGGGTGGGCTACTTTGGCAAATTTGGGGGATGGCTCGGCGCCAGCACGCTGGGTGGGCGAATCGGGCGTAATCCACTCAGGGTGCTCAGTTTCGATGGCGCGCAGCTGGTTGAGCAGCTTGTCATATTCGGCGTCTGAAATGGAGGGCTGGTCGAGCACATGGTAACGATAATTGTGCTCGTTGATGGTGTTGCGCAGCTCTTCAAGTTGGGCTTTGAGCGCGGCGTCGGTCATGGAGAAGATTATACATTGACGGTTATGAGGGACTAAGCGACCAGTCGACTAATCGACTGTCGATTAGTCACTTAGTCGATTGGTCATCACTCAGAAAGAAAGCAGCTAATTCGGACACGCAATTGGCCCCCAACTTGTGCCCCACCTCCGACTCGCAGTAGCGCACCTGCGCCCCGGCGGCAGCCAGCTGGTCACGGGCGGCGTAGGCGCGTGCCACCGGCACGGTTTGGTCCTGCGTGCCGTGGGCGATGAAGACGGGCTTGCCGGCCAGGGCGGGCAAAGCCGCCTCGCTCGCCTCGGGCAGGAAGCCTGCCAGCATTGCCAAGCGCTGCAGGCGGGCTGCGTTGCGCACGGCGTAGGCCACGCTGAAGGCGGAGCCTTGGCTGAAGCCCATCATGCCAAAACTGTCAAAATCGGCATGGGGGAAGTGTGCGGCGAGCTTGGGCAGCAGGTCTTCAAAGGCGCCCACGGCGGGGTCAAACATCTCCAGGCTGCTGAAACCGTCAGCACGTTGCTGTACCCAGCTATAGCCGGCAATTTCAGGATGGTTGGAGGGGTATGGGGCACGCGGGGCAATCAGCAATGCATTCTTGGGCAGACGCGGCGCAAAGACCCACATGGAGTGCTCGTCACCGGTCCAGCCGTGGATGAGCACAATGACGGGCTGTGGGCCATCGCCAGCGGGCTGGCGAAATTTCAGGTTCCAGCCGTCAATGTTCAGGTCTTTTACGTCTGCGAGCATTAGTCCTCGAAAAGGGCGTGAAGTTGGGGCAGCGCCTCGGCCACGGCTTGCTCGCCGCGGCGGGCAAGCTCATGCACGTCAGCGCGGCTTAGCATACCGATGCCGCGCACGGCCGGGTACAAGCACAATGCGGGCTGCTCTAGTTGGATGCGGGCATCCTCCAGGTTCTTACGCGTGATGCCAAAGGCGCGGCTGAAGTTGCCGAGGGCGCGCACCCAGCGCAGGTGGCGCAGCAGGCTGAGCTTGCCCATACCGGTGAGGTCGCTATTGCCGGAGATGGGCTGGCCGGCATTCAGCGGCCCGCCGGAGAGTGAGACGGCCACCACGGGCAGTTGCGGTGCAAGGCTGCGCGCCAGCGCAATGGGTAGCGGCTTGCTGATTGCGCCGTCTACCAGCGCCTGGCCAGCGATGAGCTTGGATGGAAAGATGCCAGGGAAGGCAATGGCAGCCAGCACGGCATCTACAACTGGGCCAGTGCGCAATTCTACGTCTGCGCCAGTATTGAGGTCTACCGCAGTGGCTGCGTAAGGTGCGCGCAGTTCTTCGATACGGCGCTCGCCCAGCAGGCTGCGTAGGAAGGCTTGCATGCCAGACAGACCGCGGAAGCCATCACCCTGTTCGCCGCGGCCGCGGCGAAAAAGGCGGGCGTGCTCCATGTCGGCAGAGGCATTGGCAATCTCGTCGGGCGTGAGACCAGCGAGATATAGCGCGCCAACCAGAGCGCCGATGCTGGTGCCCGCAATGGCAGCGACACTGACCCCCTCGTGCTCAAGGGCGCGCAGAACGCCAATGTGCGCCCCACCGCGTGAGCCGCCGCCACCCAAGGCCAGCGCGATCCGCTTGCTCACAACGCCCCCTGCGGCAGCGCGCCACGCCACCAGGCACGCGCCCGTAGCGCCGGGCCAAGCTTCAGCTCGGCAGCGGCAGCCTCGCCGCGGGCAAGAAAGTCTTCAACATCGATCGGGTCGAGCAGGCCGATGTGGTCTACGTCAGGGCGCACGATAGCATCCGGCTTCTCGATATCCAGGCGCAGCTCGGTGAGCACGCGGCCATTGATGTTCATGGCCTGCGAGAAGACGGTGAGCGCCTTGGCCAGGCGAAACTGGGAGAGCCGGTCAAGCACGGGCGTAGGCGGCAACAGATTGGTGACAGGCAGCGGCTTCTCCGCCATTGGGGGCGCGGACAACACTGAAGCGATCACCGGAATGCCCGGGCGCAGGCGGCGGGCAATGCTAACCGGCACCGGGTTGCTTACCCCGCCGTCAATCAGGGTGTGACCGTCGATCTGGCGCGGCGGGAAGATGCCGGGCAGCGCAATGGTGGCGAGCACGGCATCCAGCACGCGGCCGCTGCTCAGCACCATCTCTTGCCCAGTGTTGAGGTCCACGGCGGTGACGGCCAGCGGAATGGGCAACTCTTCGAAGTATTTCTCACCGATCAGCTCCAGCAGCACTTCAGCCACGCCTTCCAGGCCGAGCAAGGCATTGTCAATCTCCTTGCCGCGGCGGAAGAGCTTCCCCTGCTGCAAACCCGCCACGCGCCGAATGATCTCATCCAGCGGGCGGCCGGTGGCATACACGGCGGCTACCAGGCCGCCGATACTGGTACCGGAGATGGCGGCCACATGAAAACCTTTTTGCTCCACGGCACGCAGCACCCCCAGATGGGTGATGCCCTTGGTGCCGCCGCCCCCTAACGCCAGCGCTACTGGCGCACCGCGCTTAGCCATTAGTCCTCGAAGGGCACGGGCGTGATGCTGGCTTCAACCTCGGCCAGCAGCGCGCCGACCGCGTCCACGGTGGTGCGTACGGCATCCGCCTGGGCCACGATACTGCGGTCCGCCTCGCGGCGCAGTTTGAACTCCACGCCACCTGCCTGCAGCGAGCGTTGGCTCACCGTGAGGCGAATCGGCAAGCCGATGAGGTCAGCATCGTTGAACTTCACGCCGGGCGACTCGTCGCGGTCGTCAAACAGCACATCCAGGCCGGCGGCGCGCAGATCTTCGTAGAGCTGGGCGGCAATCGCTTCACCGCCGCGCAGGCTGACCAGGTGCACCTCGTAGGGTGCGGTGGTGATGGGCCAGATCAGGCCCTTCTCATCATTGTGTTCCTCAGCGATGCAGGCCAGCATGCGGCCAGAGCCGATACCGTAGGAGCCCATCACTACCGGGCGCTCGGCACCCTCGGCATCCAGGAAGTTGGCGCCCAGCGAGGCCGAATAGCGCGTGCCGAGCTTGAAGATGTTGCCGACCTCGACGCCGCGCGAAGTGCGCACGGGCTTGCCGCAGTTGACGCAGGCGTGGCCATCTTCGGCGGCGACGATGTCGGCCACAATGTCCGCCTTGTAATCTCGGCCGTAGTTGGTGTTGAGGTAGTGGAAGCCATCTTCGTTGGCACCAGCCACCAGGTTGGCAGATTGCTCCACAAGGTCATCGACCACAATTAGTGCGCCCTGTAAGCCAATCGGCGAGGCGTAGCCGGGCACAGCGCCAACGGCGCGGATCTCGTCTTCGTGCGCCGGACGCAACTCAGCCGCCTTGATGGCGTTGGTGAGCTTGGTCTCATTGACTTCCATGTCCCCACGCACTACAGCGAAGACCAGCTTCTGGCTCTCGCCTTCGTCACCCTTGAAGGTGGCGGTCATGAAGACCGCCTTGGCGGTCTTGGCCTTGGGGATGTTGAGGAAGTTGGCCAGTGCTTCGATGGTGCTCACGGCGGGCGTGGCGACTTTCTCCAGCGCAGCCGCGGCTTCGGCGACGGGCTGCTCTTTGCGTACACGCGCAATTTGGCGGTTGGCGCGGTAGCCACAGGCATCACACAACACCAGGGTATCTTCGCCCACCGGGGTCAGGTACATGTATTCGTGCGCCAGGCTGCCGCCCATCATGCCCACATCAGCACCTACGCTGATGACGGGCAGGCCGGCACGGCGAAAGATGTTGAAGTAGGCCTGGTAATGGGCACGGTATTGCTTGTCCAAGCCAGCCTCGTCCGCGTCCAGACTGTAGCTGTCCTTCATGGTGAACTCACGCACACGGATGAGGCCAGCACGCGGGCGAGGGTCATCACGCCATTTGGTTTGGATGTGATAGACCAACATGGGCAGCTGTTTGTAGGATTGCACCTCACGGCGCGCCAGGTCTGTCACCACTTCCTCATGGGTCATGGCCAGCACCATGTCATGGTCCTTGCGGTCCTTGAAGCGGCTCATCTCATCGCCGATCTGGTACCAGCGCCCCGTCTCCTGCCACAGGTCGGCCGGGTGCACCACGGGCATGAACAGCTCCTGTCCACCGATGGCGTTCATCTCGGCGCGCATGATGTTCTCGATCTTGTCGATGGAGCGCTTGCCCATCGGCATGAGCGAGTAGATGCCGGCGCCGAGCTGGCGAATGAAGCCGGCGCGCACCAGCAACTGATGACTGGCGGTTTCGGCTTCGGCGGGCGCCTGGCGCATGGTGGTGCCGAACATGTGACTCATTTTCATAGTTTCATCTCCTATAGCAATAAAGCAAAACGCCCCGAGAGGCTCGGGGCGTGGTGTGACGGGTGTACAGACGCAAGCGCTGCGCAGCAGCGCACTATCCCAGAGCAGGGTGAATACGGCACGAGGCCGGGCTAGGGACCGGGCAGAAGACCACGTAGGCTTCTTGTTGCAGCATGGCTAGAGGATAGTGGCTGCAGGCAAGATTGTCAAGGCGTGTGGCAATTTGTCTTCAGTCCATTGTACAATTTTGCAGTGCGAGCCTTACAACAAGGGAGAACAGAGCAAACATGAGAACAACAACGATGTTAGGAGTGATTTTCGTCTTACTAGGACTTATTGGCTGCTCTGCAGTCGGAACTCCCTCTGACAATCAAGTTATCAACGCTATATGGCCCAACTTTCCATCTTCTTACAGTCCCTATGATGGAGAGGACGACGAAATCAGAAATGTTGAAATTCACCGCAAACTTATCTGTCCTGAGATCTCGATGAACGGCCAGTTAAGGGGGTGGACACGTGCATGGGTAGTTTCTTTTTCATATGAACGCGAGCCTTTTGGAGATTTTAGTCAACAAGACAAGGTGAGAACATTTGGGTTTCAGAATGGTGAATTCGTAGTGGCCCCTTGGTTCAACGGTGTATGCCCTTAGTCCTTGTCCCTTTGACATTCCCCCTGCCCCACACTATCATGCGGGCATGACAAGCAGCGCACAACTGACCGATACCGTGGTGATGGTGAGCCCAGACCAGTTTGGCTACAACCCGGAAACCGCAGAAACCAACGTGTTTCAAAACCAGCCGCAGCAAGACGCGGCGGCATTGCGCGATGCTGCGCTGGCAGAGTTCAACGGCATGGTGGCCGTCCTGCGTGCCCGCGGCGTGCAAGTGCTGGTGCTGCCCTCGCGCACGGATGCGGTCACGCCGGATGCAGTGTTCCCTAACAACTGGTTCTCGCTGCATGCCGATGGCAGGCTGGCACTCTACCCCATGTTGACGCCCAACCGCCGCGCCGAGCGCCAAGCGCAGGCGCTGAGCAGCCTGCTGGCCGGTGCCGGCATCCAGCCCAGCGAGACGGTGGACTTTTCCGCCCAGGAAGCCGCGGGCGAAATCCTGGAGGGCACCGGCAGCCTGGTGCTCGATCGGGCCAACAAGGTGGCCTTCGCCATGGCCTCGCCGCGCACCACGCAGGCCGCTTTCGATGCCTGGTGCGCCGAGATGGGCTACGAGGGCGTGTTCTTCCACGCCTATGACAAAGACAGCCTGCCCATCTACCACACCAATGTGATGTTGAGCATCGGCGAAGGCTTTGCCGTGTGCTGCCTGGAAGCTGTAAAAGATGAAACCGAGCGCACCGTGCTGGAACGCGAGTTGACCGCGCACGGGCGCGAGCTGATCCCAGTAACCCTGGAGCAAGTTTATGCCTTCACCGCCAACATTCTGCATGTCAAGAACCGCGCCGGCGAGCGGCTGATCGTAATGTCGCAAACGGCTTATGACGCCTTCACCGCCGAGCAGCGCCAACAGCTGGCCGCATACGGCGAGCTGCTGCCGGTGAAGATCGACCTGATCGAGCAGACGGGCGGCGGCAGCGCCCGCTGCATGCTGGCCGAGGTGTTCACCCCCGCTAGCGCATAAAAAAAAGCGGAGCCTTGGCTCCGCTTTTTTATTTAGTCCACCACGTAGGGCACTTCGACTACCACCACGCCATTAGTAAAAAGTAGTTTCATGCGTAGCAGCTGCGCCGCCCGCGTGTGCAACCAGCTATGCCACCAGACGCGCGGCAGAAACTCGGGCACCACCACGGTGATGATCTCATTCGCCTTGCGGTGCTCGGCGGCATTCTTCACATAGCGCAAGATCGGCTCGAGCAGTAAACGATACGGCGAGCCGAGGATCACCAGGTTCACGCCTGGCGCCCACTTCTGCCATTTCAGCAGCACCCGCTCGCCTGCTTCAGCATCCACGGCCACATGCAACACGGTGACGTCTTTGCTGAGCGATTGGGCATAGCGCAGTGCGTTGAGCGTGCCGCGATGCACGCCCGAAATGGGCATCACCACCTTCTGGTGCTTGATCGGCGCCGGGGATTTGAAACCATCCAGGCTGAGGCGGCGCGCCAGATCCTTGTAATGCTCGTGCACCGCCAGGAAGCCAGCGATCAGGATCGGCAACAGGATCAGCACCATCCAGGCGCCATCTTGAAATTTGGTGACGGCAAAAATCAGCATCACCACGCCGGTGCATACCGCCCCAAACCCGTTGATCACCATCTTCAGCGGCCAGCGCGCGTCATAGGTGAGTGCCGATTCATATTTCGCCTGAACCGCCTTGGCCTTGGCACGCGCGGGCTTCTTGGCAGGCTTGAGCTTGCCCACATGCCACCAGCGCCGCGCCATGCCGGCCTGCGACAGAGTGAATGAAAGGAACACACCGATCGCATACAAGGGGATCAGCGAGGACACGTGGGCTTTGAACACCACGATCAGGAGCGAAGCCACCAGGGCCAGCAGCATGATGCCGCGCGAATACACCAGGCGGCTGCCGCGATAGCTCAGCTGGCGCGGCAAGAAGCCATCACCCGCCACCAGTGCCCCCAAGCGCGGGAAGCCGGCAAAAGCCGTGTTGGCGGCCATGAACAGGATCAGGGTGGTAGCGCCCAAGGCCAGGTAGTACAGAATCTCGCGCCCACCAAAGACCGTGCGCAGGAGCTGCGAGATCACCGTTTCGAACTCGGAGGGCACCGCACCGATGCGCATGCTCAAGAACGTGATCCCCAGGAACAGTACGCTCAAAATGCCCGCCATCCACACCAAGGTGATGCCGGCATTGCGGCTGCGCGGCTGCTTGAAGGCAGTGATGCCGTTGGAGATCGCTTCGATGCCGGTGAGCGCGGCGGTGCCGTTGGCAAACGCGCGCAGGATCAGGAACAAGGTGATTGGCGAGCTCTCGCCGAGCACTTCCATCGGCGGCGGGCTGGCCACCAGCGGCAGCGCGCCAGTGAAGAACTTCAAGAAGCCCACCGCGATGGTGCCGAGCATCAAAATAATGAAGGCATAGGCCTGGATCGAAAAGATCGCACCGGATTCGCGCACACCGCGCAAATTGATCAGCGTGATCAAACCCACCATCACCAAGGCGATCTCGACTTGGTAAGGCAGCAATTGCGGCAAGGCGGAGACCAGTTGCGCCACCCCCGAGGAGGTGGATACGGCCACAGTGAGCACATAATCCATCAGCAGAGAGGCCGCCGCCACCAGCGCAGGCCATTCCCCCAGGTTTTCGCGCGCTACGATGTAAGCGCCGCCGCCACTGGGATAAGCGTGGATGATCTGCTCGTACGAAATGGTGACGATGATCAGCAGCGCCACAATGATCAGCGAGAGCGGCACGGAGAGATGCAGCGCCCCCATGCCAGCCAGCGCCAGGATCACCAGGATCTCTTGTGTGGCATACGCGGTGGAGGACAACGCATCCGAGGCGAAAATGGCCAGGCCCACCGCCTTGCCAATCGTCTCATGGTCGGCCGCGGCAGACGCTAGCGGCCGCCCGAAGAACCACTGCCAGATGCCACGCTTGGGGATGTGCCCCATTTTTTTGTAGGAGATATGCTCGTCTTGACGCGCAATCTGCTCAAGTTTCTTATCGGTTGTATCTTTCATCTCAAAATCTCCACCTGCATTCAGGGAGCCGCATGGTTCCCATTTCGGCTGCAGGCACGAAGGCCGATTATAGTCCTCTCGCTACCGGCAGCAAGTACCTAAATTAGAACAGATGTTATACTGGAGGAATGCCTAGCATTGTTGCCCTGGATATTGAAAGCACGGGGATCGATTCGCAAAAAGATGCCATTATTGAGATCGGGGCGGTGCGCTTTGATGGCAACCGCATCGAAGGCGAATGGCACAGCCTGATCAATCCTGGGCGGCGCATACCGCCGTTTATCACTCAACTTACCGGAATTAACGACAACATGGTGCGCCAGGCGCCTGGAATGCGCGAGGTGGCCGACTCGCTGGCCAGCTTTGTGGGCGAAGCGCCGATCCTGGGGCAGCGCATTGCGTTCGATCTCGGATTTTTGCGTCGTCACAACCTCTTTCGTTATAACGATTCGATCGATACCTATGATATTGCCGCGGTACTGATGCCCGGCGCCGGGCGCTACAACCTTGGCGCGCTGGGCCAGCAACTTAACGTCGCCCACCCGGCCACCCACCGCGCCCTGGATGATGCCAAGGTGACCCAGGCGGTATACGCCAAGCTCTACGAGCGCATGCTGGCGATGCCGTTGGAGCTGTTGGCCGAGATCGCCCGCCTGGCCGAGAGCCAGGCCTGGGGCGGCGAGCTCGCCTTCCGCTACGCGTTGCGCCAACGCAGCGGGGAAACCGCGCCCGCCACCAGCTGGGGGGCGCGCGGCCCGCTCTTCGTGCGCCCGGCCGCCGGCGCCAGTACGCGCCCGCGCTTGGGCGAACCCGAAGCCGCCAAGCCGCTGGATCTGGAAGAGGCGGCGGCGCTGCTGCAGCCCGGTGGCGCGCTGGCCAGCCACTTCGAAAATTTTGAGCACCGCAGCCAACAAGTGGAAATGCTGCGCGCCGTGGGCGATGCCCTCAGCTCTGGCCACCACCTATTGGTGGAAGCGGGCACGGGCACGGGCAAATCAATGGCCTATCTGCTGCCTGCGGCGCTCTTCGCCCTGCAAAACGAAACCCGCGTGGTCATCTCCACCAATACCATCAACCTGCAAGACCAGTTGATCCACAAAGACATTCCTGATCTGCAGCGCGCCCTGGGGCAGCCGCTGCAGGCCGTGGTGCTCAAGGGGCGCAACAATTATCTGTGCCCACGCCGCCTGATGGCGGTGCGCCGCCGCGGCCCAGAGAACGCCGAAGAGCTGCGCGTGCTGGCCAAGGTGCTGGTATGGCTGGAGAGCACACACACCGGCGACCGCGGCGAGCTCAATCTCAATGGGGCTGGCGAGCGCGCCGTGTGGAGCCGCCTCTCGGCTGCCGATGAGAACTGTGGCGGCGAAACCTGCATCGTGCGCATGGGCGGCATCTGCCCCTTCCACCGCGCCTACCAGGCCGCCGAGCAGGCCGAGCTGGTGATCGTCAACCACGCGCTGCTGCTGGCCGATGTGGCCACCGGCAGCCGTGTGCTGCCCGAATACCAGTACCTGGTGGTGGACGAAGCCCATCACATTGAAGCCGCCACCACCAGCGCGCTCAGCTTCCGGCTCACCCAGCCAGAAGTGGAGCGCATGCTCAAGGAGCTGGGCGGCAGCCGCAGCGGCCAACTGGGCCGCCTGCTGGTGGTGGGCCAGTTGGCCTTGCAACCCAGCCCACGCGCCGCGCTTGAAACTTTGGTTGAGGACGCCACCGACCGGGCCTTCCAGTTTCAAAGTTTGCTGACGCGCGTGTTCGCTGCCATTCTGCATTTCCTCAACGAACAGCGCGAGGCCTTGCCGCAAGGCGATTACACCCATCAAGAGCGCATCGTAGATGCCACCCGCACTCTGCCCGCCTGGCTGCAAGTGGAAACCGCCTGGGAGGATGCCCAGTTGGCCTTGCAACCTCTGCTGGGCACGATCGAACAGATCCAGCGCGGCATGAAAGAGCTGGGCGCACAAGGCGTAGAGGAGTTGGAAGACCTGGCCGGCAACATCGGCAACAGCTACCGTAGCCTGAGCGAACTGAATAAGCAGCTGCAAGCGCTGGTGTTTGAACCGCGCCCCGAGATCGTGTACTGGATCGAGCTCAACCCGCAACGCCAGACGGTGGTGCTTAACGCCGCGCCACTGCATGTGGGCGAATTGATGGAGGAGCACATCTGGCACAAGAAGACCAGCGCCATCCTCACCTCGGCCACGCTCACCGCCGGGGGCGAGTTCGACTACATCAAGCGCCGCTTGCATGCCACGGAAGCTGAAGAGCTGGCGCTGGGTTCGCCCTTCGATTACGAGAGCGCCGCGCTGCTCTACCTGGTGGAGGATATGCCCGAGCCGGCGGAGCGGCACGCCTACCAGGCCAGCGTGGAGCGCGGCCTGATCGAGCTGGCCAAGGCGGCCAACGGGCGCACGCTGGCACTGTTCACCTCGTACGACCAGTTGCGTCGCACCTCACGCGCCATCGCCGGGCCGCTGCGCCAGGCAGGCATCGAAGTCTATGAGCAAGGTGAGGGCGCCTCACCGCACGCCCTGCTGGAGAATTTCAAGAACAGCAAAGCTGCCGTGCTGCTGGGCACACGCGCCTTCTGGGAAGGCGTCGATATCCCCGGCGATGCGCTTTCCGTGGTGGCGATCGTGCGCCTGCCCTTTGACGTGCCTAGTGATCCGCTGGTGGCGGCGCGCTCCGAGACCTTTGAAAGCCCCTTCTACGAATACCAGGTGCCTGAGGCGATCCTGCGCTTCCGCCAGGGTTTTGGCCGCCTGATCCGCACCCAGTACGACCGCGGCGTAGTGGCGATTTTTGATAAACGCTTGCTCACCAAGCAATATGGGGCCTTGTTCATCGATTCGCTACCGCCCTGCACACTGCGCAAGGGCCGTCTGGCGGATCTGCCACGCGCTGCGGCCCAATGGCTGGGCGCGTAGGCGCGCTATTCAAGTACAGCGATCGCTTCGATCTCAATCAGGAAATCAGGGTGCGCCAAGCCAGCCACACCGATCCAGGTGCTGGCTGGCGGATTCTCGCCGGGAAAATACTTGAGCAGGCCGTCGCGCACCGCGGCGTTTTCGGCCATGTGTGCCTGCACGATGTATATGCGCAGCGAGACAATATCGGCCAGGCTGCCGCCCGCCGTCCGCATGGCATGGCCTACGTTCTTGAAGGCTTCGTCGACCTGGGCCGCAAAATCACCCACGCCCACGATGGTGCGCTCTGGCCCCCAGGCCACCTGGCCGGAAAGATAGACCGTGCGCTTGCCCTCAGCCACCACCACCTGGGCGAAGCCGGAGCGGCGAGCGTCAAACAACTCCGCCGGGTGAATGCTGCTGTGCGACACAGGCGGCCTACTCGCTTTCAGCAAACAGCAGGCTGTATAGCCCTTTGGCGAAGGAGTCCAGGTTCTCGCCGGCGGCGGCCATTTCAGGGCTCTTCATGGCGGCCTTGAGCGCATCCACATCGGCAAAATACATCTCCGCCATCAAGTAGTAGCCATCGCCCACCAAGCTGCGCGTAAAGCGCGTGACCTGCTTGCTTTGCAAGCCCGGCACTTTGTCAATCAGCGGCAAGTGAGTTTCAAAATAGGCTTTGTCAAAGGCGGCGGGATCTTCGGGCTGCTTATAGAGGGCTACGAGTTTGGACATGGGGCTCCTTGGGTGAGAATGATTAGTGAGTAGTGAACGGTCACCAGTAAATCAGGAAGTCCAGTTATGCGAGTTCCTGTTCACTCATCACTGCTCACTTGTCTTACAAAGGTTTAAACATCTCAAACGGTTCTTTGCAATCCACGCAAGTGTAAATCATGCGGCATGGGGTAGTGCCAAAGTTGTTTTGCAAGGTGGTGTTGTGCGAGCCACAACGCGGGCAGGCGACCGGCTCCATGAGCACTTGGATCACATTGCCGCGGTGGCGCGGCGGCGGCGCCAGGCCGGCGGCTTGCAGCTTGCTGCGGGCGGCCGCCGTCATCCACTCCGTGGTCCAGGCGGGGTTGTGCTGCACGCGCACATCCACATCGGCAACGCCAGCCGCCTGCAAGCGTTCACGAATGCTTTGGTCGATCACCGCATAGGCTGGGCAGGCCGCAAAGGTAGGCGTAATGGTGACCACCAACTGCTCAGCCTGCCATTCGGCGGAGCGCACAATGCCCAGCTCAACTAAATTCACGATGGGCATCTCAGGGTCAGGCACTTCGCTGAGCGCAGCCCACAGTTCGGCATCGCCCAGGCGGGGGGACCCCGCCCCTATGCCAGCTTGCCTGGGCAACATCACCACATGGCCTCTGGGTCAAGGCGGGCTACGGATTGCAGGTTTTGGATGAGGGACTCAAAGTGCTCAGAGTGCACCTTGCGACTGAAATCAGAAATTGGAGCTCCGAGATTGACTTGCAAACCAGCCTCAGTCAAAAAGCCCTCAACCGCTGCACTCCACCGCGCGAACAGCTCGGCGCTGCTGGGTACGATGCCGGCGGCGTGCAAGTCAGCCTCGCCCGGCAGCGGCGCGGCCAGCGCCTGCGCATACGGCCACAGTGCGTCCAACGCGGCCTGCGTGCGGCGGGCGCTCTCCTCGGTGCCGAGCGCCAGGCGCGGAATCCACGCCTGCGAATGGCGCAGGTGGTACAGCTCCTCGGTGCGGATGCGTGCGGCAATCTCGGCCAGCGGTACGTAGCGACTCTGGCTCAGCGCCTCAAGGCGCAGGGCCTCAAAGGCGTCGAACAGGTATTGGCGCAAAGTGCTGAAGGCCCAGTCACCCTTGGGCAGCTCGACCAGTTGCAGGTTGCGGAAACGAGCTGGTTCACGAAAATACACCAACTGGTCCGGGTAGCGGTTCTTATCTTCGCCGAGCAGATCAGCCGCCAGCTCGTACCAGAGCTTGGCGTGGCCGATCTCGTCGAGGGCTAAATTGGCGAAGGCAATGTCTTCTTCCAGGATGGGCGCGTGCCCGGTCCACTCCGAGTCGCGGTGGCCGAGGATAAGTTCGTCGTCGGCGAGGGCAATCAGGTAACCGCTAAGGGCGTATTGGTGCGTTCGTTCCATCAACATGAAATTCTTTCACCACAAAGGCACAAAGGGCACAAAGAGAATTCTTGTCTCACAAAGGTTTTCACTTTGTGTTCTCCGTGTCTTTCTGGTTCGCCTTTTGATTGCGCAGCGCACGCATCATCGTAACCACGGGATACTCTGCCTGGTCTTTGAAGGTTTTGTAGCGCGCCGCCGAGAACATGGGCTCGGCCTCCGTGCTCTCGTTCTTGAGCACCGCGCTAACCGGGAAGACCCACCACCACAGCGGCTGCTTGTCTGCAAGGGTGGTGATGGCCGCTTGCACCGCGGCCTGCGGCGAAGTAGCTTGCACCTCGCCGACATGGCGGCACTGAGCTTGCTGAGTAAATTTTCCGAATACATAGAAATCAATCAGCCGACCCGCGGCTGGCGGCGGGTCGGCATCGATTAATCGATTAATCGATGCGGTTGTTGATAGCTCTTCTTGCGTCTGCGTAAAAATCACATCAGCCAACACCACCCATAACTGCACGGCTTCAGGCCGGCGCACGAAGACATCACGCGCATTCAGCATGGCCAGCTCAGCGTCTGGCGCGTGCACAGTGCCGTTGTGTACTACAGGCTGGTCAGGGCCTTCCTGCTGGAAGACCATGTAGCGGGGCCATTGCGTATCCATTGCAGATCTTTGATTGTTGATTTCAGATTGCAAATTGAGCTCCAACTTGAGGGCAAATCAAAAATCTAAAATCAGAAACCATCAATTCACTTGAAGTTCGCTTTTAGCCGCATACGCCGCGGCTGCCTCACGCACCCACTGGCCGTCTTGGTGCGCCTGGCGGCGGGCGGCCATGCGCTCGGCGTTGGCCGGGCCGTTGCCCTTGAGCACCGCCCAGAATTCATCCCAGTTGATGGGGCCAGTGCGCCAGTTCTTGCTGGCGGCATCGTAATGCAGGTCTGGGTCAGGCAGCACAATGCCGCAAGCCTGCAAATCGGGTACCAGTTGATTGATAAAGTCCTGGCGCAATTCGTCGTTGGTGCGGGTCTTGATGCCCCAGCGGATGAGCACACCACTGTTGGGGCTATCGGCATCGTGTGGGCCAAACATCATCAGCGTGGGCCACCACCAACGCGTAATGGCGTCTTGCACCATGGCGCGCTGGGTGGGCGTGCCCTGCGAGTAGAGGATGATCATTTCCTGCCCCTGCTTGCGATGGAAGTTCTCTTCCATACATATACGCACCATAGCGCGCGAGTACGGGCCATAGGAGCAACGCGCCAGCATGGTCTGGTTGAGGATAGCGGCGCCATCCACCAGCCAGCCGATCGCCCCGTTGTCTGCCCAGGAAGTGGTGTGATAGTTGAAGATGCTGGAATACTTGGCCTTGCCGTCCAGCAGCGCGTCGAGCATCTCTTCACGCGTGGCACCCAGCGTCTCGGCGGCGTGATAGAGGTATTGGCCGTGGCCAGCCTCATCCTGCACTTTGGCCAGCAGGATGAGCTTACGGCGCAGCGAGGGCGCCTTAGTGATCCATGCGCCTTCGGGCAGCATACCCACCACTTCGCTGTGGGCGTGCTGGCTGATCATGCGGATGAGTTGGCGGCGGTATTCCGCCGGCATCCAATCGCCCGGCTCGATCTTTTCGCCGCGCGCAATGCGCGCCTCGAAATCCGCCAGCTTCTGCGGATCTTCGTTGAGTTGGATAGCAATTTGCTCTACATCTGCACCGTACATCGCGTGTTCCTTGCTGTAGCCATTGTATCAAGGTGAGTGATGAGTGATGAGTGAGCAGTGATTAGGAAAAGCAGGATTGGAGATTAGAGATTTCCTGCTCACTCATCACCACTCACTGCTCACTTCTTCACTGTGTATTCACCCACACCGTCTTGATCTGCGTGTACAGGTCAATCGCTTCTTTGCCCATCTCACGGCCGAAGCCAGACATCTTGTAGCCACCGAACGGCGCCGCCGGGTCGATCATGCCGTAGCCGTTGATCCACACGGTGCCAGCCTGCACCGCGTGGGCGTAGCGGTGCGCCTTGCCAATGTCACGCGTCCACACGCCTGCGGCCAAACCAAACTGGGTAGCGTTGGAGCGCGCGATCAGCTCCTCTTCATCATCAAACGCAGTAACCGCCGCCACGGGGCCGAAGATCTCTTCCTGCACTAAACGCAGCGAGTCGTCCGAGTAGCTGAATACGGTCGGCTTGAGGAAATAGCCATCTTTCAGCCCATCCCCTAGGCGTTCGCCACCAGTCAGGATTTCAGCGCCTGCTTGCTTGCCCTCTTCGATGTAGCCAGCCACGCGCTCCAACTGCTCGGCACTGATGAGCGGCCCAACGTGTACCTTCTCGGCGAAGCCGTGGTCAACCACCATCTTGCCCACGTTGGCGGTGAGGCCTTCCAACACCTGGTCGTAGACCGCACGCTGCACAAACAGGCGCGTACCGGCCACACATTCCTGGCCCGCGGTGCTAAAGACGGCCCATTGCGCCCCGCGAATAGCAGTGTTCATATCCGCATCGGCAAAGATGACGTTGGGGGACTTGCCGCCGAGCTCCAGGCTGACGCGCTTGAGGTTGCTCTTGGCGGCAGCCTCCATGATGCGCGCACCAACGGAGGTAGAGCCAGTGAAGGCCAGCTTGGCGATGTGAGCATGCTCGGCCATCGCTGCGCCCGTGGGCAGACCCGGCCCGGTGAGCACGTTGAACACGCCGGGCGGGAAGCCAGCCTCGCGCGCCAGCTCGGCCAGGTACAGCGCGGTGAGCGGAGTCTGCTCAGCCGGCTTAAGAATCAGGGTGTTGCCAGCCGCCAGCGCCGGGCCGAGCTTCCAGATGGCCATGAGCAGCGGGAAGTTCCACGGGATGATGGCACCGACAACGCCCAGCGGCTCGCGGCGGGTGTAGACGAATTGGTCAGCAAAGGTTACCGGAACGGTGCTGCCCTCAATCTTGTCCGCCCACCCCGCCTGATAGCGCAGGTGTTTGGTGACATAGGGTAGATCGCCACGGCGGGCCACGCGGATAGGCTTGCCGTTATCGAGCGTTTCCAATTCGGCGAGCACGTCAGCGTGCTGGTCAATCAAATCAGCCAGCTTGAAGAGCAGCGCGCCGCGCTCGCCAGCGATCATGCTGGCCCAGGCCGGGAAAGCCGCCTGGGCGGCGGCCACGGCGACGTCGACATCGGCGGCGTTGGCCAGGGATACTTCGGCCAGCACGGCGCCATTGGCGGGGTTGCGCGTGGCAAAGGTCTCGCCGGATTGCGGCGCGACCCATTCATTGTTAATGAAGAGCTTCTTGGGAGAGTCTTCGAGAAATTTGAGCGTTGCGGGCTGAAAGTTGTAGTCAGGGAGATTGGCCATACAGTGATTCTAACTGACGAATGGGTTAGTGGCAGCTCATTTGCCGAGTTCGCTGTGCTCCCACACGGCATAGCCATCCCCTTGCAGGGCAATGCTGTACTCAGCGGCGATGAAGGCTTGCAAAGCAGGGAATTGGCGCGTGGTGTCCGGGCCGCTCACCCAGGGTTTGTTGGTCTCAATTTCAATGATGAACCGCGGCGGTGCGGCTTGCAGCGCCTGCATAAAACGCTGCCGCCAGGATTGCACATAGGGTGAAGAAATATGCTGATAGAAGATCACGTCATACACCACCGGAGTGGCCAGGCGCGCCTGGGCGAGCAACATGGCATGCACCGCGCCGCCGGTCCAATCCAGGGGTTGCACAGTTTCGCCTTCGCGCAGGTTGGTGCTTAAGAAGGCAGCAATCTCATCCACGCGCCCATTCTTAGGGGGTGGTATTTCCATATCCAAGGCCGGGGCAATAAACTCGGTGGGCGGGAAGAGCAGCACCGGTACGAGCACCCACAAAAATAGCAGGGATGCAGCCGGCTTCCACCAAGCCCCATCCGCAGGCTGGCGTACAAAGCACAAGGCGGCAATATGAGTGACGAAATAGAGATAGATAAACCAATGGTAGGGAAAGAATTTACCGGCCAACAAGGTATATACGCTGTAACAAGCTGCCAGGCAAACCAAGAGCCCCACGCGGCGCTTCGCCGCGGCGCTGAGCGTTTGGCTGGAAAGCGCCAACCATAGCCCCAGCCCCATGGGGATCAGCCAAAGCGTAAAAATGCCAGCGGTATACCCGTTCCACAAATACTCGCGAAAGGCGCGGCCATTCATGATCACCAATTCAGTGGTGATGTTGAAATTGAGTGGCCACCAATTACGCGCCATCTCAACAAAACCAGCCAGCGCGCCAACAGACCATAGATACACGATGGTTGCCAAAACAGGCACACCCAAACCGGCCGCGCTACTGACTGCGGCCAGTAGCCCGCGCTTCCAATCGATGGCGCGCCCCTGCCCTGCATCCCAGGCATGATAGATAAGTACGCAGGGCATGGCCAGCGCGGCGTGTGGTTTGATCGCGGCGGCCAAGCCAAAAAGCAAGCCAACAATGAAGTATTTGCGCACGAACGGTTGCTCAGGCAAGCGCACCGTAGCAACCAGTGCCGCCAGCAAGGGCAGCAAAATCAAAAACTCGCGCTGAAAGCTGATTGCCTGGCCGTAACTAAAGTACAGCATGGCGCCCAGGATCACGCTGGCCCAGGCCACCATGCGGCCAAAGATCCGCATCCACAGCCAGGTGAGTGCCGAGATCGCCGTGAGATACAGCAAATCTGCAATGCGGAAGCCCAAATCACTATAGCCGGAGAGATGCCCCACCAAACCATAAATCAGGTAGCTGCCGGGCAGGTTGACATCCAAAAAATCGCGATAAGGCACGTAACCAAATTTATCGATCAGCAGCGCCAAGTACATCAGTATGGGCGCATCATGCAACATGCGCCACTGAAGCGAAAAGCTAGCCACCAGCAACACATACAGGCTGAGCAACCCCAAGCTGCCGAAAAGAAGAATGCGCCTAAACGGAGGCAACACCATGTGGGCCAGGTTCCTGCATGGCCGCCGCCGGGAGCTATGCACTCCCGCGGCAGACGGGCTAGGCCTTCTGCGGCGGCTGCCCGCCGGGCCACTCGGGGCCATCGTCTTCGGCCCAGCGCCGGCGGATCTCATCGTAGTCCGGCGTGCGCTTCTCATTGAAGGCTTGCACGCCTTCCCAGGTTTCCGGGCTGGTGTTATGTACCGCCAGCCAGTCTCGCCCGTGGCCGATGGTAGTGTGCCAGCTAAGATCACGCCAAAAATTGAGCTGCTGCTTGGTGTAGCGCGTCTTTTCGGGCAGCTTGGCCTTCAACTTCTCCACAATTTCATCCACCTTGGCGTCCAGCTCGGCGCGCGGCACCACCCAGTTCACCAGGCCCCACTCCAGCGCTTTCGCAGCGGGAATCTCTTCGTTTAGCAGCAAGATCTCACGCGCCCGCCGGTCACCTACGATCAGCGGCAAAAATTGCGTAGCGCCAGCCAGGGCCACACTGCCGTGGCTCGAGCCCACCTGGCGAATATAGATGTCATCGGCGGCCACGGCCAGATCGCAGCTGATGTTGAACTCATTGCCCCCGCCCACCACAATACCGTTCAGGCGCGCCAGCGTGGGCTTGCCCAGATTGCGCAGGCGCTCATGCACTTCGATGAAATCGCCCATCCATTTCCAGTAATCGCGCGGGCGCTGCAGAAACTGCTCCTGCTCTTTAAGGTCCGCCCCGGTACAAAAGGCGCGTGCCCCGGCGCCGGTGAGCACCAGCACCGCCACCGAATCGTCCCAACTCGCATCCTTGAAGGCGATGCTCAGTTCAGTAAGCACCTGATGATTGACAGCGTTGAGCACCTCCGGGCGATTAAAGGTCACCGTGGCGCGGCCTGCCTGTTTTTCATAGACGATACTTTTGAAGTCAAACGCCGCGGGGGCGCTGCCGGTAAAGGTTCGTGAGGACACAATCGCTCCTGAGGTGGTGAGGGGCCGTGATAAACCCAGCCAGACTTTTATTCTACACGGCCCACCCAATCCCGCATACAATTCATTATTCGCCAATTGCAGAAGCACCCTATCTGAAGGAGCTTCCCATGAACATTTTGCGTAACGCAGGCACCCTGCTTCTGGTCAACCTATTTGTGCTGATCATGGTGGCGGTCACCTTATGGCTGGGGGCACGCGCCTACCGCCTGAGCACGGACGGAGAGCGCACCACTGGCCTTGTCGTGTCGCTGGTGGAATCAGGTGACGGCGAAGGCGGTTGCTGCGTCTATTCACCGCTGGTGGAGTTCAGCGTGAACGGGCGCCCGATGCGCTTCGAAGGCGGCAATGCCAGCAGTCCGCCCGCCTACCGCGTGGGCCAGCAGGTCAACGTGGTCTACAACCCCACCAAGCCCGATGAAGCCTCGATCCACTCATTTTACGAAATGTGGCTGGTGCCTACGATCTTGGGCATCACCGATGTGATCCTGTTCGTTGTCTTGAACTGGATCTTCATCGCCCAGATGCGCCGGCGCCCCCAACAGGAGACCGCATGACAAAGGATGAACTCGTAGCCGCGATGCAGGCCGGCTGGCAACGCCTGGAGGCGTTTGTGGGCCAATACACTCCAGAGCAGCTCAGCAGCCCGCAAGACGCAGCCGGCTGGACCGCCAAAGACCACCTGATGCATCTGGCGGTATGGGCAGGCAGCATGGTGGCGGTGCTCAATGGCACGCCGCGCCGTGATGCCATGCAGATCGAGCGCAAAGACTGGGTGAGCCTGGCCGAGACCTATGACGTGGTCAATAGCATTCTGCAGCAGCGCTACAAAGAGTGGCCGCTGGCAGAAGTGCAGGCCGAGCTGCGCAAGCAGCATGACGCCCTGATCGCACGCGTGCAGGCATTGAGCGATGCGGAGCTGCAAATGCCTTACAACCATTACCAGCCGGGCAGCAAGTCTGAAACGCCGATCTTTGAATACATTGGCGGTAACAGCTTTGAACACTTTGATGAGCACATTCCCTGGATGCGCACGCTGATCGAGCAGTAGCCCAATCTAGGCCCCCACAGCAAAGCCGCCTTGAAGGGCGGCTTTGCTGTGGGTGTGCCGCAATTTATAATCCGCCCACCCCATTTGAAGGAAAGTACATGCGTTCACGTAACGTTTTCTTGCTGGCTCTGCTGCAGGCGATTGGCTTGTGCGGCGGATCGATCGTGGTGCTGCTGGCCGGCATTATCGGCGAAGGCATCGCCCCCTCCCCGCAACTGGCTACGCTGCCCAATTCGTTGGGGGTAATGAGCACGGCGCTATTCAGCATTCCCGCGGCGCTATTGATGCGGCGCATCGGGCGCAAGAACGGCTTCATGCTTTCGCTGGCCGTGGCCTTGGCCGGCGCCAGCCTGGCCGCCCTGGCGGTCAACCGTGGCGATTTTGTCATGCTGTGCGCGGCCATCTTCCTGATGGGGCAGCACAGTGCCTTCGTGCTGCAATACCGCTTTGCGGCCACAGAAAGCGTGCCCGCTGAGCACACGGGGCGAGCCGTATCCTTAGTGCTGCTGGGCGGCATCCTGGCGGGCTTCCTCGGGCCGGAGATTGCCAAGCGTGCCCAGCACCTACTGCCGGTTCTGTATGCCGGCTCCTTCGCCGCGCTGGCTGGTTTGTACGTGCTCGGCCTGGTGGTCGTGCAGTTCTATCAGAACACGCGCGCCCAGGTGGAAGACCTGGCCGCTAGCCAGCTGCCCGAACGCTCGCTGGGCGCGATTGCGCGCCAGGCCAATTTTCAAGTGGCAGTGCTGGCCGGCATGGCCAGCTATGGGCTGATGACCTTCATCATGACGGCAACCCCGCTGCATATGCACGGCCATGGCTTTAGCCTGGACGATACGGCCTTTGTGATCCAAAGCCACATCATCGCCATGTACCTGCCGTCATTGTTCAGCGGCTTGCTGATCGAGAAGTTCGGCGTGCTGCGCATCATGTTCGTAGGTATCTTGCTGATGATCTTCTGCAACACCACGGCAATGTTGAGTATCGAGCTGCCCGGCTACTGGACCGCGCTGGTACTGTTGGGGCTGGGATGGAACTTGCTGTTCGTAGGCGGCACGGTGCTGCTGACCTCGACCTATCGCCCCAGTGAACGCTTCAAGACTCAAGCCAGTAACGACTTTGCCATCTTCGCGGTGCAGGCGATCTCTTCGTTCTCGGCAGGCTCAGTGCTGCACGGTGCCGGCTGGCAGACGATGAATTGGCTTGGGCTAGGCATCATGCTGGTGACGGGCGCGATGTTGTTGGCACGCCGTAAAGCAATTATCCACAGATAAACACAGATACTCAGTGCGATAAATCAGATAGGACTTATCTGTGTTCATCTGCAGTTATCTGCGTTCATCTGTGGAGGTATTTCGCGCCAGGCGCCTCAGCAGCACCGAAGCGCGATAGCGCTCCTCGTGATACTCGGCATAGAGATGATCTAGCACGGCGAGCACCGTAGGCCAGCCAAGCTGGCTGCCCCACTCCACCAGACCGCGCGGATAGTTCACGCCCAGCTTCATTGCCAGGTCGATCGTCTCCGCCGCCCCCACGCCCTCGAGCACCGCGAAGCTAGCTTCATTGATCAGTTGGCACACGATGCGCGGCAGCACCAGCGCCGGGCTCTCGTTGACCCAGGCCGCCTGGCGGCCGAGGCCAGCCAGCACCGCCTCCACTTGCGGGCGCATCGCCTCATCGCCGCCGCTCACTGTGACCAAGCTGCCATCCAGAAACAAGCCATCGAATACAAACACGCGCTGCGGCTGTTTGGCCCAGCGGCGCGCCTCACTCAGCGTGATGTCAGCGCTCTGCACCAGCAGCGGGATGCTGGCATCCAGCGCAGCATCCCAACCCTTGACGATGGCGGCGGCGCCTTCGCTTTGGCTGGCGGCCACAAAGGCGGCCACCGGCGCGTCGCCCAGCTCATGGCTGAGCACATATCCGCCCGTCACCGCCAAGCCGGCCAAGCCAGGCGCAAAGCTGCCCGATGAAATCAGCACGTTGCCCTCGCCCTGCAGCGAGGCGGGTTGTGGGGGCTCAGGGGTAGGGTCCGCATCACCATAGGCATAAAAACCCTTACCGCTCTTGCGGCCCAACTCACCGGCGGCTAGCTTCTGCATCTGGAGCCAATGCGGGCGGTAGCGCGGCTCGCCGTACGTTTGCTCGTACATCGAGCGCATCGCCCCGGCGTTAATGTCAATGCCGATGAGGTCCATCAAACGGAACGGCCCCATGCGGAAGCCAGCGCCCTGCTCAACTAGCTGGTCGATCGTTTCGAAGCTAGCCACGCCCTCGCCGAGCAGACGCAAGGCTTCGCCGTAGAACGGGCGCGCCACGCGGTTGACGATGAAGCCCGGCGTGTCGCCGGTCACCACCGGCGTCTTGCCCAGCGCCTCGGCCAATGCCACCAGCGCGTCGATAGTGGCTGGGCTGCTTTGGGCAGCGCGCACCACCTCCACCAGGGGCAATACCGGCGCGGGGTTAAAGAAGTGCATGCCGGCGACGCGCTGCGGGCTCTGGGTCATGGCGGCGATAGCGGTAACGGAAAGCGTGCTGGTATTGGTCGCCAGAATCGCATCCGGCGCGCATACCGCCTCCAGCTTGGCGAACAGCTCCTGCTTGAGCTCAAGACGCTCCGGCGCGGCCTCGATCACCACACCGGCATGTGCAAAGGCATCCAGCGTATCGGTGAGCGTCAAGTTGGCGTACAACGCCAACTTATCCTTCTTCTCCAGAAACTTCTTGATGTACCCATCCGCCTTTTCGAGTACTGGCGCGTAGGTGTCTTGCAAGACCACCTCAGCGCCCGCCAGGAGAGCGGCCAGCGCGATGCCAGAGCCCATCGTGCCTGCGCCGATGATGCCGATGGTGGGAAGCCGGTTTGAAGGATTCACAGATTCTCTCTATCTAGTCGATTGGTTGGCAGGTCGACTAGTCTGACCAATCGACCAATCGACTTTTGCTTCATTTTCCAGTGAACTTTGCAGCTCGCTTCTCCAAAAACGCCGCCATGCCTTCTTTTTGGTCTTGCGTGTCATAGGTCAGCAAATAATTGCGGCGTTCAAGCTGCATGCCTTCCAGCAGGGTGCGCTCGTGCCCGTAGCGCAGCGCCTGGCGCGCCAGGCGCACAGCCACGGCGGGCCGCGCCGCCACCACGGCGGCCAGCTCCTGCGCCTCGGCCAGCACGCGCTCATCAGGCACCACACGATTGAGCAGGCCGGCCTGCAGCGCCGCCTGGGCGGCGAGCGGTTCGCCGGTTAGCACCATCTCCATCGCCCGCGCCGGGCCGATGGCGCGCGCCAAACGTTGTGTGCCACCTGCCCCAGGCATGATGCCCAGCTTGATCTCCGGTTGGGCAAAGCGCGCCGTCTCGCCAGCCACGATGAGGTCACAGCCCAGCGCCAGCTCGCAGCCGCCGCCAAAGGCCACCCCGCGCACGGCGGCGATGACGGGCTTGTCGATCGCCCAGATGCGCTGCCACAGGGCGCGCGTGTTGCGCAGGTAAATATCCACTGGGCCAGCGTTGGCCATCGCTTCGATATCTGCGCCGGCCGCAAAGGCGCGCTCGCCGCCGTAAAGCACGATCACGCGCACCCCCTCGTCGGCGTTTTGCGCTTCCAGCGTCTCGGCCAGGGCGCGCAACATCTCCGGGCTGAGCGCATTAAGCTTCTCCGGGCGGTTGAGGCGCACGGTGGCGATAGGGGTTTGCAGATCGACCAGGACGAGGGGTTGTTCGCTCATGCCCTAAGTATACGGGGATTGTGACTTGCAGAACTGCTCACCCAATTTGGGCTTTACCCATTAAGATTCAGACATGGCTGAAGAGCGTTTACAAAAGATCCTGGCACGCGCGGGCTACGGCTCGCGCCGCGCCGCAGAAGAGATGATCCAGACCGGGCGCGTGACGGTGAACGGCGAGATGGCCCAATTGGGTGATAAAGCCGATCCGGCGCGCGATGCGATCAAAGTGGATGGCAGCCGCCTGGCGGCCGCCAGTGCCCCGGTCTACTACGCCGTCTACAAGCCGCGCGGTGTACTCTCCACCACTGGCGGGCCAGAGCCGCGCCAAAAGGTGGTGGACCTGGTGCCGGGGGGTGCGCAGTTGCATTTGGTGGGCCGCCTGGATAAAGACAGCGAAGGCCTGATGCTGCTCACCAATGACGGCGCGCTGACGCAACGCGTCAGCCACCCGCGCTATGAGCAGGAGAAGGAGTATCGCGTATTGGTGGCGCGCCAGCCGGATGCCGAGCAACTGGCCACTTGGCGCCGCGGCGTAGTGCTGGAAGATGGCACGCGCACGCGCCCCGCCGAAGTACGCGTGGAGTATCCGTTTGGCAAGGGCGCCTGGCTGCGTGTGATCATGCATGAAGGCCACAAGCGCCAGATCCGCGAGATCGCCGGCCAGCTCGGCCTGCCAGTGCTCAAACTGATCCGCGTGCGCATTGCCAACCTCTACCTGGGCAGCCTGAAGCCCGGCGAATGGCGCCCTTTAAGCGCTGACGAAGTCCGCGATCTGCTGGCCGGCGAGAAACCAGCCAGCCGCAAACCGCGCCCGACGGCCAGCCCGCGCAGCGACGAGCCTAAAATTGCCGCACGCAAATCGGGCAAGCCGGGCAAAGGCCCGGGCAGCCGCAAACCGGCGCCGCGCAAGCCGGGCATCACTCTCGGCCGGCCGCGCCGCAGCGGCAGCGCCAGCGCAAGCAAGCCCGCCAACAAGACGGCCAAGCCGCACCGCAGCGGTAGCACAAGCAAGCCCGCCAACAAGACGGCCAAGCCGCGCCGCAGCGCCAGCACCAGCACCAGCCGGCCCGCCAGCAAGACGGCCAAGCCGCGCCGCAGCAGCCCCGCGCCCAGCCGCAAGAACACCAAGCGCGCCCGCTAGCCCGCGCCCGCTAGCGGCGCGAATTCCTGTTGGCGCACAAAAGAACATTCGTGCTATACTGTGCCGCTTATTAATATCAGACAGGAATTCGCCATGTTGACAAAATTGAAGAACAATTTCAGCACCCTGTTTCGTGAGTTCCCACGAGCCTTCTGGCTGGTGGTCGGCGTATCGTTTGTGGATGGGGTTGGCCGTACCTTGCTGTTTCCCTTCTTCCCGCTTTACATCACGCAGCGCTTCAACGTGGGCGCAACCCAGGCGGGCTTTGTATTGGGCATCTTCTCGGTGTTCGCCCTGGTGGGCTCGTTCATCGGTGGCGCACTGACCGATCGCATCGGGCGTAAGAAACTGATCCTGGCCGGGTTGGTGTGCAGTGCGCTCACTACGCTGGCCCTCGGCCTGGTGAATGAATTGCACTGGGTCTACGTGGTGGCGGCCATCAGCGGCACCTTTGGCGAGCTGGCCGGGCCGGCGCACCAAGCGATGATCGCTGACATCCTGCCTGAGGACAAACGTCAGGAGGGCTTCGGCATGCTGCGCGTGGTCGGCAACCTCACCTGGATCTTCGGCCCCAGCATCGGCGGCTTGCTCGCCGGTGTATCCTTCTTCTACTTGTTCGTCTCGGATGCGGTGGTGAGCTGCATCGTGGCGGTGCTGTTCTTCATCTTCATCGCCGAGACCAAGCCCAAGGCCAGCGAAGCCCAGGCCAACGAAGCTCTGCTCAAAACCTTCGCTGGCTATTTCAAAGTGCTGCGCGATCTGCCGTTTGTGGCGTTCATCCTGGCATCGATCTTGATGGGCATGGTCTATATCCAAATGTACGGTGCGCTCTCCATCTTCCTGCGTGACCAGCATGGTATTAACCCGCAAAGTTACGGCTTGCTGATGAGCAGCAGCGGCGTTACCGTGATCCTGTTTCAGTTTTGGATGACGCGCGTGATCAAGTGGCGCCCGCCCTTCTTAATGATGGCGCTGGGCACCTTGTTCTACATGGTCGGCTTCAGCCTGTTTGGCTTCGTGGCCGCCTTCTGGCTTTTCCTGTCCGCTATCGTGATCGTGACCATCGGCGAAATGATCGTTGTGCCTACCGCTTCGGCGCTGGCGGCCAACTTCGCCCCCGAAGCGATGCGCGGCCGCTACATGGCCGTCTTCAGCCTGGTGTGGGCCGTGCCGGCCGCCGTAGGCCCGGCGCTGGCGGGCTACATCTTGGATAACTACAATCCAAACCTGCTGTGGTTTGGTGGCGGCCTGGTGTGTGCCCTGGCCGCGGCGTTCTTCTATTACCTGCACCTGCGGCTAGGCAAACGTAAAAAGTTTGCCGCCGCCGAAGCCTAGCCCCACAAACTAAAGACCGCAGCCTATGGCTGCGGTCTTTAGTTGCCGAATGGCAGTGCTGCCCGTACAATTGGTCCATTCCCGCCAACCCAGAAAACTAAAAAACCTTATGGCCAAAGAACGCACCTCCTCACCCAGCAATTGGTTAGACCGGCCCCTGTTGGGGAGCCACAAACTCACCTGGGAGCATGCCGTTCTGGCGCTCATCTTGCTGGCCGCCTTCGTTACGCGCTTCCATATGCTCGGCCAGCGCGTGATGAGCCACGATGAAACCACCCATGTCTATTTCTCGTGGCAATTGTTCAAGGGCCAGGGGTACCAGCACCACCCGCTCAGTCACGGGCCACTCCAGTTTCACTTGCTGGCGCTGAGCTATTTTCTATTCGGCGACAACGATCTCACCGCCCGCGCCCCGCAGGCGCTGTTTGGCGTTGCCGTGGTGTTCTTCGTGTGGTGGGCCTTCCGCCGCTACCTGGGGCGCACAGGAGCGCTGCTCGCCGCTGGCTTCTATCTCATCTCGCCCTACCTCATGTACTACAGCCGCTATGCGCGCAATGAGATCTTTGTGGCGCTGTTTGGGCTGGTGATGCTGTGGGCTATTCTGCGCTACCTGGACACGGGAGAGCACAAGTACGTTTACATTGGCGTAGCCGCCATCGCACTGCACTTCACCTCCAAAGAAACTTCATTCATTTATGTAGCCCAGGCGCTGGTGTTCCTGGGCCTGGTGTTCCTATGGCGCATCGCCGCACGCAGCTGGACCAGCCCACAGATCCGGCGAGTGTTCTTCATCACCCTCTTGTTGAGCGTATCGCTGCTCTTCCTGGCGATCGGCGCGCAGATCCGCAGTAGCGAGCTGGGCACCGCGGCCCCGAGCGCTACCCAGGTAGAAGAGCCCGTGGTGGCGGCCACAGAGGGCGCCCCCAGCGAGCTCAGCACGCCGTTGGCGCCAACGACGCTGATCCTCGGCGCGCTGGGGGCCGCCGCGCTGCTGACCGCGCTGACCGCGCTGCTGCGCGGCTACGGCTTGGCACGCCTGCGCCAGGAGCGCGCCTTTGTGCTCATGGGCATCCTGTTCGCGCTGGTGTTGCCGCACTTATCCGCCTTCCCCATCCGTTGGTTGCATCACGACCCGATGGCCTATCAGGATGCCAGTAACCTCTGGTTCATCAGTGGCGTGGTGGTGGTGTGCGCCCTGCTCTCGGCGGGGCTGGGCGTAGCGATCAATGGCCGCGTCTGGCTGATCAGTAGCGCAGTGTTTTACGCCATCTTTGTCCCCTTCTACACCACCATCTTCAGCAACGGCGTAGGCTTCTTCTCTGGTTTGGTCGGCTCGTTGGGCTATTGGTTGGAGCAGCAGGCCGTGGAACGCGGCAACCAGCCCAGCTACTACTATTGGGCAGTACAGATCCCTGCGTATGAGTACCTGGCGGCCGCCGGCAGTGCGCTGGCGGCGCTGATGGGCATCCGCAGCCTGCGCCGCGGGCTGCCCAGCCCCGCGGGGGATACGGAGCAGCGTGATCTCCTGCCCTACGAGAGCCGCCGGATGGCCTTGGTGCTCCTGGCTTTCTGGTCGCTTTCCGCCTTGGCGGCCTACACCATCGCCGGCGAGAAGATGCCCTGGTTGACGGTGCACATTGCCATGCCAATGCTGCTCCTGGCCGGCTGGGCCGTCAGCCGCCTGATCGCCCGCGTGGATTGGGCCGGCTTTGGGGCGCGCCAAGGCTGGCTGCTGCTGGCCGGGCTGCTGATCAGCCTGGGCAGCGCCTTCAGCTTGCTGGGGGCGTTGCTGGGGCAAAACCCGCCCTTCCAAGGCAATGAGCTGGCGCAACTGCAAGCCACCACGCGCTTCCTATTGTTTGTGATCACCTTGGCCGTGGGCATCTATGCGGTGCTGCGCTCCTCCCTGGCCGGCGAATGGCCGCGCCGCCAGCTCAGCAAGCTCAGCCTGCTGCTCATGTTTGGCGCGCTGGCGCTGCTCACCCTGCGCACCGCGCTGCGTGCCAACTTCCGCAATTACGACCTGGCCAATGAGTATTTGGTGTATGCCCACATGGCGCCCGGCTCCAAGATCGCCATGCAGCAGATCGAAGAGATCTCGCGCCGCATCACTGGCGGGCTGGATTTGCAGGTAGCCTACGACAACGAAACCTCCTACCCCTTCTGGTGGTATCTGCGCAACTATCCCAATCAGCGCTTCTACGGCGGTGAGCCCACGCGCGATCTGCGCCAGTTCCCCGTCATCATCGTGGGCGACACTAACTACGGCAAGCTCGAGCCGATTGTTGGCCAAAGCTTCTACAAGTTCGAATACATGCGTATCTGGTGGCCCAACCAGGATTACTTCGATTTCACCCCCAGCAGCATTGGCTACCGCTTCACCAGCGACACGGGCCAACCCGCCAGCGAAATGAGCCACGGCGAATACCTGCGCCGGGTGGCCTTACGCCTGTGGGATTATGTCGGCACGCCCAGCGGCCGCGCCGATCTTTGGCAGATCTGGCTCAATAGCGACTTCACCAGCTATCTTGCCAACAAGGGGCAAAGCACCAGCTTGCAAACCTGGTCCCCCGGGCGCACGATGCGCGTGTATATCCGCAAAGATGTCGCCGCGCAGATCTGGGAATACGGCGTGGCGGCCGCGGGCAGCGATTTGCAAGACCCCTACGAGGGCAAGGGCCGCGAGCTGGCGCCGCAGTTCACTGTGGGCGGCTTCGGCAGCGAACCGGGCCAGTTCATCTCGCCGCGCAATGCGGCCTTGGCGCCGGATGGCAGCGTGTACGTAGCTGACAGCGGCAACCATCGCATCCAACACCTCGCTGCGGACGGCCGCGTGCTGCAGGTCTGGGGCAGCTATGCGGATCTGGCCACTGGCGAAGCGCCGGGCGGCACCTTCAACGAGCCGTGGTCGCTGGCGCTATCGCCAGATGGTGCCTACGTCTACGTTGCGGATACCTGGAACCATCGCGTGCAGCAATTCAGCGCGGATGGCCGCTTTGTGCGCATGTGGGGCTACTTCGGGCAGGACGAGAGCGCCGGCGCGCTATGGGGCCCGCGCGATATCACCGTGCTGCCGGACGGCAATGTGCTCGTGACCGACACGGGCAACAAACGCCTGCGCATGTACACGGCCACTGGAGAGCACCTCAGCGATTACGGCGAATACGGCTTCGAGCCCGGCCAGTTTGATGAGCCGGTGGGCGTAGCCTACGATGCTTACACCGGCCGCGTCTTCGTGGCCGATACCTGGAACCAACGTGTGCAGGTGCTGGATTACCGCGATGGGCGCTTCCTCCCCAGCGAGACCTGGGAGATCGCCGGCTGGTACGGGCAATCGCTCACCAACAAGCCTTACCTCAGCCCAGGCAAGGATGGCGCGCTCTACATTGCTGACCCCGAAGCCGGCCGCGTGCTGGTCTACGGTCTGGATGGCACGCTGCAATACTTCTTTGGCGGCTTTGACCAAAGCGCGGCCAACATTGCCATCGCCCAGGGCGTAGCCGCTGATCCCAACGGCGGAGTATGGGTAGTGGACAGCCAGAACGCTACGCTGTCTTGGTTCGCAAGTGAGTAAGTAAGTAATAGTGAGCAGTGATCGGTGAGGAGTAATCAGGTCAGCGGAAGTTTGCATGCGTGCATTGCTCACTCATCACTGCTCACTCATTACTGCTTGTCACTGCGCACTCATCACAGCTCACTCATCGCCCTCAACATGCAAGCTGTGAAAGACGCGATGCAGCATGGGTGACACCACAATTCCCGTGGTGAGCGTGAAGATCAGCCCCGACACTAGCGCATAGGCGGTGGCAAACCATTTGCCCGCGGCCCCATCGATTGCATTCACCGGGCCCATGCCCGAAAGGATCATGGCCGCATTGAGCACAGCATCCAGCCAGGCCATGCCTGCCAGCCAATGGTACCCCAGTATGCCGAGTAGCAGGAAGACGCTCATCAAGGCCAGCGCCAATAGCACGTGCCGCCCGATGCGCAGCACAAACTGGCGGCGCGGCAGCAGCGGCTGGGTACGGCGTTCGTAGCGAAACATAGCCGCATTATAGACCGCAGGGCCGGCATTTTGCCGCGGCCCGCGCCTGTTATAATGCCATCGTTTTGTACAGCGCCCCAAAAGACGCTACTATCCCAATCGGCTCTCTTTCAAAGGAGCATTTCCCAGATGAAGCTACACGAATTTGACTCAAAGAAGATCTTTTCCCAATACGGCGTGCCGGTGCCCAAGGGCAAGATCGCCAAGACCCCCAAAGAAGCTGGCCAAATTGCCAAGGAACTGGGCGGCGCCGTAGTGGTCAAGGCTCAGGTGCTGGTGGGCGGCCGCGGCAAAGCCGGCGGCGTGAAGGTGGTGAAGACCGCCAAACAAGCCGAAGACGCCGCCAAGCAGATCATTGGCATGGATATTAAGGGCTTGCCGGTGCGCAAGGTGTTGATCGACCCGGCAATTGGCATTGCCAGCGAGATCTACCTGGGCATCACCAATGATCGCGCCGCACGCCAGCCGGTGATGATCGCCTCGGCCGCCGGTGGCGTCGATATCGAAGAAGTGGCCGCCACCACGCCGGAGAAGATCATCCGTGTGCACGTAAACCCGCTGCTGGGCCTGCAAGACTACAACATTCGCGATCTGGCGATCGGTATCGAGCTCGACCGCAAGCACTGGGCCGCCTTCCACACCATCTGCAAGGGGTTGTGGGAAGCCTACAAGAATTCAGACGCCACCCTGGCGGAGATCAACCCCCTGGTGGTCACCAAGGACGATGAGCTGCTGGCCATCGACGGCAAGATGCTGATCGACGACAACGCCATCTATCGCCAGCCCAAGATCGCCAAGCTGCGCGATCTGGACGAAGACACCCCGGCGGAGATTCAGGCCCGCAAGAACGGCCTCACCTACATTCAACTGGATGGCGAAATCGGCTGCATGGTCAACGGCGCCGGCCTGGCCATGGCCACCATGGATATCATCAAGCTGTTCGGCGGTGAGCCGGCCAACTTCCTCGATATCGGTGGTGGTGCCAATGCGGAGAAGGTGGCCGCGGCGCTGCGCATCATCTTGCAAGACAAGAACGTGAAGGCGGTGCTGTTCAACATTTTTGGTGGCATCACCCGCGGTGATGAAGTCGCCAAGGGCATCCTCGAAGCGCTCAAGACGGTGAAGACCAGCGTGCCGATGGTGGTGCGCCTGGCGGGCACCAACGCCGCCGAGGGCCGCGCCCTGCTGGCCGATGCCAACATGATCACGGCCGAAACCCTGGCCGAAGCCGCCCAGAAAGCAGTGCAGGCGGCGAAAGGCACTAAGTAACCTCCGCGTCCATCTGTGTTCATCTGTGGACAATTGAAAAGGAAATTACCAAATGGGAATTCTGGCTGATAAGAACACTCGTGTCGTGGTGCAAGGCATCACCGGCAACGAGGGCATGTTTCACTCCCAGCGCATGCTGGAATACGGCACGCAAGTCGTCGGCGGGGTACGCCCCGGCAAAGGCGGCGAATGGGTGCTGGATGGCAAAGTACCCGTCTTTGACTCGGTAAAAGTAGCCGTGGATGCCACCGGCGCCGATTGCAGCATGATCATTGTGCCGCTGGCCGCCGCTGCCGATGCCATGCTGGAAGCCGCGGATGCCGGGGTGCGCTTGATCGTCTGCCTGACTGAGGGCATCCCCCTGCAAGACATGATGCGCGTGCGTGCTTACCTCGACTCGAAGGGCGTACAGCTCATCGGGCCTAACTGCCCTGGCCTGCTCACCCCGGGCCAGACCAAGATCGGCTTCATCCCCGGCGATAATGCCATCCCCGGCAACATCGGCGTGGTGTCACGCTCCGGTACGCTGACCTACGAAGTGCTGTATGCGCTCAAGCAGGTGGGCATGGGCTCCAGCACCACGGTGGGTATCGGTGGTGACCCGGTGAAGGGCCTCAACTTCATTGACATCTTGCAGATGTTCGAAGAAGACCCGCTCACCGACAAAGTAGTCATGATCGGCGAGATCGGCGGTAGCGACGAAGAAAAGGCTGCCGAATACATCAGCAAGCACATGACCAAGCCAGTGGTGAGCTTCATCGCCGGCCGCGCCGCCCCTCCAGGCAAGCGCATGGGCCACGCAGGCGCCATCGTTGAAGGCAGTGCCGGCGGCGCCGAAGACAAGATCGCCGCGCTCACCAAAGCCGGCGTGCGCGTCGCCGACCACCCTGAGCAGATCCCGGATATGCTCAGATAACGGCGCACCTTCGCCGAGAAGCACCCTAAGAACTAAAACAAACGCCCGCAGCTACGCGAGCGTTTGTTTTTATAGTGGGCTGTTCATTCCGCCCCCGTTAGGAGAGTGATGTCACGCAAAACACTGTTCATCGGCTTGATCCTGTTAGCCCTGCTGATCACTTGGCTGCAGCTCAATAAAAGCTCACAGGTAGGCCTGGCCAACCCCGCCTCGCAGTACTGCATTGAACAAGGCGGCCGGCTTGAGATCCGCAAGGATGCTGACGGCAACGAGTACGGTGTGTGCCTGCTGCCCGATGGCAGCGAGTGTGAGGAATGGGCGCTGTTCCGCGATAAGGAATGCATCGCCCCATGAGCAGAATCAAAAAGAGCGGCCAGGCCGCTCTTTTTTGATTGCATTTGAGAGAGAAGGGCTACTTCTTGCCTTCGATGTAATCGACGGCGCCGCCCACGGTGGTGATGCTCTGCGCATCCTCATCGGAGATCTCGATGCTCAGCTTGTCCTCAAGGGCCATGATCAGCTCGACGATATCCAGCGAGTCCGCTTCGAGGTCCTCACGGAAGCGCGCCTCACGCGTGACCTTGGCCTCATCTACGCCGAGCAGCTCGACGACAGTAGCCTTTACTTGTTCAAATGTATCCGACATGTATGCCTCCAAAAGTTTAGACTAGTATTCTACCGTCTTTGACCGCTTATCTTGCGCTTAATTGACAGCCCAATTTGCGGCTGGTAAACTACCCATCACTCCACAGGAACACTAGCTCATGGCGAAAGTTACGGGTACCGGCGCCCGAAAGGCCGATCACATTCGCATCAACCTGGAAGAGGATGTGCGCTCCGGCCTGACCACCGGCCTGGAGAAGTACTCCTTTCTGCACAACGCCCTCCCCGAACTCAATCTGGATGAAATTGACCTCTCGGTTGAGGTCTTCGGCAAACGCCTCAAAGCGCCCCTGCTGATCTCATCGATGACCGGTGGCACCAGCGAAGCCGGCACGATCAACCAGACCCTGGCCGAAGCGGCCCAGGAAGGCGGTATCGCCCTGGGCTTGGGCAGCCAGCGCGCCGCCATCGAAGACGCCAGCCTGGAGCCCACCTTCCGCGTGCGCAACGTGGCGCCGGATGTGCTGCTGTTCGCTAATGTGGGCGCGGTGCAGCTCAATTACGGCTATGGCCTCAACCATCTGCAACGCGCCGTGGACATGGCCGAAGCGGATGCCCTGATGCTGCACCTCAACGCCGTGCAGGAAGCGGTGCAACCAGAGGGCGACACCAACTTCAGCGGCCTGCTCAAGAAAATTGAAATCATGTGCAAGCAATTGCCCGTGCCGGTTGTGATCAAAGAAGTCGGCTGGGGCATCTCCGGCGAACTGGCCAAGCAGCTTGCCCGCGCCGGCGTGCAGGCCATCGATGTGGCCGGGGCCGGCGGCACCTCCTGGAGCCAGGTAGAGATGCACCGCGCCAAAGATCCCAGCCAGGCGCGCCTCGCCGCCGCCTTCGTGGATTGGGGCATCCCCACCGCCGAAAGCATCACTCAGGTGCGCCAGGCGGTCAAAACCATGCGCATCTTCGCCTCGGGCGGCCTGCGCAGCGGTGTGGATGTTGCCAAGGGCATTGCCCTCGGGGCTGAGCTGGGCGGCATGGCTGGCCCCTTCCTGAAAGCGGCCGTGCAGTCCACCAAGGCGGTGGTGCAAACCATCGCCGAGATCAGCCGTGAGCTGCAGGTGACCATGTTTGCGGCCGGTGCCGGCGATATCCGCAGTTTGCAATCTGTGCCGCTGGTGTATCGCGGCCAGTAGCCCCTCGCTGCTCCATTCCATCGCTCATTAGCCGCGTCAAGCGCCCGCAGGGTCTATAATCCTGCTCTATGTCGCTCGCCACATTCCAAGCCCAGTTTCTGCCTGCCATTGAAGACGCGCTGCAAGCTGCGGTGCAGCCCGCACTCCTCACTCACCCACACACCCCTCAAAAATTGCTGGCCATGTTGCGTTACCACATGGGTTGGGAAGGAACAGGCGCTGGCCCCAAGGCCAGCGGCAAGCGCGTGCGCCCCACCCTGGTGTTGCTCAGCGCGGCAGCGGCCGGCGCCGACTGGCGCAGTGCACTGCCCGCCGCCGCCGCGGTGGAGATCCTGCATAACTTTTCACTGATCCACGACGATATTCAAGACAACAGTGAGCAGCGCCGCGGCCGCCCCACCGTGTGGGCCCAATGGGGCATGCCGCAGGCGATCAACGCCGGCGATACGCTGTTTGCGTTGGCGCACATGGCGCTGGAGGGGTTGGCCGAAACCAGCTCCGAGCGCGCCTACCTCGAAGCCGTGCGCCTGCTGCCGCGCACCAGCCTGCAACTGACCCAGGGGCAATATCTTGACCTGGCCTACGAACGCATGCCTGAGATCACCACTGAAGATTATTGGCCAATGATCTGGGGCAAGACCGGTGCCCTGATCGCCGCCTGTGTGCGCCTGGGCGCCCTGGTGGGCGGCGCCGAGGGCGCCCGCTTGAAAGCCTACATGGTTTTCGGCGAGAAACTTGGCCTGGCCTTCCAGGTGCATGATGATCTGCTCGGCATCTGGGGCAATCCCGACGCGATGGGCAAATCGGCTCACACGGATCTGCTCAGCGGCAAGAAATCGCTGCCGGTGCTGTATGCCCTGGCCCAGCAGGGCGAGTTTGCCCGCGGCTGGCAGGCCGGGGTCAGCGAGGCCAACGTGGCCGCGCTGGCGCAGCAATTGGAAGCCGAAGGCGCCCGTGCCTATACGCAACAACAGGCCGAGAAGCTGACCGAAGAAGCCATCACGGCCCTGCAGGCTGCCCAGCCGGCGGCAGAACCCGGCGCCGCCCTGGCCGAGCTGGCCGATGAGCTCGGCCGGCGCGAAATCTAAGCCGAAGGCTTAACCACAAGGCACGAAAATAAAGAGCACAAAGCCTGGGCTTTGTGCTCTTTTGCATCTTAGGCTTGTGTTGTGCTTACTCGTAGGCCGGGATCTCCACCTCGCGCCCGCCGACGGTGATGCGGTGATACGGCAGCCACACCACGCCAAAACTGCTGACATAGATATCCTTGCGGGCCGGCGCCATGGGGATCTGGGTGATCTTCTCCACCACCGCTTCCCAACGGTCCTCGATCGCATCCATGGCTTGCTGGATTTCATCGCCCATCGCCTGCATTTCGTTCTCCAGGCTCACGATCGTGGCTTTACTGTCCTCCACTTGGGCTTTGGCTTCGGCGGTCATGCGCCGCTTGGTGAGCGAGGTGGTCAGGCGGCGCCGGCTGCCGGCAAACAAGCCAATCACATTCTCCAAGTGCGTGCCCATCTCTTCCATGCGGCGCTGGTTAGCCTTTTCTTCATCTTGGTTCAGATCGCGGCGCTCTTTCTCCAGCTTCTTTTGCAGGGTTTTGAGCTGCGTATCGAACTTCTGCTTGGCCTTTTCCACCTCGGCGTTGCGCCGGCTCTGTGCCTCTTGGGCGCACAGGGCAGCAAACTCCTCGCGGGTGAGCTCGGGGCCGGCGTACACCTTGAGCTCCTCATTGGCCCATACCTCTACCTGGCTGGCACGGTAGACCCAATCGGCAAAATCGCGCTCCAACACTTTGAGTTGCGCGCCGTCGGCCAGGGAACCGCTCAGCGGCGCGTACAGCGCCTCTTCGCTATCCGGGCGGCCTTCGAGGCGGCGCTCATCAAACGCGGCATGCTCAAAATCTTCCCACCGCAAGCCGCGGGCGGGCACATCGGTGACCAGGGCGGCTTTGTAAGTTTCGACATCCAGGTTGTACTTGCGCTGCACCACGCGCACCTGCGCCTGCGCCAGCAAGGCCGGCTGGTAGCTCAGGCCGATGCGCTTGGCATCCGCCGGCAGGCTGCGGCGGCTGGCTTTGGCAGCCGCTTCCATACCCAGCACCGGCGGCAGAAAGAGCTCTTGCACACCGGAGGGGACGATCGGGCGCGGCCCGAGGGCCTCGGAGTCAGCTGCGGTCATTGTAGGCTCCTGTTTCTTGGGTTTGGCCGCCTGGCCGCTGGCGGCGGGGCTGGCAGTGCTGAGTTTATTGAGCGCCGGGATCTGACTGCGGGTCAGTGGCCCAGCCAGATAGTTCATTGCCCAGCGCGTGTAAAAGATGGCCGGGTGTTTCTCGTGCACATTGTGCAGCAGGAAGACGCGCTTATCCAGCGCAGAAATTTGCTTATCGTAATCGGCGCGCTTGAAGCCGCCGGGGGCGGCGCCTTCCAAGCCATCCAGCAAACGCTCTTTGTCGCGATCGGTCTGTAATTTGCCGATGAACCAAGAGCCCGCATTCGAGAGCGCCTTATAGTCCACATCTACCGGGTTCTGGGTGGCAAGCAATTGCCCCACCCCAAAGGCGCGCGCCTGCTTGAGCATGCGCAACATCGGCGCCTTGCTGGGCGGCTCGGCCACCGGCGGCAGGTACCCGTGGATCTCGTCAAAGTACACCAGGGCGCGCAGCGAGCCGGTACCACGTTGGCGGCGCATCCAGCTCTCCACGGCAGAATACAGCAGCGTGACGAAGAACATGCGCTCAGCGTCAGAGAGATGCGAGAGCAAAAATACACTGTGGCGCGGTTTGCCCGCCTTGGTGAACAACAGCGCGTCGATCTCCAGCGGCGTGCCCTCCAACCAGGTCTGGAAGCTGGGGGCGGCCAGGATGTTATTAAGCCGCAGCGCCAGGGCCGCGCGTTCTTTGGCGGGGAAGAACTGATCCAACTCCAGCACGCCGAGTTTATCGATGGGTGGGTTCTGCACCTGGCGGATCAGATCGCCCAGGGTGAGATCCTTGCCCTTGCTCCAGGCCTGCTCGAACAAGTTCGCCAGCAGGATGTGCTCGCGCGATTTCACCGGGTCAACATTATCGAAGCCGACCAGGCCAAGGATGGCGGTAGCGGTTGAGGCGATGCGCTCGCGGATCGCCTCGCGGTGCTCGTCCCAGTCTTCCTGTGGGGCTTGTAGGGAAGCCAGGATGCTGACCGGGAAGCCGGCATCGGAGCCGGGCGTATAGACGGCATACTCGGCGGCATCAGCCAGCGCCTGAAGGCGCTCGGGGCCAATGCCCCAATCGGCCAGCCCCTTGCGCCACAGTGCGGCCGTGTCCGCCGCAGCCTGCGCTACATCCTTGCCGGCGCGGCGGGCTTCATCCGGGTTGATCCAGGGTGCAAAATCGCTGGGTTGTAGGTTAGGGAAATGTAGCAGCAGATTGGTGATATCGCCCTTGGGGTCGATCATCAGTGCCGGGATGCCCTGCAGCGCGGCTTCTTCCAGAATGCCGATGCACAAGCCAGTTTTACCTGAGCCGGTCATGCCGAAGACCACCCCGTGCGTGGTCAGATCTGCCGGGTCATACAATACGGCTTCGCTGCCGGTTTGATTCTTTTTGAGGTCGTGCAGGCGGCCGAGGTAAAACTTGCCGCCGGTATCCAGTGCCGCGGGCGGCGCGGTAGTTTTCTTTACGGATTTTTGTACTTGCTTCTTAGCCATAGGCGAATCATAACATTGGGTTTAGACAAACTCCATAAAAACCTGGTTACCCAATAGGCGCCCTTGCGCGGTCAGCCGCAGGCGATCGGCGGCTTGCTCCAGCAGGCCGCGCTGCCGCAGGGTCTGGATGCTGCGCCCATACACCTGCTCGAGGCTGCGGCCAAAGCGCTGCGCAAAACCCGCCGCCGAAACGCCTTCGCGCACTAAGCGCAGGCCCATCATCATTGTTTCGCCCATTTCGCGTTCGGCATCGATTGGCTCCACGCTGGCCGTGGCCGGGGTGCGCGGCAGCCCGGCGGCCCTTGCATCGCCTGCGGCGCTGCGCATGCGTTTGATGTAGGCGCCCGGTGCCAGCACATTGGCAGTGCGCTGGCCGGCCAGGAAGCCATGTGCCCCGGCGCCCAACCCGGCATAGGGCAGATTGCGCCAGTATTGCAAGTTATGGCGGCAGGCACGTGGCTGGCCGTCGGCGCCGGGCCGCGCCCAGTTGGAAATTTCGTACTGGATAAAGCCACCGGCGGCTAACTTTTCATCGGCCAACTCGTACATCTCGGCTGCCAGATCACCATCCGGCAGGGCCAGCAGGCCGCGCGCATCCAGCTCCTTGAACGGCGTGCCGTGTTCGATGCTCAACGCGTACAGCGAGAGGTGCTCCGGGGCCAGCTCCAGCGCCAGCTCCAGATTGCGCTGCCAACTGGCCAGCGACTGGCCGGGCAGGCCAAAGATCCAATCCAGGTTGATGTTTTCAAAGCCGGCCTGGCGCGCCCACTTGACCGCATTCACCACGTCCACAAAATCGTGCTGGCGTTCCAAGACCAACAGCTCCTGCGGGCTGGCCGATTGCACCCCCAGGCTGAGGCGGTTGAAGCCCGCCTGGCGCAGCCCAGCCAGATAGTCGGCCGACAAGGTGCCGGGGTTGGCTTCCAACGAGATCTCGGCATCCGGCTGGATCGCAAAGCTGGTCTGCAGCGCCAGCATCAGGCGCTGCATGGCATCCAGCGGCAGCAATGAGGGCGTGCCACCGCCCAGGAAGATGGTGTGCACCGGCAGCGGCGCGCCGGCGGCCTGCGCCAGCCAGCGAGCCTCGGCGATCAGTGCGTCGGTATACGCCGGGATGAGCTGCTCCAGCCCGGCATAGGTGTTGAAATCGCAGTACCCACAGCGATGCCGGCAGAAGGGGATGTGCAGGTAGAGGCTGGTGGCTTGCATCTGCGTGAGTATACCTTTGGGGGAGTGGCAGTGAGGAGTGAACAGTAATGCATTAGCAGTGAGGAGTGAACAGTAATGAGTGAGCAGGTTATCGCTAAGTGGCACTAACCTGCTCACTGTTCTCTGCTCGCTGCTCTCACCAGCTCACTATTCCCTGTTCACTGTTGACTTCCTCCCTGTTCACTCTTCCTATTCCCTGTTCACTACTCCCTGTTCACTACTCCCTCTTCCCTGTTCCCCGCTCACTCTTCACTGCTCCCTACTCCCTGCTCACTCTCCCCTGCTCACTGCTCACTATTCACTTCTCACTGCTCACTTCTGCACTTCTCCCTGCTCACTCTGCACTTCTCACTGCTCACTGGCCCTCCCTCCTCACTGGACTCTCATCCGGCCCCCTCGCCCCTTGGTATAATCGCCCAGTTTTATGACAACAGAAAAACCTCGCTCCACTCCGACCAAAATTTGTCCCAGTTGTGGCACGCGCGTTAGCGACAATGCGCCACGCTGCGTGGTGTGCGGCCACCAGTTTGTTTCCGGCAGCACGCCCATCACCAAAAAGGCCGCCAAGGCCGATGCGCCCATCGGTGGGCGCACCAGCCTGCCCGAGCTGCGCCTCAGCCTGCCGATCGCCATCGGCCTGCTGGTGCTGATTCTGCTCATCGGCAGCGGTGTAGCCTACGCCCTGCTCTCGCAAACCGGGCGCCTGGTGGCACCTGAGGTAGAGGGCAGCGCCACCCCCACGGCTACGGCCACCTTTACCCCCACCCCAGAAACGCCCACGCCCACCTCCACGCCAGAGGCCACCTACACGCCGCTGTCGTACACGGTACAGCAGTTGGATACCTGTGGTGGCATTGGCTTTGCCTTCAACGTCAGCGCCGCTTCGATCATTCTGCAAAATGCGCTGGATGCTAACTGCAGCCTGTTTATCGGCCAATCCTTGCTGATCCCGCAGCCCACTTTTACCGCCACCCCGCAGGCCACCGCTACCCTGGGCGAGATGGAATCGACGGTGGCCGCTTGCGAAGTGGACCGTTACGTCGTGCAATCCGGCGAAACGCTGAGCCTGATCTCGCTCACCTACGGCGTGCCGATGGAAGCGATCATGAGCTGGAACGGCATGACCTCGGATAGCACCTTTGAGGGCCAACGCCTCAACATCCCGCTGTGCATGCGCACCTATGTGGGCCAGGCGACGGTGACCCCCACCGTGGCCCCGCCTTACCCGGCGCCGGAGCTGCTGCTGCCGGCGGATGGCGACGCCTTCACTTCGAGCAGCGATACGATTGCGCTGCAATGGGCCTCAGTGGGCACGCTGCGCAGCAATGAGTACTACCAGGTCACCATTGTGGATGTGACCAGCGGGCGCAACCTGCAGATCACCGATGAGGTCAAAGACACCACGTTCTCGGTGCCCACCTCGTTCCGCCCCACGGATGGGCGCCCGCACATCTTCCGTTGGTCAGTGGTGACGGTGGCGCAGATCGGCGTGGATGCCGACGGCCTGCCAGTCTACATTCAGGGTGGCCCAGCCAGCCTGATGCGCACCTTCACCTGGAACGGCAGCGGCGCTGCCGCAGCCGGTACCCCCAGCCCCTAGAAACAAACGAGCCAGCTTGCAATCAAAAAAGCCCTCTCCAAATGGAGAGGGCTTTTTTATATGTGAGTGAGCAAGGTCCTTACTTACGCTTGTCCATCGGCACAAAATCGCGCTTGTCTTCGCCCATATAAACCTGGCGCGGGCGGGCGATCTTCTGCTCTTCGTCCAGCAACATCTCTTGCCACTGGGCCAGCCAGCCCACCGTGCGCGGGATGGCGAACATCACCGGGAAGAAGGCTACCGGCAGGCCCATGGCCTGGTAGATGATGCCGGAGTAGAAATCGACATTGGGGTACAGCTTGCGCTCGATGAAGTATGGATCCTTCAGTGCGATCTGCTCCAACTCCACGGCAATATCCAGCAGGGCGTTGCGCCCAGTGACCTTGAAGACGTCTTCGGCTACCTGCTTAATGATCTTGGCGCGCGGATCGTAATTCTTGTAGACGCGGTGGCCGAAGCCCATCAAACGGCCCTCGCCCTGCTTGACCTTCTCAACAAAGCTGGGGATGTTCTTGACATCGCCGATCTGGCTGAGCATGCGCAGCACGGCTTCGTTGGCGCCGCCATGTAGCGGGCCGTAGAGCGCGGCGGCCGCGCCGGCCATCGCGGAGTACGGGTCCACCTTGCTGGAGCCGATCGAGCGCATGGCGCTGGTGCTGCAGTTCTGCTCATGGTCAGCGTGCAAGATGAAGAGCACGTCCAGCGCACGCTCCAGCACCGGGTTGGGCTCGTAGTTCTGCTCCATCATCTTGAACATCATGCTCAAGAAATTGCCCGGGTAGCTCAGGTTGTTATCCGGGTAAATGAAGGGCAGGCCACGGCTGTGGCGGTACGAGAAGGCTGCGATCGTGGGCACCTTGGCGATCAAGCGCTGGATCTGAATGGTGCGCACGGTGGTGTCGTTGATCTGATTGGCTTCGGGGTAGAAGGTGGAAAGCGCCGCTACCGTGGCGATGAACATGCCCATCGGGTGGGCATCGTAGCGGAAGGTCTGCATGAACTGTTTGATGTTCTCGTGGATGATGGTGTGATGGGTAATGTCATACACCCACTGGTCCAACTGGCTCTGGGTAGGCAGCTCGCCGTACAGGATCAGGTAGGCCACTTCAAGATAGGTGCACTTCTCGGCCAGTTGTTCGATGGGATAGCCGCGATAGCGCAGAATGCCTTTTTCGCCGTCAAGGTAAGTGATGGCGCTCTTGGTGCTGGCCGTATTCATGTAGGCCGGGTCATAGGTCATCAGCCCAAAGTCTTCGGTGCCGGTCTTGATCTGGCGCAGGTCGGTAGCCTTCACCGTGCCGTTCCAAATCGGCACCTCGTATTCCTGCCCGGTGCGATTGTCTTTGATGGTCAGTGTGTCTTTTGCCATACCTGGCTCCTATTGCGAGGCTTAGAACTTCAGCGCTGCAGTGAGCTCGCGCACTTCGGCGGCCGAGCTCTCCAGCATTGCGGTTTCTTGCTCATTGAGCTTGTATTCGATCACCTTCTCGAGGCCGTTGCGGCCTAGTTGGGCCGGCACGCCGAAGAAGATATCTTTCAAGCCGTATTCCCCGTTCATGTACACGGCGCATGGGGCGATCAGCTGCTTATCCTTGAGGATCGCCTCGGCCATCTGGGCGATGGCCGCCGAAGGGGCATAGAAGGCACTGCCCTGCTTGAGCAGCGCCACGATCTCGCCGCCGCCCTTGCGGGTGCGCTCGACGATGGCTTCCAGCTTATCGGCGGGCATGGTTTCGTTGAGCGGCACGCCAGCCACGTTGGAATGGCGGGTGAGCGGCACCATGCTGTCACCGTGGCCACCGAGCACGTAGCAGAAGATGTTCTCCACGCTCACGCCCAGCTCCATCGCTACGAAGGCACGCATGCGGGCCGAATCGAGGATGCCGGCCTGGCCGATGACGCGCTCGCGCGGCAGGCCACCGGTCTTCATCGCCACGTAGCCCATTGCATCCAGCGGGTTGGTGAGGATGATGTAGATGGCGTTCGGGGAGCGCTTCAGGGTCTCTTCAGTGGCCTTCTTGACAATATCGGCATTGACGGCCAGCAGATCATCGCGGCTCATGCCAGGCTTGCGTGGCAGGCCGGCGGTGATCACGACGATGTCGGAGCCTTCGCTGGCGGCGTAATCATTGCTGCCGGCCACTTTTACATCTTTGCCAATGATCGGCATGGCCTCTAATAAATCGAGGGCTTTACCCTGCGGCATGCCCTCGACAACGTCAATCAGTGCAATTTCAGCCAACTCGCGCTCAGCGAGCCAGTGGGCGGCGGTGGCCCCGGTCATGCCGGCGCCGACAATCGTGATCTTGTGCGACATTTACTTCTCCGCTTGATTTGGGAATGGTTTATTGTGCCAAACGCCACGATTATATCACCGCCGATACTTTGGGCCGTGCGGCGCGCTTAACGGAAGCGTCCTCCAAAAGGGAGGACGCTTGTACCTTGCCGATTCATCGTGGCCGCGTTAGCAGCTGCGGCCCCTATTCGTTGGCTTCCAGGAAGCGCGTGGCCTGGATGCCGGCTGCCGCGCCCATGCCCGCCGAGGTGATCACCTGGCGAAAATGCGGGTCGGCCACCTCGCCAGCGGCGAAGACGCCCGGCACGCTGGTTTCCATGTAGCGATTGGCCACCAGATAGCCGCCCTCCTCCATGGCCAACTGGCCCTGGAAGAGCTGGGTATTGGGGGTATGGCCAATGAAGATGAACACGCCATCGGTGGTGAAAGGCTGCTTTTCACCGGTGCGCACGTCTTCCAATTCCACGGTTTGCACGGTGCCATTGCCGTCGATCTTATTCACCACGGTATTGGTGATGAACTTCATTTTCGGATTGTCTTTGGCGCGCTGCAGCAGCAGCTCCCCGGCACGGAAATCCTCGCGGCGGTGAATCACGGTTACGTTGTTGGCGAAGCGGGTGAGGAAGGTGCCTTCTTCCATGGCACTATCGCCGCCGCCGACCACAACGATGTCTTTATCCTTGAAAAAGAAGCCATCACAGGTGCCGCAGTACGAAACCCCGCGGCCGGTGAATTCGGTTTCGCCGGGCACTTCCAAATGGCGCGGTGTGGCGCCGGTGGCAATGATGAGTGCATCGGCGGTGTATTCGGTAGCGAAGCTGGTGACCTTGAAGGGGCGCTGGCTCAGGTCAACCGCCACGGCGGTATCGAAGACCGTCTTGGCGCCAAAATGCTCAGCCTGCTTGCGAAACAGCTCGGTCAGCTCCGGGCCACCCACGGCATCCGGGAAGCCGGGATAGTTTTCCACCGTGGCCGTCAGCGAAACCTGGCCGCCGTATTCCTGGCCGGCCAGCACCACCGGTTGCAGTTGGGCGCGGGCGGTGTACAGCGCGGCGGCCAAGCCAGCCGGGCCCGAACCGAGGATGAGCACTTTGACGTGCTCGTGAGCAAGAGGTGTATTCGATGACGTGGCTTGCATATCTACTCTCTTTGTTTGCAAAAGTGGCTTTCTACTTATCAGACGCCGCACTGGGCGCAACCTTACGGCGTGATTATACAAGCCGCGCAGGTAAGAAGGGCGCCCGCCAGCGCGTCCGAGCGAGTATGGACCTTGTGCCCGCGCCCGCCAGCCAGGCGTACCACGCCGCCCAGCACGCCGTGGCGTACTACCGCGTGGCGCAGCCTGGCGCCCTTCGGCTGGGCGGCGCCACCCGCGCCGAGTACGTGCAGCGCCAGACCACTAATGACGTCGGCCTGCTCAGCCCGCAGCGCGCCGTGCCCAGCGTGCTCACCAACCCCAGCGCGCGCATTCTCGAAGTCTTCACCCTACTGGCGCACGGCGACCATTTTCTATTGCTGACTCAGCCGGGCCACGCGCCGGGGCTGGAAGCCTATTTCAAACGCCACCTATTCTTTAATGACCAGGTGACGATCGAAGATACCAGTGCGGCCTGGGCCCAATATGAGCTGTATGGGCCACAGATCAGCAAGGCCCTGGCCGCGGTTGGCCTGGCCGCAGTGCCAGCGCTGGATGAAGTGCTGGCCGGCAGCATCGACCACCAACCGGTATATGCGCTAGGCGACGCAGGCAGAACCTGCCTGCTGGTTCCCGCGGCCCTGGCCGACGCGCTCGCCGCGCAATGGGCTACCGAAGCGCTTCCTTCGCTCTCCTTCGATGAGCGCGAAACCCTGCGCATCGAAGCCGGGCAGGCCGGGGCGCCTGAGTTCACCGCGGCCAATACCCCCTTCGAAGTCGGCTTGGGCCGCTATGTATCCGCCAGCAAGGGCTGCTACACCGGCCAGGAAGTGCTGGCGCGCCAGGTCACTTACGACAAGGTGGCGCGCGGCCTGGTGCGGTTGCACGCCGCGCAGCCCTTGGTGAGCGGTGGCACGGTGGAGCTGGATGGGCGCAACGCCGGCACGTTGAGCTCGGTGGCGCACTCGCCGCAGCACGGCTGGATCGGGCTGGCCGTCTTGCGCAAGCCCTTCGCGACCGGGCAGAGCGCCCAGGTGCGCACGCCTGGCGGCCTGGTGAGCGCCAGCATCCAATAACCGCTTCCTAAGCGCCTGTTTTTCCTGTAGCAGCGGCCTTTTGGCCGCTTTTTTGTTAAAACTCAAGCCAGACTTAGGATATTCTTATATAACTATTGATATTTACAAGATTAGGCATTGACATTAGTCAATAAATATGCAATAATATGCAGGAATTCGAAAAGCACTATAAGATAAATTGAGGTTTGTTTTAGAAGGAGTTAGCCATGAACCAAATGAACGATTACTACATGCTCAGCCAGCGCCTGCAGGATCTGCGCAAGCAGGCCGATGAACCCCAACTGCCCAGCCCCCATTGGGACGAGCAGCTGCGCGCCGCCGCCGGTAGCGGGCTGATCCGCCTGGGCCAGTGGATCAAGCCCAAGCACACCAACGCCTACCCCGGCGTTGGCCGCCCGGGGCTGGCAGGCTGAGATGCACAGCGCGCCGACCCATTGCCCGGTGTGCCAGGGGGAGCTGGTGGTGACCAGCCTGCGCTGCCGCGAGTGTGATACCAGCCTGCAGGGCCGCTTCAGCAACAGTGCCTTCAGCCAACTCAACGCCGAACAGCTCGCCTTTGTGGAGCTGTTTGTGCGCAACGAGGGCAAGATCACCCGTATGGAGGCGGACCTGCAGCTCTCCTACCCCACCATCCGCAATCGCCTGCTGGACGTCATCCGTGCCCTGGGCTATGAACCGGGCGAGGATGAGTTTGCCGGGCTGAGCGACGCCGAGCGCAAAGACATTGTGAATGCGCTGGAGCGCGGCGAAATCAGCTACGATGAAGCTATGCAGCGCATTCAACAAAACGAAGGATAAATACGATGGCACGCATTGAATTCCCGATCGACGATGAACCAGAAATTCGCATTGACGATGTGCGCGGCTCGCTGCAAGTGCGCGGCTGGAACGAGGAGCGCATTCGTATCGAGGCACGCAATGAGCAAGACCTGCACTTCACCAACACCGCCGGCCGCCTGACCCTGCGCGCCGATAATGACTGCACGCTACGCGTGCCGGTCGGCAGCACACTCAGCGTGCAACAGGTTGGCCGCGATGCGTACATTCAAAGCATCGAAGGCACCGTACAGGTGCAGCAGGTGGCCGGCTCGCTGACCCTGCGCAGCACAGGCGAAGCCACGCTGCAGGCAGTAGCCGGCAGCGTGGCGGCACGCGCCATCGAAGGCGATCTGACCATTCGCGCGGTTTCCGGCAATGCCAGCCTGCGCGACATCGAAGGCGATCTGACCATTGATGCGGTGGATGCGAACTTGGCGCTGCGCAATATCCAAGGCGACATTCGCGTCACCGCCGGCGGCAATGCCGACCTGCGCCTGGATGCCGAGGGCGGTGATGTGCATGTGCAAGCCAGTGGCAACTTGTTCTGCAATCTGGCCGATCCCAGCGATGCGCATGTGCGCCTGGAGAGCGGCGCCGAGAGCATCCACATTCGCACGCAAGACACCAAGAATTTCATCCAGTCCCCCAGCCATGAATTCACCTTGGGGGATGGCGGCCGCGATGTTTTGCTGCAGGCCGATGGCCTGATCGATTTCCGTAGCCGGGCCTACAAAGGCAGCGATATGGAGGACCTGGATTTTGACCTGGATCTGGACCTGGACCTGCTGGAAGCCAATGCCGGCCTGGCGGGTGAGATTACCGAGCAAGTCAGTGCCCAACTGGATGCCCAGTTGGAAAGCGTGAACGAGCAACTCAAAGAACTCCACGAGCGCCTGCGCCACACCAGTGAACGCAATGCCCAGCGTGCCCAACGCCGCATCGAAGCCGCCCAACGCCAGTTGCAGAGCAAATTACAATCGCGCAATGCCCGCGCCCATTCGCTGCAGACGCCGAAACAGGCAGCCCCAGTCAGCGAGCAGGAACGTATGATGATCTTGCAAATGGTGCAGGATAAAAAGATCAGCGTGAGCCAGGCCGAGATGTTGCTCAATGCGATCGAAGGCCGCCCTGTTTCTGTGCCTACACCGCCCACGCCGCCTCCGCCTACACCGCCCACGCCGCCTCCGCCTACACCGCCCACGCCGTCTACCCCTCGCACACCGCCTGCCCCGCCCGCCCCGCCGCATACGGTTGCTGATGAGCCCCAAGGAACAGACAATGCCTAATGCCCAACAACGCATGGATATCCTGCTGCGCCTGGAGCGCGGCGAGATCAGCCCGGCCGAAGCGGAGCGCCTGTTGAACGCGGCTAACGCGCCCGCCCCTGCCAGCACGCCGCGCATGGGCCTGCTGGAGCAGGTAGAGCGCGGTGAGCTGAGCGCCGATGAGGCCATCGAGCATTTGCTATCTACGCCCCCGGCGGCCCAGCCCCCCGCCGAGGAAGCACTGGAGCTTGCACCACAGCCGGCGCCGCGGCGAGCCGGTTGGGCGCTGCTGGGCTTTGGCCTGCTACTCATCATCGCCAGCGCATGGTGGATGCGCAGCAGCCTGCTGCTGCATGGCGGGCTGAGCCTGGGCTTCTTCTGCCTTTGGCTGCCATTTGCCGCCGGCCTGGGGCTGCTTGGCCTGGGCGTGGCCGCCCGCAAGCCACGCGGGGCGCAGCTCACCCTGCGTTCACGCAAAGCGGGCCAACGGCGCGATCTTTCGCGGCCGCTGCCGGAAGCCGTGTTGCGCGGCAAGCCGGCCACTTCACCCCCCACCCCGCCCGAGGCCAAGCCCGCTTCGGCCGGCTCAGGAGAACAGCATGGCTAGCAACGAAGAACGCATCAAGATCCTGCAAATGATCCAGGACGGCAAGATCAGCCCTGAAGACGGCACCAAACTGCTCGAGGCGCTGAACCGCAGTGCGGGGCTGCGCCCCACCCCGCCGCGGGTGCCCAGCCCCGCCGATGAGGGCCGCTACCTGCGCGTGCGCGTGACTGACGTGGTCACGGGCAAAGCCAAGGTGAGCGTCAACCTGCCGCTGACGCTGGTGGATGCGGGCATGAGCATCGCCTCCAACTTTGCGCCGCAAATTGCCCACGCCGACATCATGAGCGCCATCCGCAGCGGGCTGAGCGGAAAGATAGTAGATGTCGTTGATGAAGAAGACGGCGAGCACGTAGAAATCTTCCTCGAATAGCCGCAGCTAGCCTAGCAACAGCCAACGGCTACCCATCCGGGTAGCCGTTTTTGTTCTCCGCCACGCTATACTGCCTGCATGGCCGTGCGCGATCCCGATGAGATTTTTGTCACTCCCGAGCAACTGCCCAGCGCCTGCAGCGGCGCGCTGCACCCCGAGGCGCAGCGCGGCATCGCCCTGTTCAACGCCGGCCAGTACTGGGAGGCGCACGAGGCGCTGGAAAGCGCCTGGCGCGATGAAAGCGGCCCGGCGCGCCATCTGTATAAGGGGATCTTGCAAGCTGGCGTGATGTATTTGCAGATCCAGCGCGGCAACTATGTGGGCATGGCCAAGATGTATGAGCGCTGCAAGAAGTGGCTGCGCCCCTGGCCGCCGGTGTGCCGCGGCGTAGATGTTGAACAGTTGCGCGCCGATGTGGAAGCCGTTATGGCTGCGGCACAAAGGTTAGGGCCGCAGCAGCTAGGGAAATTTGATATGGGGTTGCTAAAGCCAGTTAGGGTACAAGCGTAGGCTAGACGCCCACCAAAACGGCACGCGCCGGCGCACCGTCGGTCTTATCCAGCTTCAGCGGCAGACACCAGAAGTTATACCGCCCCTGCGCCACCTGCGAGAGATTCAGCCCTTCGACGATCACCACCCCCGCTTTGAGCAGGGCCACATGCGTGGGCTGCGGCTCGGGGAAAGGCGCCACGGAGAGGTAATCCACCCCCACCAGCTTTACGCCGCGCTTCACCAGGTATTCCGCCGCGCTGACGTCAATGCCGACATAGTTCTCATCGAAGGGTTTGTAATCGCCCTTGGCCCATTGCTTCGAATTGCGCGTACGCACCAGCACGCGCTGCGTGCGCGGCGGAATGCCCGCCGCTTCAAGATGGCTGGGCAGCACGCGCTCGACACTATCTTCCAGATGCACCACATAGGCGCGGCCAATCAGCGTCTTCAGCGAGAGCCGCTCTACCGTGCTGCCATCTTTGATGAAGTGATAGGGGGCATCTACATGCGTGCCGGTATGCACGCCCATCTCAATGCGCGAGACGTTAGCCAGGGAGCCTTCTTCGATTTTTTGCACGCGTTGCAGGCTCACGCCGGGGTCACCCGGCCATACCGGCATGGAAGGATGGATTGTGAGGGTTACGTCGTAGGTTCGCATCTCTGGCGAGTATATAAGAGCGGGCCAATCGCGCGCCAGCGGAATCGGCGGCGGCTATCGGCTTACTCGGCGGCCGCGATCTTCCAATCCACGCCCTGCAAGTATTCCAAACGTTGTGAGAAGCGCGCCGGCATGAAATGAAAGCTGCGCGGCACGGTCTCCAGCTCACAGATGCGGTCAGCCGCCAGGTAATCCAGCCAATAGCTGGAGACCGGCAATTGCGGCGCCATGGTGTGCAGCAGCACATTCAGCAGCCGCAAATAGGATGGGCGCACCGCCAGCAAGCGGCGCGCGTGGCCGCTGCGTTCCATCACCAATTCCACAATGCGGCGGTAGGGAATGTGCTCCGGCCCGCCAATCTCATAGGTCTGCCCGATGGTGGTGGCGTCTTGCAGGCACCAGGCCAGGCAGGTCACCAGGTCCTCTACCCAGAGCGGCTGCACCAGTGCGCCGCCATCACCCGGAATGGGGAAGACGCGTGGCACGCGCGCCAGCAACTGCGCCAGGCGCACGGTGAAGTGATCGCCCGGGCCATAGACCAACCCACTGCGCAGAATGGTTGCCTGCAGCGAGCTCTGGCGGATGAATTCCTCGGCGATGCCTTTGGTTTTTAGCACCGGGTAAGCCGCGGCGCGATCCGCGTCCAGATGGCTGAGGTATACCAGCCGCGTCACGCCGGCATCGGCGGCGGTTTGCAGCAAGGTGCGCGTGCCGTCGATATCGGTGGCGCGCAAATCGTCCTCCGGGTCAGCCCAGTCAATGCCCGCCAGGTGGAACACGGTATCCACGCCCACCAGCGCGGCGCGCAGCCCGCGTGCATCCGCCAGGCTGCTCAGCGCCGCCTGCACGGCCACGCCGCGCGGCAACTGCGGGGTATGGCGTGAGGGGCGGATCAGCGTGCGCACCTGATGGCCTTCGGCCACCAAGCGCTGGATCAAGCGTTGGCCGATGAATCCGGGGCCGCCGGTGACCAAGATCATGCAGCGTTTTTACCATATTGGTGCAACCAAGAGCGGTTAAACTTGTTAACAATACATTGCCTGTTGCTTTAACTCCTTTTAAAGGCCAAGACGTACGCTTATGCCGAAGATGCAAACCGCCACCACCATTGACCGAGCTTCTGGCAACCCGCTATGGGTCCTGGCCAAAGTGATCTCCGTAGTGACCAGCCCGGCTGTGCTCAGCTTTGCCAGCATGTACCTGATGGGCGCCCAGATCAACGATGCGCGCTTCTGGCCCTGGGCGATCGCCTATGCCAGCTTTGGTTTCGTGCTGCCGCTGTTGTATCTGATCTATCTGATGCGCAAGGGTGAGGTCAGCGATTTCCACATGAAGGAACGCCGTGAACGCATCAAGCCGATGGCGTTTATCTTCATCGTGTTCAGCCTGGCCAGCCTGGTCTTCTACCTGCTGGATGTGCCGTATGTGATGCAAGTCTTCACCTACGTCGGCGCGCTGCAAGGGTTGCTGATGTTGCTGATCACGCTGAAGTGGAAGATCAGCGGCCACGGCGCCGGCATTGCGGCCTTCACCCTGTTGCTGTGGGGCTTGTTCGGCCCGGCCGCCGCGCCCTTCTTCCTGCTGATCCCGCTGGTGCTGTGGGCACGCGTCTACACCGACCGGCATGATCTGCCGCAGACGATCATCGGCGCATTGGCCGGCTTTGCCTTCATGGCTACCGCCCTGGCGCTCATCGCCGCCCGCTGCCCGGGGGCCGGCCTGGCCTGCTTCTAGGCCACCTAACGCGAGGTTCACCCACTTCGTCTTGCTAACCCAAGCCGAATTGGCACATCTCTTGCATCTATGCCAGCATGATGCTGGACATAACGGTGCAAGAGAACTCTTTTAAAGGCGCAGGCGTATTGAGCCGCCTGGGGGTGCATTACTTCCCCGATGGCGAGCACTATCACCTGGCCGATACGCTGACCTGGCTGCCCAAGCTGCAAGCCATGGGCGCCCATTGGGTGATACTGCAGGCCAACGCCGAACGTGCCATCCCCGAAGACTTCATTCGCAGCCTGACCGCCACAGGCATCCAACCCATCCTGCATTTTCAGCTAGCGCTCACCGACGACACCTCCGCCGAAACACTGCAGGGACTGTTTGATGCCTACGCCAAATGGGGCGTGCGCTATGTGGTGCTGTTTGATAAGCCCAATCTGCGCAGCCAGTGGCCCGCCAGCGGCTGGACCCAGCGCGGTTTGGTGCCGCGCTTCATGGAGCTGTTTACGCCGCTGGCCAAGGCGGCCATCGAAGCCGGATTAACCCCGGTGTTTCCGCCGCTGGAACCCGGCGGGGATTATTGGGATACCGCCTTCCTGCGCGGCGCACTGGAAACATTGGATCAGGCCGGCGAGGAAGTCTTGCTCGATCATCTGGCGCTGGGCGCGTATGCCTGGCTGGGCGACAAAGCGCTCACCTGGGGCGAGGGCGGCCCGGAACGCTGGCCCGCCACCTTGCCCTACTCCACCCCCGAAAACAGCCAGGATCAACGCGGCTTTCGTATCTTCGATTGGTACAACGCGGTCAGCCTGGCGGCCATCGGCCGCAGCCTGCCCACCATCCTGGTGGCCACCGGCTGCGCCGCCACGGGTGAAGGCGATACCGCGCGCATGCAAGAGCTACTCGTGACCCTGAAGCAGGCCGAGCTGCCCAGCAACGTGCTGGCCGCCGGCCTGTGGCTGCTGGCGGCTGAGGATGAGCATCCCGCCGCGGGCCAGGCCTGGTTCAGCGCCGAAGGCACGCCGCGCCCCCTGGCCGAGCAATTACTGGAGCCCGGGCGCCTGGCGGCGCACAGCTTCGCCCGCCCGGCAGATCCTGGCGAGGCGCAGGAAGACCTGCAAGGGGCAGCCCGCGCCCACAGCCTGCCTGAGGCCGCCGTGTGGTCGCCCAGCGAATTTGCCCCAAGCGCAAATGGCAAAGCCATTCGCCATTACCTCTTGTTGCCCGATGCCCATTGGCCGCTGCAAGCGGCCGCGAGCTTCGTGGCCGCGCACCAACCCACCATCGGCTATGTGTTGGCCGAGGCCGTACTGGCACAGCGTGTCACGCTGGCCGGCGGGCTGGAAGCCTTTGCCGATAGCACCTTACGCCAATTGATCCAAGCTGGCTGCCAGGTAGATCACCTGGCCAACGTAAGCCAGGAATAGGAGCCACCATGCAAGCAATCTTCACCCAGGAAACCCAACCAACCCCGCGGCCAGATGCAGCGATGCACGCTGAACAGCCACAGACCGAACGCTCGCAAAGCGAACGCACGGCCAGCGTGCATGGCCCCGTCATCAAGGTGCTTGGCCTGGGTGGCGGTGGCGGCAACGCAGTTGACCGCATGATCGAGCTGGGCCTGGAGAACATTGAGTTCATTGCCGCCAACACCGATTACCAGGTGCTGCAAAACAGCCTGGCCCCCACCAAGGTGCAGCTCGGCCCGCAGCTCACCCGCGGCCTGGGCGCCGGCGGCGATCCTGAGGTTGGCCGCCAGGCCGCCCTCGAGAGCCGCAAAGAGTTGCAGGCCGCGCTGGAAGGCGCCGATATGGTCTTCCTCACCGCGGGCATGGGCGGCGGCACCGGTACCGGCTCAATTGGCATTGCCGGTGAGGTGGCGCGCGAACTGGGCGCGGTAACCATTGCGGTGGTAACCATGCCGTTTAGCTTTGAAATGGGCCGCCGGCTCAAGAACGCTCAGGAAGGGCTGGGCTGGCTGCAACCGAATACAGATACGCTGATCGCGATCCCCAACGACCGCCTGCTGTACATCGCGCCCCAAGACATCCCCTTGGAGATGGCGTTCCGCATGGCTGATGATGTGTTGCACCAATCGGTGCAGGGCATTGCCGAGCTGGTGACCCAGCCCGGGCTGATCAACGTAGATTTTGCCCACGTGCGCAACATGATGTTGAAAGGCGGTGGCGCGTTGATGGCCATCGGCCACGGCAACGGTGAGGGCAAGGCGGTTAGCGCCGTGCAACAGGCCCTCAACCATCCCCTGTTGGAGAGCATCTCGCTCAAAGACGCTTCAGGCGTGATCGCTAACTTCAGCGGCGGAGATGATCTGAGCCTGTTTGAAGTCGGTGAGGCGCTAGGCTACCTGCGCGAGCTGGTGAACGAAGATGTGGAAGTGGTCATGGGCGTCTCGCATGACGAACGCCTGAACGAGCGCACCCAGGTGATCCTGGTGGTGACCGGTATCGGTGCCAAGAGCCTGGCCGACGTGCTGCCCGGCGCCGAACGCCTGCAGCCGTTGGCGCTGGGCGCCACGGCCGCACAGCGCGCCCCAGCCGTGGTGGCCGCCCCCGCGCTGGCCATGGCCGCAGCAGGCACCCCGGCCGGCGCGGAGATGCCCGTCGAGAACGAGCCGAGTGAAACCGCCTTCCAGGCTGGCTTGCAAATGCAGCCAGTGCAGGCGGAGATGGTGGCCGAGAGCATGCCCGCCATGCCGGTGGATGTGCTCAATGATCTTGACGTGCCGGCCTTCATGCGCAAGCGTGCCCGTTTCAACCTGCGCGTAGGCGAATAAGGAGCCCGCTATGGATGCTCGCATCGTTGGCGTGATTGCCAAGCAAATCCACCACCAGTTCCCTGAACTGGCGGGTGAACCCCCCAGTGTGCGCGCCCAGGCAGGTGCCAAAGGCCCTGCCGGCGCGACCTACTTGCTGACCTTTAAAGGGCGGCCGGTAGCGCAGGGGCCCAACCTGGCGCCTACGGTTCGCGTGGTGGCGGATTCCCAGGGCCACATCCTCAAGGTTACGACTTCACGGTAGCGCAGATGGCAACCCAAGTCGCTGATTGGTTGGCTCTCAAAGCATGGCAATTTGCGGTGCGCGCGCTTAGCCTGGTACGCCCCTTGGGCGCCAGCACACGGCGTGCTGCCCAACGGCTGCGCAGTCAGCCACTGCACGCTGCCCACAGCAGTGAGGCGGCCACTGCCGGCCCAGTACCCGTGAGCAGCCGCCAACCGGCGTGGCAGCGCGTGCTAGACAATTGGACGCTGGTAGCGGGCTGCGGCTGGCTACTGGGTCTGTGGTTGGGCATGTGGATCGCAGGTGTGTGGTGAGTACCCCAGGGCGCATTTCCACCCGCATGGTGTTTAGCGCCTTCCTGGTGCTGGGCGCGCTTTCGGGCTTCTTTCTGGGCAATCTGCGCAGTGTGCGCGCGGCTGAAGTGTTGAGCGCCAAAACCCCGGCTCAGACCACTAGCCTGATCGTAGTAGTCGATGACTTGAGCGCGGTCGCTCCGATTGTGCAAGCTGCCTGGCTGCTAAAACACAGCCCCCAAGGTGAGGCGGCCTGGCAACCAGTGTATCCGGCGCCATTGGCCAGCCAAAGCGCTTACGCCCTGCCCCACGAGGCGATTTACTGGGATGCCAATCAACACAGCAGCTTGGGCGGGCTGGCCACCTTGGCGCCGCTGCAACAGGCCGCACTGGCGTTTGATGAAAGCCTGGTGATCGACGAAATAGGCCTGGGCACGCTATTGGGCACCGCGCTGGCGCTGCCTAGCACGGCCGCCGAGCCCCAGGCCGCCCTGCAAGCCCAGGTGCAAGTGCTGCAAAGCCTGTGCGCCGCCAGCTGGCACAACGAACAGTTGGATCAATTTGTGGGCTTGATGCCCGAACACCTGCGCAGCTCGCTGAATGTCTTCGCCTGGATCACGCGCTGGGACCGTTGGGTGGCCGATGGCCAACCCATCCAATGCCGCCACCCCTGGGCCAGCTAGCTTAGGCCGCCTCGGTGGAGGCGGCGCCCCCGAGGGCACTCAAACGCATATAGTCACGATAAGCCTGCAGCGCCTGGTTCACCAGGCTACTGCGCTGGGCGCGCTGGCGATAATCGCCCCGCGGGCCGCGTGCATCCGCCAGGCGCACCACCGCGGTGGCCAGGCTTTGCGTGGTTTGCTGCACCGCGGCATCCAATAACTCCTGAGAGTGCAAATGTGTGTCCATACGGTCACCTCACTGCACCCAGTATATAGAACGTGCGTTCTAGTGTCAAGCACCTGAACGCAGCGAATCCTGCTCCAGGCTATAGCCGGCCAGCAACCAGGCCTCAATGCCCTCGTCAAGGGCGAGCAAGTTAGTGAAGCCCTTGCGTTCCAACAGAGAAATGGCGATGGTGGAGCGCGTGCCGGCCTTGCAATGCACCAGCAAGGCCTCCTGCGGTGCGCCTACCTGCTCCGCCTGCGTATCTGGCAGCAAGCCTGCTTCCACTAGTTTGGCGCCAGGCAGGCGGCCGCCCGCCCATTCGTGCGACTGGCGAACATCCAGGATCGGCGGCGATTGCTTGGCGTCGATCCACTCTTTCAGCGTGCGCGCCGAGACCGTCTCCACCTTGCTGAGCGCCAAGCCCGCCTCGTCCCAGGCGCGCATGCCGCCTTCCAGGTAGCCGGCAATCTGGTCATAGCCCACTCGGATCAATTGCAGCACCGCCTCGTTGAGCTCGGCGGGCGCGTCGGCCACCAAGACGATGGGCGCATCCGGCGGCACCACCCAGCCCGCCCAGGTGCTGAGCGGCGCGAACACAGGGATGCCGAACGCCTGGGGGATATGCCCGGAGAGGAAGCGCTCCGCATCGCGCACATCCAGCACGATCGCCCCGGCCTCCACGGCGGCTTGCAGGGCCGCCGGGCTGAGGCCGGGCGGCTGCGGAATACTGGGCAACACGGGCGGCCCCTGGCGGTTCACCGCCGGCAGGCGCTTATAGTACTCAGGAAAGCCCAGGCCCGCGGTGGCGGCGCGTACGAATTCTTCTTCATCCTTGATCTGGAAGAAGGGATTGGTCTGGCGCTCTTTGCCTATGGTGGAGCTCCGCTCGCCGCCGGCAGCGGTATTGCAGAAGGAGCCCGCGCCGTGCGTGGGATATACCGGCAACTCATCCGGCAGCGTGGCAAATTTTTGCATGGTAGCAAACAAGGCGCGCGCCAGCGGCACGGTGTTTTCGTCGCCATGCAGATCCGTGCGGCCGGTGCCGCCTACGATCAGCGAACCGTCGCTGAACAGGGCCAGCGGCGTGCTATCGCCTTGGGCACGGGCAATAAAGCTGATGTGTTCGCGGCTGTGGCCCGGGCTGCTGACGACGTGCAGCTCCAGCTGGCCTAGGGCGAGCACATCACCATCCTGCAGGGTACGATGCGGGAATTGGCTGTTGCCGGCGGCGCTGGCGCCAATCTGGTACCCGCTGGCCGGGTCGGCGGCGCGCAGTGCCGCGCCGAGCTGGTGCACGCCGGAGATGAAATCGGCGTGCAAGTGGGTTTCCAGGCCATAGACAATGCGGTAGCCATGTTCTTGCGCGGCGCGCACAAACTTTTCAACGTCTCGCTCCGGGTCAATCACCACCGCCTGTTTGCTGGCCGGGTCGGCCACCAGGTACATGGAGTTGCCCAGGGTTTGATTGACAAAGGGGATGATGTGGATTTGGCTCATTGCAGTCCCTATATTGGCGTTCGGAATGCCCTAAGGGTACAGGAAAGTGCGGCGATTTGGCTTATCAATTTTTAGAACAAAGCCAGCCTACTTGACTCAACCATTGATACGGGCTATACTAAATTCATCATAATAATCTGATTAATACGCCTTTTTACTTGATCAGAGGCTTTATGCTAAAAGACGCCGCCCCCTTCGACTTTATTAAATACCTTGCCAACGGCAATGGCAGTGATCGCCTGCCGTCACTGCAAGAATTGAGCGCGGAACACGGCGTAAGTATCTCCGTTTTACGTGAACAACTGCAAGTGGCGCGTGCCCTCGGCTTCGTGGAGGTGCGCCCGCGCACCGGTATCAAGCGCCTGCCCTACACCTTTGCCCCGGCGGTGCGCGAGAGCCTGTTCTATGCCATGGAGCGCGACGAGGCCGCCTTTGACCGCTTCTCGGATGTGCGCCGCCACCTGGAACGCGTGTACTGGTTTGAAGCCGTGCAGCGCTTGACGGCGGATGACATCCAGCACCTGCGTACCCTGGTGGCGCGCGCCGAAGAGATGCTCAAAGGCCAACCGATCCGCGTGCCGCACAACGAGCACCGCGAACTACACCTGGTGATTTACCAACACTTGCAGAACCCCTTTGTGATCGGCTTGCTGGAAGCCTACTGGGAAGCCTACGAGCAGGTTGGCCTGAGTTTGTACACCGGCCTGGCCTACCAGCGCAAAGTGTGGGATTCACATCACCAAATCGTGGAAGCAATTGCGGAGAAAGATTTTGTGCGCGGCCACCAGCTTCTGGTCAGCCACTTTGATCTGATCGACAAGCGTAACGAGTAACGCCCAAACCCGGCGTCTCTAGTCAACCAAGGAGAAGTAATGGCAACACCGCAGGTGCAAGAAACTCAACAACAAGGAACCGGAGGCAAAGCCGTAGTCAACGACTTTTCAATGACTGTGGCCACGAAGAACGGCTCCGGCAGCCAGACTTCGAATCTGACGCTGCTGCGGGCGCTGTTCAAGATGGGCATTCCCGTCTCGGGCAAGAACCTGTTCCCCTCCAACATTCAGGGCCTGCCCACCTGGTACACCATTCGCCTGAGCAAGCAGGGCTACCTGGCCCGCCGCGCCACGCACGAAATTGTGGTGGCGATGAACGAGGACACCTTTGTTGATGACCTGGCGAGTGTCGCCCCGGGTGGCGCGTTCTACTACGGCGACCACTTGAAGTTTGAGATCAATCGCAGCGATATTTCGGTGTACTCCTTCCCGGCCAAGAAGTTTGCCAAGGAATCGAGCGCGCCGGCAACCCTGCGTGATTACGTTGCCAACATGGCCTACGTCGGTGTGCTGGTGCACATGCTGGATATTGACATGGGCAAGATCCGCGAGGCCCTGGAGTATCACTTCGACGGCAAAGAGAAGCCGATCGCCATCAACATGGGCGTGATCGAAGCTGCCTACGAATGGGCCAAGACCAACTTGACCAAGACCGACCCCTACCGCGTAGAAGCGATGGACAAGACCGCGGGCTTCATCATGGCGGATGGCAACACCGCCGGCGCGCTGGGCGCCATCTTCGGTGGCGTGCAGTTCATGGCCTGGTATCCGATCACGCCGGCCTCCAGCGTGGCCGAAGGCGTCAGCCAGAACATCGATAAGTTCCGCACCAAGGAAGGCCAGCAGGGCAAGACCTATGGCATCGTGCAGGCCGAAGACGAGCTGGCCGCCATCGGTATGGCGGTCGGCGCCGGCTGGTCAGGCTTGCGCGCCATGACCTCCACCTCAGGCCCGGGCATCAGCTTGATGACCGAATTCGTCGGCCTGGCTTACTACGCCGAGATCCCTGTGGTGATCTGGGATGTGCAGCGCGTTGGCCCCAGCACGGGCTTGCCCACGCGCACCTCGCAGGGCGACATTCTCTCCACCTACCTGCTCGGCCACGGCGACACGCAGCACATCCTGCTGCTGCCCGGTTCGGCCAGCGAGTGCTTCGAGTTCGGCTGGAAATCCTTTGATATCGCCGAGCGTATGCAGACCCCGGTGTTCGTGATGAGTGACCTCGATCTGGGGATGAACACCTGGATGACCAAGCCCTTCGAATACCCCAACACGCCGATGGACCGCGGCAAGATCCTCTGGGAAGAGGACCTGGAGCAGTTGAAGGACTGGCAACGCTACAAAGACATCGACGGTGACGGTATCCCTTACCGCACCGCCCCGGGCAACAAGCATCCGCGCAGCGCCTGGTTCGCCCGCGGCACCGGCCACAACGATGCCGCCAAGTACAGCGAACGCAGCGAGGACTGGGAGCGCAACATGCAGCGTCTGCGCCGCAAGTTCATCACCGCCGCCAGCTATGTGCCCAAGCCGGAAGTGCTCGGCGATGGCAAAGCCAAGGTGGGCATCCTTTCCTACGGCTCGGCCGACCCGGCCATCCTGGAAGCACGCGACTACCTGGCCGAGGGTGGCATCGCCACCGATTATCTGCGCCTGCGCGCGGTGCCCTTCACCGATGAAGTCAAAACCTTCATCGAGAACCACGAGCACATCTATGTGATCGAAATGAACCGCGACGGCCAGATGCACAAGATTTTGCGCCTGGAATACCCCGAGCAGACGATGAAACTGATCTCATTGGCCAAGCATGACGGCATGCCGCTGACGGCCAAATGGGTGCAAGAAGCCATTGAGCTTCAGGAGAAGTAGCCATGACGGATACCGTACAAATGCCCAACGTACAGCTCAACCTGGTCGGGCTGTCCAAGAACGATTACCGCGGCGCCCCCACGACCCTGTGCGCCGGCTGCGGGCACAACTCGATCTCCAACCAGATCATCGCCGCAGCCTATGAGCTGAACGTGGTGCCTGAGGAAATGATCAAGCTGAGCGGCATCGGCTGCTCCAGCAAGAGCCCGGCCTACTTCCTCAATCGCAGCTTCGGGTTCAACAGCCTGCATGGCCGCATGCCCTCGGTGGCCACCGGCGCCATGTTTGGCGATCACCGCATGCGCGCCCTGGCGGTAAGCGGTGACGGTGACACCACCAATATCGGCATGGGCCAGTTCAAGCACATCATGCGCCGCAATGTGCCCATGGTCTACATTGTCGAGAACAACGGCGTCTACGGCCTGACCAAGGGCCAGTTCTCCGCCACGGCGGAAAAGGGCCTGCGCCTGAAGTACCAGGGCCTCAACCCGTTCACCCCGGTGGACGTGGTGGAAGAGGCGATGGCGTCCGGCGCCACCTTCGTCGCACGCTCGTTTGCGGGCGACGCCAACCAGGTCAAGGCGCTGATCAAGGCTGCGCTGAGCCACAATGGCCTGGCGGTGCTCGACATCATCAGCCCGTGTGTCACCTTCAATAACGAAGATGACTCGCGCCACTCCTACGGCTGGGGCCGCGAGCACCAAGAGCCGCTGCACGACTTCACCTTCGTGCCGCGCGAGCAGGAGATCCAGCTCGACGAGTTCCCCGAAGGCACCACCAAGACCGTAACGATGCACGACGGCGCCACCATCGTGCTCAAGAAGATCGACCGTGATTACGATCCCACCAATCGCTCCGCCGCCATGCGCCTAATGGAAGATGCGCGCAACGAAGCCGTTTTGCTGACCGGCTTGGTGTATGTAGAGCCTAACCAGCCTTCGCTGACCGATGTGGCTGACCTGCCCAGTGACCGCGCGCTCAACCGCATGACCGAGGCCGACCTGCGCCCGGATAAGCAACTGATCGATGTTGCCAACGCGATGATGTTCTAAGCGGCAAGCGCACAAAAAACAAAAAGGGCCTCGTTCGAGGCCTTTTTTTATCCTATCTTTCGCCTACTGGCAGCGGCACCACCAGCACCGGCACGCGTGCCTGGTGCGTGACCGCCTTGGCCACATTATCGATCAGAAAATCCTGCCAGCTGCCGCTGCCGTGGCGGCCAAGTACGATCAGGTCGTACTCACCCTCGTGCGCCTCGGCCAGAATCTCATCCACCACCAGGCCGTGGCGCACCTTGGGCACGACGTTCAATGGGGCTTGCGCCAGCAGTGCTACGCGCGCCGCCTGCAGCCACTGGCCTTCCTCGCTGCCCTGCTCGATCAACTGCTCAGCACTGGCGGCCAGCTCCCAGCCGCTGACTTGGTAGCTGGCACCCATTTGCGACATCACATGCAATAAAGTGACCTCGCTCTCGGCGGTGAGCAGGCCGCCGGCTTGCTGTAGGAACACAGGCAGGGTGCGCAAAGTCTGCGGCCCGCTGTGCAAGAGCAGGATGCGCCGCGGCGGGCGCAGCGCCCCGCGCGCCAGCAACACGGCGCAGGGCGCATTGGCCAGCACGCGTTCGCTGGGCGTAGCCAGCAACTGCCCGAAGAAGGCTTCGGGCTTGCTGGGCGCGATCACCACCAGGTCCGCCGCATTCTCATGAGCGAAATGCACAACCTGTTCCGCCGCGCCGCCCAGGCTGAGCTGTAGGTTCGGTTGCAGCCCAAGAGCCTGCGCCTGCTGCCGTTGTGCTTGCAACGCATCCCGGGCGCTGGCACGCTCTTCCGGGCGCGCGATCACTTGCAGCAAGCTGCACGAGGCGCCTGTCGCGGCCACCACCCTTAGCCCATAGTGCAACAGTGCCTCATCGGCAGGAAGCTGGACGTTCGCGATGACAATATGCATAAACCCTCTTACACCACCAGTAGAATCAAGGGGACCAAAAAAATCAGGGCAACAAAGGCGGCCAGGTTACGGTTGTGGCTGACCAACCACTGCACGAAGCGCAGCACAGCCTGCTCATAGCGAGCGTAGATCAAGCTCAATAGAAGAGCAGAAACCAACGAGATGCTGATCATCTCCACCAGCACCACGGTGAACGCGGCGGGGTTGCCCAGCAAGACCGCCGCCAGCAAGGTATCGACAAAGGTGGTGATGTTGGCGCCCATGATATAGGGGATCACATTCTCGCGGCGCACGAATCCGCGCTGGCTGAGCGGCACCAGGATCGAGATCGAGACGCTGACCGACATGGATACCAGCGTGATCAGCGCACCCAGCGCAAACATCACGAAGGGCCGATAGGCCAGGCGCGAGAGCTTGCCGAAGCGGCTATTCTTGAGCGCCTCGGTGGGCAGCAACTCATCGAACAGATGGAAGCTGAGCAAGATAACGCCCATGCCGACCACAAACAGCATCCAGCCAGGCAGCCAAGCATCCAACCGGCTGACCACCGGGTCAAACAAGCCATCGATCAACGAAGTCAGCAGCGCCCCGCTCTGCAGTTGTACGCCATCCAACACGCCACTGGTGAGCAGCAGATAGCCCGGCAGCAAGGCGATCAAATAGGTGCTGCCAGTAACACACAAGGAGACCAGCCCCATGCCCAAGCTATCGGCACGGTTGCGGCCGCGCACCACATACACGAAGCCGATCAACAGCACCACCAGGCTGGCGCCCAGACGGCTACCGGTGATCATGGCAAAGGCATCCACGGCGCGCACCACCCCGGCATCGAGGAAGGTCAGCGCGGCGGCGGCCACCGGCGAGCCGCTCATCACGCCATAGGCAAAGAGCCAACCAAAGCCGAGGCTATTGGCAAAATTCTCGAGGGAGAAGGTACGTTGGATAAAGGGGCCCAGCTCACGCGCGCCGGCCTTCATCAAGCTGATGGCGAGGATGAACAGCCACAAGCTGAACAGGAACAGCAGCACCCGGCTGGCGGCGGCGATAGCCCGCGGCCAGCGGGCGGCAGACGCTGGCGGTGAAGGAGCATGCTTTGGGGAAGCGATGCCGAATTATACCGAGGCCCTTGCGCAGCCACGATGCGCAGCTACGCTGCGCGGGAGAAGGCTGCGCCTTCTCCATACGGGTACTGTGCGCAGCCACGATGCGCAGCTACGCTGCGCGAGAGAAGGCTGCGCCTTCTCCATGCGGTTACTCCCACCCCGCGCTAGCGGTATAATCTAGGCTCCTCGCGGGTGTCGCCAAGTGGTAAGGCACTTGCTTCCCAAGCAAGCATTCGCTTTCTACCTCTTTCAAATCCCAAAATCAAACAAAACCACCGTAAAACAAGGTGGTTTATGCTTTCAAACAAGAAAACGCGTGAAGAATGGGCACTTGCTTCAGCAGGTTTACAGGATGCTTATACGGACTTCATACTATCTCGTCAAGCAATTCTGTGCTCAGAGCAAACAATCAAATGGTACGGGTACACAGCTGGGAACTTCATAGGGTGGCTTAAGGAGAATAACGTAGGCCACCCAGCAGAGATACAGGCTAGGCATGTAAGGCTGTTCTTAGCTGAACTGGTTGGCAAGGGGTTGAAAGACAGCTCTGTAAACGGCTATGCAAGATCTATAAAAACGCTTCTGAAATTCCTTCATGCGGAAGGCTACACACCTATAGAAACCAAGTTTTCAATGCCAGCGGTAGCAAAGAAGCGACTGCCAATCATTACTGCAGAAGAACTAAGGCACATTCTGGCCTCTACTGGCCTTCGCGATACGGCCCTAATCATGCTATTGGTTGATTCAGGACTAAGAAGAGCCGAACTGTGTGCATTGAATTGGGAAGATATAGATCTAGAGAATGGTGCAATTCAAGTTCATAGAGGCAAGGGCGGAAAGGCCCGAATTGTGGTAATTGGGGCAAAAACCCGCCGAGCATTGCTACGCTACCGAAGAACGATTGAAGCCAAGCACAATTCCCCTGTAATACAAACAAGAGATGGCTTTCGCGTTACATTTGGTGGCCTGCGCTCAATTCTATTAAGAATCAGTAAACGCACTGGCATTCATATCACTCCCCATGCCCTAAGAAGAACTTTTGCCACCCTTTCACTTCGGGCTGGAATGAACCCCTTGCATTTACAGGGTCTATTAGGCCACTCATCTCTAGAGATGACCAATCACTATGTTCAGATGCTGGACGATGATCTGCAAGTAGCACATAGAACATTTGGGCCGATAGACAACCACCTGTGACCCCCCCATTGCTACAGAAAATCTGAACTTCAGATTATGGTATCTGCTTGGTTGTGTAGACCGGGGGGCCTCTAGCATTTTCATTACCGCTTCTCGAGGCCAAATGGTGCATTTGAGGAGCAGAAGATGGATATTGCTCCTATCAAATTGCGCTGGCGATAGGTTGTATTGGAAGCATACAGGCCAAGTTCGCCTGCAATGGTTATCGGTGGTTTCTCGGTGTGGTTTTCGGGCCTATTTCGGGGTCGATTCGGGCTGTTTCGGAGCCGAAAATGCCAGATCCTTAGTGTTTTGCACCCAATTTTATTGTGAAAATGCAATAAAGCCAAGCTTCCCGGGCACAAAAAGTAAGATTTTAGTGGCCTATAGCGTCTATATATAGCTAAAATAGGCACACAAATTATTAAAATGGGTCATTTTCTCGAACTTTCAGTATAATTAATATAGAAGATTAAAGTTTAGCTTTTTAGGTTCGCCACCAATAACCACAGCGTAACTGTATCCCAACGAGAAATTTAAAATAATAGCTTTTGCTGGGCAAGGCAGCTTATCAGCTGTATTTTGCGTTTAACTTACTTTTATTCAGGAGAATTATGACAACACAATGAATACTTTTATTACAAACAAAAATCTAGAAAGGAGATTTTGGTCAAAGGTAGACAAGGGAGCAATTGAAGAGTGCTGGAATTGGACAGGGGCAAAACAGACAAAGGGTTATGGATCCTTCGGAGTTGGTCCTGGAAAGACTCAATTAGCACATCGAGTGGCATACATGTTAAAGGAGGGGCCAATACCGCGTGGGCTAGTGATTATGCACATCTGTGATAACAGGCTGTGTTGTAATCCCAGACACCTTAAAGTTGGAACAATTGCGGACAATAATCATGATGCGATCTCAAAGGGGCGAAATGCAATAGGGGAAAGAAACGGAAATTCAAAACTTACAGAAGAACAAGTGAAGGATATTAGAAAGTTATACGGGACTGGGGATTATACGAACCGCCAACTGGCACAAATGTATAAAATGAGCGACAGTGCCATTTACTCCATTACTAAAAACAAATACTGGAAACTACCTCTTGCAGGGTAGCCCACAACTACAAATTTTCTGGCTAAACTAATACAATGCAATGCCTAGGCTGGAAATGACATATTAAGGGGATAGTAGATACTAGGACTACTCAACAAAGCTAGATGGGATTGCACACTCCGTTGGAGGCGGTGGAACTCCGCTGTACCATAAGAGCCAAAACTATTCCAAGTAACCAAAGACACCACCATTCGCTGTAGCGATAGCTAGTGGACGTAGCGAATTCTGATGAAAAGTCAGAAGCCTTGTTAAGCAGCAATTGGAGAGGCATTTTATAAGCTATGGGGATGATCTCCCTTCTGGGTTTCCTCAGTTTCTCCCCTCTTTTAGTTCTTAAAGAGTAAGTCAAACGAGGCCATGAGCCAGGAATCCATCCTTCGTTTGCAAGGGTGGATTCCGTCTCCTACCATGAAGCCTGTTTACCGTTACTATCCCAAGGTTTGATAACAACAATATTTAAGATAGCTAAATTAGACGCACAATAGAGCAGAAAAATCACCATCAGATCTCAAGTTTAGTGGTTTTGTTGCTAGGTGGGCATAAAGCAAGTTCTACCTCAACTCATTCAAACTTTACATCTGGCAGACTGTTTACTATATCTACGGTCTGCACACTGACGTTTATAACACTCAGCAACAAATCTAAAATGTAGCTGGGTTTGCCAGCTTCTTTCGCCCAGTCATTGGGATCGTTGGTAATACCGCTTTCCTTGTGCGTGGTGATCTGGTAACGCTCCATCACCCATTCAATAGCTGATTTGCCATTGACGACGTATTCATAGGCCTTGGCTGGGATGTTAGTGATCTTGATGTCCTTGTTATAGATGATGGTGTCTTTCTTGTCTTTGGCAGGAAAGCGCATCTTGACTACACGGTAGTAGCCATCCGGCATACCTTGTTTTGTAATCTCAGGCTGGTGCACTACAGCGCCGTCATAGGGTGGCACCTGCTCATAATCAATGTGCAAATCTGCTAGCTGCCGCCCAGCCCTACTGAATGCCCAGAAGGCAGCTACATCATCAACCAGTGGAAGCCTGGGCAACTGCATCTTCAGGTCATCTGCAAATGCAGAGCGATAAGTTGGGCTGTGCAGTAATCCGTAGGCATAATAGAAAACATCCTCTTTGGCTACTAACTTCCCATACTGGCTTTGAGCACGTTTCAGAATGAAATCGGAAATACCGTCCTTCCGGACATAATCACTATTTGCAGAATCGAAGAGAGTTGGAGATTGCTTGTCTGCTTCTTCATAATAGAACAGCGGAAAGCACTGACCATTTGCCAGAAGTTGCACATCCGGTATTACATTAGAAATGATAGCCGAAAAATCTTTGTTCCCTCCAACACCAGAAACATAAATCACCAGATTCTCTGAAGTAGAGAGTGGAAACAGTTTTGGAAGTTGGTATGGCCTGTGGTTGAGCGTATCGTCCCGATATACAAATTGCTTGAAGAAGGGCCGGTATAAGGACTCGCGAATTGCCTGATTGTCAAACTTTAGCTGCACTCCCGCCTCAAATTTTGCTACCAAGCTACTTGACCACTTGATGGTTCTTTCTTCTGAGCCAATTACGAGCTGATTACCCTTCGCCTCCTTCAAAAATTTCTGATACTTCTTGATGAAGTCAGACATAACTTGCGATACTCTTGCAGATGAGGAGCTGTAAACCCAAGCATCTCTATTCGTTTGCAGACCATTGGAAGAGGTGAGGAAGAACGATCTCTCACTTGAAGAAAATTTCTTCTCTGGCGAAAGTGGAATAAATGTCTCGAATGTGCCGCTGCGCTGTCTCAGCCAATCACCATGCTCATTGGGATTAATCTCCTGCCAAGCAATTTGCGGATTAGCTACAGAGCCAAATTTGGCAATGGTGTTTAGTTTTTCTTCTCTTGAAAGATAGTCCCCAATGTCATGATAATGAATGCTGGCTTTGTCTAATTGGCTTTTCGGATTTTTTACCAGCAAGGTGACTGCCACAGGTGCACGCGATCCTGCGCCAAAAATCTTGCCACCTTCTTTTTTGCTCAATTCCCCACTGGTTCGCTGATTCCCTCTCAAATTGAAGACCCAAATGCTCGAAAACTCAGTCTCGACAGTTTTGCGAAAGCCGTCAGCACTATTGCTATCCAGCCATGAGCCGTTGGAAACAAAAGCGATTACCCCGCCATGCTCTGGATCCAAGCGATCACTGGCCCAACGGAATGCGCGAATATATGAGTCATAGAGAGAATTCTTGTTGGTTGCTTTGGTTGCCTTGGCATATGTCTCAGCAATGCGAGCATCCAGATTTGAGTATTTTTGATTTTGCGCATTGTCGTTGGCTGACCGCTGCCCAACTGAATATGGAGGATTGCCAACAATTACCCGAATAGGCGTGGATTTTTGCTTGGCCACCCTCTCTGAATTGCGAGGGAAGACGGACATATCCATCACTCCGCCCTCGCCAGCGGCAATCTCACTCAGTTGAAAACTGTCTGTAAGAACAATACCTTCAAAGGGCACATAAGAGGCTTCAGTCCCTAGCAAGTCATGGTAGACATTCTCGATATTGACAGCCGCGATGTAATATGCAAGCAAGACAATCTCGTTGGCATGTATCTCATATTGATACTTGCGAGCAAGGTCCTTTTTGTCTATCAGGCCGCTTTGGAGCAAGCGAGCAACGAATGTTCCTGTACCCGTAAACGGGTCCAGAACATGGACATTTTCGTCCGAAAGGCTACGACCAAATTCCTGCTTCAAAACATCTTGCACGGAACGAACAATGAAATCAACAACTTCTGGCGGTGTGTACACAATGCCCAGCTGCTCTACCATGCGTGGAAATGCCGTTTTGAAGAACTTCTCATATAACTCAACGATCACCTGCTGTTTACCTTCTGCGTTGTCAATTCCAGCGACGCGCTGTTTCACCGATTCATAGAACCGTTGAAGAGAATCAGATTCCTCAGCGACCGCCTGGCCATGCAGGACATCTAGCATGGATTGCATAGATTGGGAAACAGCATTGTTCTTGACAAAAGAATAGTTATCAAACAGTGCCTCAAATATTGGCTGGGTGATCATGTGCTGAGCCAGCATTTCTACAGCCTGAGCATCATCAATACTGGGATTGATATTGGCCTGCAAGCCTTTCAAAAAAGCATCAAAGGCAGAACGCTGTTCTTTGCGCTCAGTAATCAGGAATTTAATCCTCTCAATTTGCTGCTCGGCAATTTTGGCAACATCCTTGGCCCACTGTTCCCAATAGAGACGATCCCCTACCTTCTCCACCATGCGGGCAAATACAATGCTTTGTAATTCCTCAAACTGCATTCGCAGTTGGTGAGCAACATTACCAACTTGATATTCGGCAGTAGTTTCACTAATTTGGTGTGGCCGCCCATCGTCTTGGTCAAAAATGGTTTCGGGTCTGCCTACCAATATCTGGTTAGGACGAGTTTTATTGAGGTCAATCTTATTGATCGTGGCATTAAAGCGGTCATCGTGCGCTCTCAAGGCATTGAGCACTGTCCAGACCACTTTGTACCGTTCGTTATCATCCAAGGCTTGGGCAGCGTCTACATCTGGGGGCACCACCACTGGGATAATAATGTAGCCATATTTCTTGCCAGGTGATTTGCGCATCACTCGTCCTACGGATTGCACAACATCCACCTGTGAATTGCGGGCAGACAAGAACATCACGGCATCCAAAGAAGGCACATCTACGCCCTCGCTCAGTACACGCACATTGGTCAGGATACGGCATTCATTGGCATCACCGGTTTCCTGAAGCCAAGCGAGCATTTCGTCCCTTTCAGGAGCGGCCATCGTTCCATCAATGTGCTTCGCCGCGATACTGACCATCTCTTCTTTTTTGTCAGCAGGTAAAGCATTCAAGTACACATCAGTTACATCATTATAGGTATTGGTGATTTTTCTGGAAATCTTGATACTTTGGGTGAAGGCGACTGCCCTACGCATTGGTTCTGGGTCAGCATCCTTGGTAATCCCTTGATCCCCTAAGAATTGCTTAGAAAGGGCATTTATCGTTCCAATTAGCTTTGAGGCATCATCGGCATTGATCTCTGATTTTTCATCAGTAATCATTTGCCAAATCGCTGGAGGCACATCTTTATTGTCTACGGTCAGGATCAGGACTTTGTAATCCGTCAGCAAGTCTTTTTCAACGGCTTCACCAAAGCCAATACGGTAAATCTCTTCGCCATATACCTTAGCATCATCCATAGACCACAATAACGCAGCCACTTGAGAAGCTCTACTCTTGCTGTCATCACTATACAAGCGAGGAGTGGCGGTCATATACAACCGCTTTGTAGCCTTAATGAACTTGCTGTCATGCACCTTTACAAAAGCAGATTCATCCTCATCGGCCAGTTTGACACCTGTAGTGCGATGAGCTTCATCACAGATAATGAGGTCAAATTCCCCAAAACCATCACGGAGAAGAACCTTCTGAGCCTTGGAAACCACTTCAATGGAGTGGTAGGTAGAGAACACCACTGTCATCCCGGGCAGCTTCCTGTCCCTGATTTGCTGAAACTGAAGCAGGATGTCCTTGGTGTCTGTAGAAGCAGGGAAGGCCAGATCTATGACGCTGGAGGCATCAACATCTTCATTTCTGCCTTTTTGCTTAGTAACCTTAGGGTCTGAGCAAATTGCAATTGCGTTGATTGGTTGATTGGCATCTGCCATCCATGCCCGCAGGGTTTGCCCCAACAATGCAATACTGGGCACAAGAAAGAGGATTGTTCCTTGACCCTTGGTTTCATGCTCAGCAATACGGAGGGAGGTGAGGGTTTTGCCCGTCCCACAAGCCATAATCAGCTTGCCACGATCGGCTGTTTTGTAATACTCGTGAGCCTTCTCTAGTGCTGTTTGCTGATGTTTGAATAGCGTCTTTGGTGCAGTGCGAGAGAGCTCACCATGCACACCTTGGTCAAGCTTCTGCCAGTCAACAGGAGCCTGGCTTAGGTCGCTAAGGTTTAGGCGGCTGACAGGGGGTTTCTGGTTCCTGATAGCCTCTGTAGCATTCCTGCTCCACTTGTTTGTTGTAGAAATCCACAATCTGTGAGCAAAGGATCTGGTTAGTAGATTGTCATCCTTGAATTCACGGCTGGATGTAGAAAGAAAGGTATCAACAGATGCCTTATCAATGCCAGTGGTCTCATCAAAGAACTTGCATTGAATTGCCCAGTATTCCCCCTCAACAGTCAGGGCAACAAGGTCAATGCCTGCATCAATGCCCCCAAGATCAGCTCGGTAAGGGAATTCGGACCATAACCACACCTTGCTAAAGCGGTCAGCATATGTGCGGTCAGTGAGCAGGTAAGCCTGCATCAACCGCTCAAAGCGATCCCCCTTGTCACGCTTGCTAAAGGCTAGCTTTTGGTATTTATCAAGGATGGATTTGAATGACAATGGATTCCCTCAGAACTGGATGTATTCGAAGGATTATACATTGGGGAAGAATTCTCGCCTTTCTTGTATGCTGATACATATCAAAGATCTCAAGTTAGTTATAATTAAGGCACTAGCTTAGGTGGTTTTGCTAGGGATTTAGGTACTCATTGCAACAAAAGTACCTGTGAAAATTGAGTAGATACGCGGGTGTCGCCAAGTGGTAAGGCACTTGCTTCCCAAGCAAGTATGCGTGGGTTCGAATCCCATCACCCGCTCTGAAATCAGCGAGCGTAATGTGAAGTCAGCGTAGTGCTGCCGAAGCGTAGCTTCGGCCTAAACGAGCGCAGCGAGCGTAGCACCCACTCTGAAGTCAGTGCGGCCCTGCCGAAGCGTAGCTTCGGCATAAGCGAGCGCAGCGAGCGTAGCACCCACTCTGAAGTCAGTGCGGCCCTGCCGAAGCGTAGCTTCGGCATAAGCGAGCGCAGCGAGCGTAGCACCCACTCTGAAGTCAGTGCGGCCCTGCCGAAGCGTAGCTTCGGCATAAGCGAGCGCAGCGAGCGTAGCAACCACTTGCCTTGTAGCGGGTTATAAACTCAATGCTAAAAGAACGACGTGCAAAAATCGTGGCCACCCTTGGCCCCTCCAGCCAGGACAGTGCGACCCTGGAACGGATGATCGCGGCGGGCATGAGCGTCGCCCGCCTCAACTTCTCGCACGGCACGCATGCCGAGTACGCCGAGTTGATCCAACGCGTGCGTGCCGCAGCCGAAAAGCTGGATACCCCGGTAGCCATCCTGCAAGACTTGCAAGGCCCCAAGATCCGCGTGGGTGACCTGGCCAACGGCAGCGTAGTGCTGACCCGCGGCGATTGGATCACGTTAACCACGCTGGAAGACGGCAGCGGCCCGGCCAACAGCATCCCGGTGGACTTTGCCGAATTGCCCCGTTTCGTCTCCAAAGGCGGGCGCATCCTGCTGGACGATGGCCGCCTGGAGCTGCGCGCCGGCGAGGTGACCGAGACCACCATTCAGGCCGAAGTAATCATCGGCGGCACATTGAAATCCAACAAGGGGATCAACCTGCCCGGCGCCTACATTGACGTGCCCGGGCTGACCGCCAAAGACGAGCTGGACCTGGCCAAGGGCCTGGACCTGGGCGTAGACATGGTGGCGATCTCTTTCGTGCGCACTGCCGAGGATGTCCAGCGTGTGCGCGCCTTCATCAACCAACACGCCCCCGCGCCCGATCGCATGGACGTGCCGATCATCGCCAAACTGGAGCGCAGCGAAGCGCTCGAGAACCTGGTGGAAATCGTCGAAGCCGCCAACGGCGTGATGGTGGCACGTGGTGACCTGGGCGTGGAGCTACCGCCTGAATACGTGCCCATTGCCCAGAAGCAGATCATCGATGCCGCCAACCAGGCCGGCAAGATCGTGATCACGGCCACGCAAATGCTCGAATCGATGATCCTGAACCCGCGCCCCACCCGCGCCGAAGCCTCTGACGTGGCCAACGCCATCTTTGATGGCACGGACGCCGTGATGCTCTCCGGCGAAACCGCGATGGGCAGCTACCCGGTGGAAACCGTGCGCATGATGGAAGCCATCATCCACGAGTCGGAGCTGCACCTGAGCAAATGGGGCCACTGGAAGGGCCACGAGCCTTCGCTGGAGCGTGAGGATGCCATCTCGATCACACGTGCGGCGCGCGAACTGGCCGAAGATGTGAACGTGGCGGCGATCACCGTCTTCACCGAATCGGGCCGTACCGCCCTGCTGATGTCCAAGTCGTTCCCGCGCGTGCCGATCCTTGCGCTCACGCCCGAGCGCAAGACCTACCAGCGCATGGCAGTGTACGCCGGCGTGCTGCCCATCATGGTGGCACTCTCCCACAGTATTGACGAGATGCTGGAGAGCATCGAAAGCACCACCCTGGGGCTGCACGACCTCAAGCCCGGGCAGAAAGTAGTGGTCATCTCTGGCTACCCCATCGGCGATATGCGCCCGCCCAATTTGGTCATGCTGCACACGCTGGGGCAAGATCGTAATAAGCTCTACAAGCGTGACGCGCTGCAATAGCAAAATAAAAAAGACGGGCAAGCCCGTCTTTTTTTCTAGTTACCAGCCAATACGCTTACGATTCAAGGGGATGCCGGGCGAAGCCTGGCGCCGGGCCAGCACGTAGCTGCCATACAAGGCCGCGGCGGCCACCAGGCTGAGTAAAAATCCCTGCAACATCAGCGGGCCACTGACGTAATCCAGCGCGCCACTGGCCAAGGCCCCGCCCACGGCTGCGGCCGCGCCGCCCATGCGCAGAAAAGGCCCCGCCAACAGCGCATCCACAAAGTGCAGCGAGAAAAATTCCAAGCCCAGGCCAAACACAAAGGTGAGCCCGCCGGCCAGCAGCAGCGGCAAGCCAGCCCAGCGCAGCGCCTGCGGCAGGCTGCGCGCCGCCAGCAGCACGCCCAGCAGGCCCAGCGCGGCGATGGCCAGCCAGCCCCACTGCAGGCCACGGCGCAACTGCACGATGCCGGCTTTGAGCTGAGCCAATTCTTCGGGTGCGCCGGCCAACTGCCCCAGCGCACCAATATCCACCGAATCGGGGGCGTGCTCCAGGCTGGCCTGCAAAAGCGTGCTGGCATTCTCCACCACCGCCGAATACACCGGCTCCGGCGGGCGGCAGCCGCTCACCTGGCTCAGGGCTGCCTCCATAGATTGCAGGGCGCCCAGTACCAGGCTGGTTACCTGGGCGGTGCTGCATTCAGGCAGCGCGTCCAGCACCACGGTCAGCACCGCGGCAGCATTTTGCTGGGCATTGGCCTTCCAGCCGCTTAGCTCCACATGGATCGCCGGCAGAGCGGCATCGCCATCCAGCCAGGCGGTATATCCGTCCACCACCTCCTCAACTGTATCTTCGATCAGGTTGGTGGGCACCGTCAGCGCGGTGATCGCGCGCCAGTCGTCTTCTTCAAGCTCCGCCAAGGTGTTGCGCACAAACGCGGCGGTCACGGAGGGCTGTTCACCCTCGGGGCTGAGGAAGAGTTGGCGGGTGAGTTGATTGGCCAAGGCCGCGGCGAGCTGGCCATCCTGCAGGTTCTGGCGCACCATCGCCGCGGTTGACTCGGCGTCAAAGATCACTCGACTGAGCTCACGAAATGCCAGGCCAAACGGCAACAATGCGATCATCAGCACCATCGCCACGATCGCCAGCGGACGAAAGATGTATTGCTGCACAACACCTCCAGGAAACTAGGCGATTCTATCGCCCTGGGCAGCCAGCCACAAGCAGGCCAGGATCAGCGCCCCGCCGGCGGCAAAATGCAAGCTGAACGGCTCACCCAGCAGGCCGATGCCCAACCCCGCCCCCACCAGCGGCTGCGCGAAGAAGGTCAGCCCGGCGATGCCGGCTGGCAACATGGCAAAAGCGCGGTTCCATAGATACGCAGCCAGGGCAGTCGATACTACGCCCAAGTACAAAATGCCCGCCAGCAGGCCGGCGTTCATCGCAGCCATCGGCTGCCGCTGCAGCTCCAGGCTGGCGGCGGGCAGCACCACCAGCAGGCCACCGATGAAAGCTCCCAGGGTGAGCACTAACGGGTCGAGTAGTTGTGGGCCACGCGCGCTAAGCCAGCGCACCAATACCGAATACAAAGCCCAGGTGAGCGCCGCGCCCACCAGCAGTAGATTGCCACGCCATAGGGGTGCCTCCAGGCCGGCTTGCCAGGGATTGACGATCAGCAAGACGCCCAGCGTGGAGAGCAGCAACGCCCCCCATTGGCGCGGCCGGATGGCTTCGCCCAGCAGCCCACGCGCAAACAGGAACACCAGCGCCGGCGTGGCGGCCGTGATCACGGCGCCATTGGCGGCGGTGGAGAGCTGCGTGCCACTGAATTGGAAGCCCAGGGAAATTCCATAGCCCAGCACCCCGAGGGCCAGCAGGTGCAGCCATTGGCGCCGCGCCAGCCGCGGCCAGCTGCCACGCCAGCGCATCCACACTAGCAGGCTGGCGATACCCAGCAGCAGGCGCAAGGCCAACAGGGTGAAGGGTGGCACATAGGCCAACACCCATTTGCTGACCACATACATGCCGCCCCAGATCGCCGCGGCGAGCAGACCGAACAGAATCCCCTTACGCAGTGGGCCGGCGGACATAGTGAGCCGGGCGCGCTATTTGCGTTTCAACAGGAACAGGGTGCGTTCCGATTCGGCGATTGCTTCTTCTGCCTCAATGCGGTAGCTATGCCCAAAGGCTTGCCTGAACCCATCCAGGGTGTACTCATCAAAGATGTCTTTGCGTGCCGCCAGCAGACGCTGCGTCTGCGAATCGTTTTTGGGCACAAACTCAATGATCAGCCAGGGGGCCAGGCTGGCAAAGAATTCGGCAATCTGGCGCAGGGCCAGGTTGTTGCCGATGGCCAGGTGGTGCACCAGCGCCAGGGCCATTAAGGCATCCGGCGTACCGCGCCCGGCCAAGGTGTGGCGCTCGCCGTTGGCCCACCCGGAGGCCGGGCTGGGATTCACCAGGTCAATCTGCAGCGGCAGCAAATTTTGCTCCTGCTGCGCCCTGACCTGCAAATAGTTCTGTTCCACCGCGGCGGGGTCGTAATCCTGCGAGACGGTGAAGATGCCTTGGCGGCTGGCAATGCGGCTATAGAGGCCGTTGTTGGCGCCCATATCCCACACGGTCTTGGGGGCAATCTTTTGCAGGTACTTCTCCACCAGCTCTGCCTTGTGGCGCTCGGCGGCGTTGCTATAGTTGGTTTCTTCGTAGTAGTTGCCCCAGGCGCTGCCAGCCGGCTTCCACTTCAGCCCCTTGATCGTGGTGCGCAGGTGATCGATCAGGCCGAGCAAGGCGGTCTTGGTGAGCCCGGGCTTGCCTGCCCCGGCTTGTGGCTGGGCCGCGCCGGCATAGCGGCGCTGGGCGCCCGCATGAGCGTGGATGTGCAGCAGCAGGCCGCTGTTTAAACGCGTATGCCAGGGCAGCAATTCGGACGCCAAGCCGAGATCGACCCCATCCAACCAGTTGCGCAGCAACTGGTTGAGGCGCACGTCCACATGCGCCATCAGCGCCAGCGGGGCCAGGAAGTGCTGGCAGAACTGGCGATAGGCCGTCCACGGTTGGCCCTCGGGGTAGATCTCAAAAGAGAGGCTATCCATCAAGACCGGGCGGCCATTGTGGAATTGAATGTTGCTGTTGTTGGCATCCTTCATCCACATGCCGTGGCGCAGGGCGCGTTTTTGCAGGCTCAGGGTAAGTAGCGCGGCATCCTTGAGCTGGCTAAAGCTCCACTCGTAGGCGTAAGAAATAAAGGGGATGCGTTCGGGCTGCAGAACCTTGTAGGCCAGTTGCGGCTCCGCCGGGGTGATCTCCACCTCACGGTGGGGGATCATCATCTGGCGTCCAACCAGCTCATCGTAGAGGCCTGAGCCGTGGAGCAGCTCATAATCTGCCTGGTAGCTGTTGTTTACCTGGCGATACAGCTCCCCGGCGCGCGTAAAAACAAAACCGCTGGGATCGCGGAAGACGGGGGTAAGTTTAGTATCCGCCATGCACGCTTATTCGTCGTTGTCGTCGTCTTCTTCGGTCTGGCCACCGCGCAGCTTCTTAAAAAAGCTGCCGATCGAGTGGCGGAAAAAGTAACTGATCGCAGCCGCACCGGCGATCAACAATTGAATGATCAGCGAGCCGGAACCCGGGTCAAGATAGCGAGCGTCGGAAGCGGCGGGGATAAAAAGAATGCCGGCCAGCAACCATTTTGAAACATCGTTCTTCATGTGTACATCCTTTGAGGTATGCAGCGATTTACGAAGGCTAACTATATCATTTTTGGCTTAGCCCAGGCGTTGGCGGGCAATGTGAAGCACGGCCAGCGCTTGGCGCAGGCGCGTGCCCGGCCAGGTGAGATAGCTGCCATCCAGGGTGAGGATCTGGGATGCTGGGAGCCGGCCGCCCAAGGTGGCATACAAACGGGCGGCATTGGCAGCGCCGAAGGCATACGGCTCCGAGGGTAGCAAGGCGGCCTGTGGCGCCGCGGCGGCCAGCTCGGCGGCGGTTACCCGCGGGTAGCGGGTATCTCGCCCCTCGGCCGGCTGAGCTGGCCCCTGCCCCAGGTCAGCCGCCAGCGGGTAACGCCGCTCACGCGCGGCGAAAACGTTGTGGAAGCCGCACAGGGCCAGCAGATCATGGGTGAAGGTGTGCTGGTTGAGCGTCATCCACCACTCGGGTGGGCCAGCCTGGTACCAGACGGGCACAAAGACTGGCAGCGGCTGCGGCTGGCGCTGGCGGGCGGCCGCCACTTCGCTGGCTAGCGCTTCGACCCGGGCGATGGCTGTGGCGCTGTTGTAAAGCTGTGCAATGCTCATCAGATCGGCCACGGCTTGCGCCACCGTGCGTGGAAAGTGCAGCGCTACATGCAGCCCCGCCGCCCGCAAGCCCTCGACGGCGGCCTGAGTATTCTCTTCCTGGTTGGCGAAGATCACATCCGGCTTGAGGGCGATAATCTCAGCGAGGCGTGGATTCTTGGTGCCGCGGATGCGCGGCAGGCGCTCAAGCGGCTCCGCCGGGTAGATGCAATAATCCGTGATGCCGACGAGCGAAGCGCCCAGCCCGAGATCAAACAAGCTCTCGGTGATCGACGGGACAAGCGAAACGGCGCGCATCCGTTGAGTATACAATTGCGCAGGCCTTCATAGTAAGTAGGTGGGTACATGAAGACTGCCGAACGCATAATTCTGGGAATATGGCTGGCTAATTTATTTCTCCTGGTGTTACTGGCCGGGTATTTTGCACTGTCTCCCTCGCTTCACCCAGGTACAGCCAAAGCCGCCACAGTCACCCCCACCCCTTTCCAAGTCCCCACCTTTACAGCCACTGACACTGCTACCGCAACTGATACCAGTACCCCTACGCAAACATTCACTATCACGGCATCCGCTACCCTAACGGCCACCCTGACCACAACACCGCTCCCTACCTCGACGGCCAGCCTAACTAGTACAGCAAATGCTACAGCCACTCAAACCCAGGATGCTTTCATCTTTCGCATTCAGAGCAGTGGAGCTACGGCAATCTGCCGAGACGGAACATTGAGTTATTCGCGCAATCGCAGAGGCACTTGCTCACATCACGGTGGAGTGAGAACTTGGCTGCGCTAGTTAAACTAACAAAAAAACGCCCGCAATTGCGGGCGTTTTTGTTAGTCATCGGTTTTCTTTTGCTTATCGCCGTAGTTGGCTTTGCCGCAGTCGCAGCCGCCGTTTTCATGGCGGTCACACGGAGCTTCGCTCTTGCGGCGCAGCGCCTCGAGCTCATCCCAGGGCTCAATCTCGTGCTTGAGGAACTCGGCGCGCTTGCCTTCGGGCAGCGAGACCAGCACCGCTTGCTTGAGCGGCACCACATCCACCACCTTGCCGCGGCCGAGGGGCGTTTGCACTTCTTTGCCACGCTTGGGCAGCGTCTTGCGCGCCTCCACATACTGCTCGTATTCGTAGATCAGGCAGCAGCGCAAACGGCCGCACATGCCGGTGATCTCGCCCGGATCAAGCGAGATTCCCTGCGCCTTGGCCATCTTGATCGAGATCGGGCTGAAATCAGTGAGGAAGGTGGAGCAGCAGCGGCTCTCCAGCCCACAGGCGCCCATGCCGCCGAGGATCTTGGCAACATCACGCGGGCCAATGCGGCGCATCTCGATATTGGTATTTTTGTAGACCTTGAGCATCTCTTTACGCAGACGGCCCAGGTCCATATCTTTGTCTTCTTCGGTGTTGTAGAGGAAGGTGAGCATTTTGCCGTCAAAGCTGAATTCCGCCTTGACGATCTTGACGCCCTTGTAATTCAGCTTGGACGCCGCGGCGCGCGCCTCGATCATCGCTTCCACTTCTTTCTTTTGCAGCCCCTTGTGGGTCTCCAGATCGCTGGGCGATGCCTTGCGCTCGATCGACTTCCAGGTGCCCTGTTGAGGTGGCGCGGGCGGCTCCTCGAGGCGCTGTACTACCTGGCCGATCTGCACCCCGCGGCTGGTCTCCACGATGGCATAGTCACCCGGCTTGAGTTCAGGCGCTTTACTGGCGTCAAAATGATATAGCTTGCCAATCTTCTGAAAACGGATGCCGACGATCAGCGGGCCGGTGGCCTGCTCTAGCGGCTGTGGCGAATCAGTCATGTCGTTATCGTTGGGATGCAAGGCATCCACAACGCACCTTTCTACGGTTAGTGAATAGTGAGCAGTGATGAGCAATCAGGGAAAACCTGTTTGGCACAGGCTATTCACTGTTCACTATTCACTGATCACTCAATTTTAATGGAAAATGCCTGACTCTGCGCAGCCAAGGCAGCTACCGATGTACGCAGCGCGATGTCTGCGGCAATTTCTGTCAGCGCCTTAGCCGCGGCCGAATCGGGGTGCCCCACCACGATGGGCTTGCCGCCATCGCCCCCGGCGCGCACTTCCGGCTCCATCGGGATGGCGCCAATGAAGGCGACGCCAAACTCCGCCGCCAGATCCTTGCCGCCCCCCTTGCCAAATACTTCCATACGCTTGCCGTCGGGCAGCTCGAGGTAACTCATATTCTCGACCACACCCATGAGCGGCACGCGCAACTGGCGGAACATCTCGGCGCCACGGCGAGCATCATCGATCGAAACCTTCTGCGGCAGGGTGACGATCACGCCCCCGCTGAGCGGCGTGGTTTGCGCCAGGCTCAGCTGCACATCGCCGGTGCCGGGGGGCATATCCACGATGAGATAATCGATCTCGCCCCACTCGACATCATTGATGAATTGGCGGATGGCATTGTGCAACATGGGGCCACGCCACACCATCGCCTGCTCGGGCTTGACCAGGAAGCCGATCGACATCATTTTGACGCCGTAGGCTTCTGCAGGCAGCAGATGGCCGCTGCTGTCTGGCGGGGCCGGCAGGTGTTTGACGCCCATCATGGTGGGTACATTGGGGCCATACACGTCTGAGTCCAGCAGGCCAACCTTGGCGCCAGCCTTAGCCAGCGCAGTGGCCACGTTGACCGAGACGGTGCTCTTGCCTACGCCGCCCTTGCCGGAGGCGATGGCAACGACGTTCTTGACGCCAGAGGCGTAGCCAGCCCGCGGGCGCCCGTCCCCGGGAACCTGGAGGGCAAAGTCGAGCTCGATATGCCGGGCGCCGGCTTTCTCCAGCGCCTTGCGCACGTCTTTCTCGATCTCGGCCTGGAAGGGATGCTGGGGGCTGATCAGCGCCAGGGTCAGCGCCACGCGCTCGCCGCTGACCTCGAGTTTCTGCACTGCATTCAAAAGTACAAAGTCTTTCTGAACGGCAGGCTCTTTTACTTTGGCAAGAGCAGCCAATACAGTTTCGTTGGTGAGTTCTTTGGACATGAGCCTATTATAAAGCTGCTGTATACTCGCATGGTGGCCAGCTACTATCCCGACACACATCCCGAAGTCGAGGCTTTGCAAGCACGCACCCTGCGCGAAATGCCGCCTTGGCGCAAAGCGGAGCTGCTGACCGCACTCGTACGCTGCTCACACCAGCTTGCCGTAGCTGGGCTGCGGCAGCGTTACCCAGAAGCTGCGCCTGCCGAAATCAAGCGCCGGCTAGCGGGGCTGTTGCTTGGCGAAGAAACAGCCAGCAAATTCTATGGAAAATTACACCCCAAGCCCTGATCCCATCTTCATTACGGTACGCGTAACAAAATCTTAGAAGCACTCAGCAATCAAGTGATATTCGCGGGTAAATTAGCGTGCAAAGCGAGCTGCTAGATATCAGCTACTTAAAACAAACAGCAGCGCAATTAGGGCTCACTGCGCTGCTGCAAAAAGCTTTGGATCGTCAGTAAACAATCCGTCTGGTTTACCGCTCCAACTCCTCTAGCTCCTTATGCGCCTTTTCCACCTGCTTTAGCAGTGCCTTCTCACCACCCTTATAGCGGCGCACGTTGTCTTGCGCGCAGGCGGTGCAGCCTTTCATGGCGCGGAACGAGTCGGCGTTGCAGTTATGGCAGCCGTTGACGCGCACCATCGCCAGCACGAAGGCCACCGCCTCCGGCCCTTCTGGGCCGGCCTTGTAGGCGGCCTGCGCGGCGTCACGCCAGGCCTCACCGTGCAGATCGCGGATGGCCGGGGTGACGCGCAGGGGATAGAGCAGTTCGGTATCTTCGTTGTACATATCTGACCACCGTTATTGTGAGGAGTATTGCAGAAGGTTGCATAAAATGCAACCTTCTGGAAACGGACGAAGCAATCTCCGCGCCACTTGCATGCTGGCTTGGGGATTGCTTCGCTCGTTACTGCTCGCTCGCAATGACAAATTCTGTTGTTTACCCAGCCGTGGGCGCAGCGGGCGGCGGGCTGCTAGCGGCCGGAGCCGCAGTTGCAGCCGCAGCCTTGGCCGCGGCGGCTGCCGCCTTCTTGGCCGCTTCTTCGGCCTTGATCGCCTCTTCGCGGGCATAGTTGGTGGGGCGAATGCTGGCGTAGTACTCTGCCGGCTTGGAGAGCTTCTCCTTGTTGAAGATGTGCTCCGCATGGCGATCGTACGAGGCCATCTCGTAGTTGTGATCCATCTTGATCGCATCAAACGGGCAGTATTCGGCGCAGTAGCCACAGTTCATGCAGATGTCCACATCCACAAAGAAATCCACCGGCTCCGGCACGGGGCGCTTGGTCACCGGGTCTTCGGTGCGCACGATCCAGATGCACTGCGGCGGGCACACCTTGGCACAGATGCCGCACGAGGTGCAGCGATCGTGCTTGTTACCCTCTTCGTCTACATCGTAGACCAGGAAGGGAGTAAAGCGAAATTCTTCGGGCACCGGCAGCTTCTCTTCCGGATACTGCACGGTAAAGATGCCTTTGGTTTCGGTGCTGCGGCGGCTCTGCACACCTTCTTCACTGAAGTAGCGCTTGCGCCCCAGCCATTTAATGTCTTCGACATAGGTGTCGATGAAGTGGGTCAGGGTCACCCACATGCCTTTGAGAATACCGAGTCCGTACATATCTTTTCTCCAGCCTCGCCGTCTAGCGGTCCACTTCGCCCAGCACGATGTCGATGGAACCGAGGTTGACGACGACGTCAGCCACCTTCTGGCCCAGGCACATCTTTTCCAGCACGGTCAAGTTAATGAAGCTTGGAGCGCGCACGTGATAGCGCGCCGGGTTGCCCTTGCCGTTGGACACAATGTAGTAGCCCAACTCCCCTTTGGGGCCTTCCACACGGCCGTAGGATTCGCCGGCCGGCACGCGCACCTGGTAGGGGTTCTTGCCGTTCATCACTTCGCCACCAGGCAGGTCTTTGAGCGCCTGCTTGAGAATATCCAGGCTGTAGCGCATTTCATCGATGCGGATCATGTAGCGATCGTACACATCACCGTGGTTGCGCACCGCCACCTTGAAATCAAAGCGGTCGTAGATGCCGTAGGGATCAGCACGGCGGATGTCGTAGGGTACGCCGGAGGCACGCAGCACCGGGCCGGCGGTGGAGAAGGCGATCGCCTCTTCGGGCGTGATCACCCCCACCCCTTCGGAACGGCTGCGCACCAGTTCATTTTCGGAGAGGTAGATATCCAGCTCGTCGATCTTGCGCTCCAGGCGGTTGAAGACCAGGTCCTTGATCTTCTCGAGCACGCCTTCGGGCAAATCGCGCGCCACGCCGCCGAAGCGGAAGTAGTTGCACATCATGCGCGAGCCGGTGGTGGCTTCAAAAACGTCCAGGATCAATTCGCGTTCGACGATGGCGTACAGCGCCGGGGTGAAGAAGGCGCCGAGGTCATTCAGCAGGAAGCCCACGGCCCACAAGTGATTGCTGATGCGAGTGAGCTCAGCCATGATGACACGCAGGTACTGCGCACGCTCAGGGGGAGCGCCCTTATCGCCCATCAGTTTCTCAACCGCCAGGGCATATCCAAAGTTGTTGCTCATTGACGAGAGGTAATCGAGGCGGTCGGTGAACGGCATGTTCATCGTCCAGGTGTTGCGCTCGCCAATCTTCTCGTGGTTGCGGTGCAGGTAGCCCATCACCGGCTTGAGCGCCACGATGGTCTCACCGTCCAGGCGCACCGCCATGCGGAACACACCGTGGGTGGAGGGATGCTGCGGGCCGAGGTTGACCACGACCTGCTCGGTGTCAATGTCTTCGCTGTAGGCGCGCCCGGCCTTCTCCAATACTTCGTAGAGCTTGGGGTCATCGCTTTCTTTGAACGTCGTGGGGTCGAACCCTTGCGGGTACTGGTTGTTCTTGTTGAAGGGATTGCGGTCTTCGGCGCGGTAGACCTGGCCTTCGGGCCAGCGGTTCTTGAAGGGCTTGGCCTCCTCTTCGTAGAAGGCTTCTTTCCAGTCTTTGCGCATGGGGTAGCCGGCGAAGCCTTCCCACATCAGGATGCGGCGCAGGTCTGGGTGGCCGGTGAAGGTTACGCCATACAGGTCGTAGGCTTCGCGCTCTTGGAAATCTGCCCCGGGGTACAGGTCAACCAGGGAGGGGATGACCGAGTTATCGCGCGGGGTCTGTACCTTGAGCTCGAGTGCGCCGCCGCCGGTGGATTTGTAGAAGTGGTAGACCACTTCGATGAAGTTCTCGGCGTTGGGGGCATCGCTGTAGTAATCCACCGCGGTGACGGAGGAGAGATAGTCGTAGCCCATCTCGTCACGCAGGGCACGCGCCACTTCCACCAAGTGGTCAGCGCCTACCAGGTAGCCTTCGTACCCAGGGCGCGCATCGGGCGTGACGGCCTCAGGGAAGCGCTGCTCCAGCGCGCTCTTTTCGATCGGGGCGGCCGGGGCCGCAGCAGGTGTAGCTTCGCTCATGCTTGCCTCTTAGCTAGCCGCTTCGGCGGCCGGGGTTGCCGGTGACGGGGCGGCAGCAGCAGGCGCGGCCGCGGGTTTCTTGCTGGTTTCTTGCTTGATCAATTCGTAATCGCGCGGGTCAACAATGTCTGGCCCAAGCATCGGCACCGGAATGGCATCGATGTCTTCTTTGCCATACCAGCGCACGGTGGTGATGGATTCGGAGTCGATCTTCTCTTGCAGCTTCATCAAGCCATGCAGCAAGGCCTGCGGGGTCGGCGGGCAGCCGGGCACATATACATCCACGGGGATGTATTGGTCAACGCCCGAGACTACGTTGTAGCCTTCTTTGAAGGGGCCGCCGCCGGAGGCGCAGGCGCCCATGGCGAGCACGTATTTGGGTTCAGGCATCTGGTTATACAGACGCACGATCTGCGGGATCATCTTCTTGGTGACGGTGCCGGAGACGATCATCAGATCCGATTGGCGCGGGCTGGGGCGCATCACTTCCATACCGAAGCGCGCCAAGTCGTAGCGACTGGCGGCGGTACAAATCATCTCAATGGCGCAGCAGGCCAAGCCGAACATCATCGGCCACACGGAGTAACGGCGGCCCATGTTCCAGATCTTGTCCAGCGTGGTCACGGCGACGCTTTGGCGCAGCTCGGGCGGCACCTCGTAGCCGGCGCTGTTGACGGTGGGGGTTGTGTCAGTCATCTACGTTCATCTCCACGATCGGTTGTGGGCCATACGGCCCGCCCGGCGCTCACACCGGGTTGATCTCTTCGAACCATTCCTGGTAGATAGCCGCCAGGATCTCATCGTTGGCCAGCTCAGGGTCATCTGCAAAACCCGGCAGCGCCACCACCCGTTGAAACAACTCCCCCAGCGACAACGCATCCAGCGTTTCGTGGGGATAGTGGGCTTTCAACGCCAAAACCACCTCATAGATGGCGTCCCAATACAGTGCCTGGGCCATAGCTTACGATTGTTCTTTCGTTCACATTATACATGGTTGAACATTTGAGTCAACGCCTGTGAATAAAGTAAATAATTATTTGGTAAAATTCCGGGGCCGGGAGCACTGAGTACTGCCCGCCGGTCACTTGCCATGCAAGCCACGCGCCAACGCATCCTCGATTTCCTGTCTGCCCGCGGCAGCGCCACCGCCAAGCAAATGGCGCTGGCCTTCGGCATGAGCAGCCAGAACCTGCGCCACCATCTGGAGATCCTCGAACAGCGCCAGCTGATCAGCGCCAGCCAGCCCGCCGGGCGGCGCGGGCGCGGCCGCCCCCAGCGGCTGTATGCGCTGGCCCCCCAGGCCCAGCCAGACGGGCTGGCGGGGTTGAGCCGCGCCCTGCTGCACGGGCTGCCAGTGGGCGGCAAGGCGGCGGCACGCAGCTTGCGCGCCCTGGCGCAACGCCTGCTCGGCCCCCGCCGCCCCAGCGGCCACGGTAGCCAGCGCCTGCTGGCGGCGATGCGCCAGTTGGAGCCGCTGGGCTACCGGCCGCGCTGGGAAGCGCGGCCCGAAGGCCCGCAGGTGGTGCTGGGGCATTGCCCGTTCAGCGCCATCATTGCGCAGCACCCCGAGTTATGCCAGATGGATGCGTACTTGTTGGAAGAATTACTAGATACTCCACTGGAACAGATCAGCAAACTGCAAACTGGCCCGCAGGGGACGCCGCAGTGTATCTTTCACACGCCAGGTTCGCGTAGCGCCCGTTAAGGTGAACGGCGCACCAGGTAACACAAAAGGGTTCACACAACCACTAAAGTGGTTGTGTGAACCCTAAAGGTGCTGCGATCACGCGCGGTTACGGGAACAGTTTGAGATTGATCCCTACGCCGCTGCTACCGCCACCCACGCCCACTTCCACCAGATTGAGCAGGTTGAGGTTGGCCGGTTCACTGGTGGGCAAGACCACCGGCAGAGTCACATCCAATTGCACCCCTTGCTGGCTGCCGACGCCCACTTGCACGCCGGTATCCAGCGGAGGGACTTGCACATCCAGGCCGAGCAGGTCCTCACTGGCCGGGCTGCCCTGCAACACGCCCAGGTCTACGCAGGCAGCGCTGGTGCACTCGCCTGCCCCGGTCTGCCCGGGCGCACTGGTGGGTTGCGGAGTGCCGCCCAGATTCAGGTCTAGGCCCAGCAGCCCGTTGAGGCTGTCGGTAGTGCTCTGGCCCAGTTTGCCCAGGCTCAGGTTCAGCGGAGCAAGCCCGGCGACATTGGATTTCAGATCCAGGCACAGCAAATTCAACAAACAGGTGCTCGTAGCTCCGGAATCGTTGCCCCCATTCCCGTTGCCGTTCCCATTGCCGTTGCCACTGCCGCCATTGTTGTTTGGCGGGGTGTTGGGCGGCACAGGGGGTTCATCCGGCACCACAGGATTGGTGTAGATGATCGAGGTGGGGCCGGATGTGGTGAAGCTGGTGTTGCCCGCGTTGGGGCCAAAGGAGAGGTCGAAGTAAGGTGAAGTAATGTTCATCCCCAGAGCGTAGGCGCTTCCCAAACACATGGCCGGTATGAGAAGCAGTGCTACGCCCAAGGCGGCTAAGCGCCCAAAGGTTCCTTGCTGCATATATCCTCCTAACGTGCATTGTCGGCTGCAGCGATGGCCCAATCAGTGTAGCCAAAAAAGATCCCGGTGTGCTTCACAGCTTTGCAAATAAGCATTTGTAGCGCCTGGGGCGCCGTGCAGCACCCGGTGAATTTAGCCCGCACTCACGCGGGGCACGCGGCCCAGGTGGTAGCATGGAGCCTGCATTGCCACTATGCCCACCCTGCTTCGCTGCCTGGCAGCCCTCTCCTTGCTACTGATCAGTGCCGCCCCCGGGGCCCAACAGGCACCCGCACCCCTGGCCCAAAGCTCCCCCGGGGAAGTGGTGGCCTTGATCAATGCCTACCGTGCCGAATACGGCCTGCCGGCCTATAGTGAGCACGGATTGCTCTCCCAATTGGCTCAGGGCCAGGCCGATTACCTGGCCTCAACCAGTGGCGCCACCGGCGGCGATATCCACACCGGGCCGGGCGGCACACGGCCACGCGATCGTGCCATCGCAGCCGGGTATGGCGGCGGGGCCACCATCTTCGTCTCAGAGATTGCCAAATACGGCATGGGCGAAACGGCCCAAAGTGCCATCGGCTGGTGGAAGGGTTCGCAGGTGCACAATGACACCATGCTGGCCTCGACCTATGTCGAGATCGGCTGTGGCGTGGCCAACGATGGCACCACGCGCTATTACTTTGTATGCGTCACTGGCTATAGCGTGGGCGGCAGCAGTGCGGGCACCGGCAGCACGCCAGCCAGCGGGCAAACCAGCCAACAGCCCGCCGCGCAAGTAATAATCCCGGTGACCAAGGCCGAGCCGCAACCCGACGGCTCGATCCGCCACATTGTGCGCACGGGGCAAACGCTATGGACGCTGGCGGCGGTGTATGAAGTACCGCTGCAGCAGATCCTCGATTTGAACGGCTTCGCCGAATGGGCGGTGGTGCACCCAGGCGATGAAGTCATCGTGGCGCCGCCAGGCAGCGCGGCCACTTCGGCCCCCACGCAAGATACCAATAGCACGCCCACGGCCAGCAGCACGCCAGCCGCCACGCGCACGCCGGCGCAAAGCCCCAGCGCGGCCGCCGATGTAGATGCCACGGTGCAAGCCGCGCTGGCCGAAGCGCAGCAGGTGGTGGCGCAGCAAAACGCGCAAAACCAAAGCAACAGCAGCTTGCAACTGGTGGTGGGCATCGCGCTGATCTGCATTTTGACAGTCATCGTGGCCAGCTTCTTTATCCAGCGCCCCCCACAAGACAAAGGCCACGACGAGAACGATCCTTTCGCGCCGCTCAGTTAATTTGGCAGGCAATTGCGCAATTTTGCCTGGGTAGCGGCCCGATTGAGTGCATACTGATAGAATCCCAGCTTCGTATGCAGCCATCTGAGGCCACACCCACCACCCGCCGCGCCGCCTTTTGGGCCGGCGCCAAAGACACCTTTCCGCTGCTGGTCGGCGCCCTGCCCTTTGGCCTGATCTACGGCGCGCTGGGGGTGGCCAGCGGGCTGAGCGCCTGGGCCACCGCGGCGATGTCGCTGATGGTCTTCGCCGGCTCGGCTCAATTTATCGCGGTGAGCCTGGTAGCCGCGCACACCCCGGTGATCGTGATCGCCCTGACCACCCTGGTGGTCAATGCACGCCACGCGCTGTACGCTGCCACCCTGGCGCCACAGCTCAAAGGGCTGAGCAGCCGCTGGCTGACCCCGCTAGGCTTCTGGCTTACCGATGAATCCTTCGTGGTGGCGGTAAAAGGGTTTGCCGAACGCCCACAACTAGAAGACCGCAAGTGGTATCTGCTGGGCAGTGAGCTGGCCATGTACTTGAATTGGTTTGCCGCCACCTGGCTGGGCATCCGCGCTGGCCAGGCGATTGAAGACCCGGCCAGTTGGGGTATGGATTTTGCCCTGGTGGTGACCTTCATCGGCATGTTGGTGCCGATGCTCAAGGGCAAGCCGGAGTTGCTGGCTGTGCTGGTGGCCGGCACCACTGCGGTGCTAGCCAACGGGCTGCCCCACCGCGCCGGGTTGCTGTTGGCGGCGGTGCTGGGTATCCTTACCGGCTTGCTGGCCGAGCAGCACTGGCCGCGCCCCACGGAGCCGGTGCATGAATGAGCTGTGGTTGCTACTGGGCATGGCCGCCGCCACGATGGCCACGCGCATTCCGGTGCTGATCGCGCTCAGCCGCCGCAACCTGCCGCCCAACGTGGCCCGCGCCTTGCGCTATGTGCCACCCACCGTGCTGGCGGCGATCATCGTTCCGATCGCGGTGCTGCGCGAGGGGCGCCTGGCGCTGGCAGCGGATAATGCCACCCTGGCCGCCAGCCTGATCGCCGTCGTGATCTCATGGCGCACCAAGAATTTGCTGGTTACTATTCTGCTAGGCATGGCCGCCTTTTTGTTGTGGCGCGCATTCATCTAGCAGCACACGCCGCAGCAGAACATAAAGCAAACCCCAACAGATACAAATTTCATACACGTGGAGGTTGGTGATGTCAGAGCAACCCAAGCCCGAGGATCTGCAGCACATCAAGCGACGTTTGAGCCAACTGGGCAAGAGCGAGCAATATGTGCTGGAACAAGCCGCCCGGCGTTTGCACGTGAGCCGTAACATCAATCGTGACCTGCAAACCCAGGTGACGCTGGGCCAGCGCGTGGCCGATAAAATTGCCGCGTTTGGCGGTTCGTGGCCGTTCGTGATCGGCTTCTTCGTTCTGCTGGTGCTATGGATCGCGCTGAATGGCTTCGTGCTGGCCCAGCGCGGCAGCGCCTTCGATCCTTACCCGTTTATTCTGCTCAACCTGTTCCTCTCGTCCCTGGCTGCCTTTCAAGCTCCGATCATTCTGATGTCGCAGAACCGCCAGGCGGCGCGTGATCGCTTCACCGCCGAGCATGACTACCAGGTGAATCTGAAAGCCGAGCTGGAGATCCTTGAGCTGCACGAAAAGATCGATCAGCTGCGCAGCGAACAATGGCAGGCGCTAATCCAGTTTCAGGAAGAGCAGCTAGCGCTGCTACGCCAACTGGCGCAACAGCACTCGGCCAGCTAGCTATTCGCTAGCTGGCGCGCTGAGGGCGTAGACCACCCCCAGCGCATCGCTGAACACCGGCGTCAGCCAACCGCGCCCGGCGAATTCATCGGGCGGCACCAGGCCATACTTATAGTCAAGACTGCCCAGGAACCACACCATGTACCCTTGGCGGCCCAAGGGCCAATCACTGGGCTGGCCTGCGCGCGGCACACGGCCCACCGGCTGGCGGGTGTAAAACCACAGCACGGCCTCATTGTTTGAATACAACTCTGCCTCTTGCAGCGCGTGGGTATTTTGCAAATAGCTCACCAGGGCAGATTGCTGCAATGTAGCCGTGTTGGCCAAATTGAAAATAGGATCGCCCTCTGCGGCGACGATGCGCAGATATTTTTGCGCGCGATAGCCAGTAAAGAGCAATAAGGCTGCCAACACCAAGCGCGCCAGCAGCAGCCCGCCCCGCCTGGCCAGCTGGGGCAACGGCTGCAGCGCCACGCCGGCCAGGATCAGCAGGCTGGGCAACAAGATGGCGTGAATGCGATTGAAACCCACGACGCGGAATTCAAAGTAGCTACTGGTGAACGCCAGCACCAACAAATAGGCCAGCACAAAGGCCAGGTGTGGCAACACCGCCGGCGTACGCACAGCGCTGGCAAAAGCCGCCCGGCCGTTGCGGCCGGCCAGCCACCACCACAGTGCCACAGCCGCCAGCAGCACGGCAGCGGGCGGGATGAAGCGCAGGATCAGATCGGGCACGAACCAGGATACGACCTTCTCCACGGAGAGCATGAGATTGAGCCAAGGCGCAACAAAGGCCCGCGGCCCGAAGGCGGATCCGGTCAGCGCAACATTGCGCCCATACACCCAGGCGAGCAAAGGCAGGCTGGCCAGCGCACCAAAGGCGGCGGCTCGCCCAGCGCGGCGCAGCCATGTGCCCCGCGCCGCGGCAAACACCAGCGCGGCGCCCGCCGCCACCAGGCTCACGCCGACGTAGCGCTCCAATGGCGCCAACGCGGCCAGGCAGCCCAGCAACGCCAGCGTGCGGCGGCGCGGCTGGCGCAGGGTGGCCTCGCCAGCCAATAAGAAACACAACACCAGCGTGAGAAAAAGCGGATCGCTGGCGATCGTGACCGCCGCGGAGAGCAAGCCCAGGCTGGTACATACCAAGAGCGGTGCTACATAGGTATACACACGCGGCCCAAACAAACGCCAGAATAGCCAGCCGCTCAACCCGAGGTTAGCGGCGAACAATACGATATTGAGCCAGCCCCCCACTACGAACACATCCAGCCCAGTAAGCCAGTGCAGCCCGGCCAGCACCGCGGGGTAACCCGGCGGCCACTGGGTCATCGGTTCGCGGTTGTACATATACAAGCCACGGCCAACCACCAGATTCTCGGCAGCCGACATGTACTTGGCCGAATCTTCGCTGACCCCCGCGCCCAGCGGCGCAGTGGCCAGGTACAGTGCTGCCCCGGCCAGCAGGCTGGCTATGGTTAAGTAGAGAAGAAAACGTCGTCTGGGCATCGTGTTCCCGTCGGGTGGATACAGCAAGAAGGGTGGGCCTTGGCCCACCCTTCGGAACGTGCGCTTGGCGTGGGCGGCTATTCCACCGTCACGCTCTTGGCCAGATTGCGCGGCTGGTCAACATCCAAGCCGCGCAGACTGGCGATGTGATAGGCCAGCATCTGCAGCGGGATGACCGTCACCACCGGCGAGAGCAGCGCCGGGGTCTTGGGCACCCAGAGCACATGATCGGCCAAGGTGGGAATCAGCTCATCGCCTTCGGTGGCAACCGCCACCACTTTGCCGCCGCGCGCCTTGGCCTGCTCAATCTGGCTGATCATTTTTTCGTACAGCTCATCTTGCGGGGCCACCACGATCACGGGCATATCTTCATCCACCAGGGCGATCGGACCGTGCTTCATCTCACCGGCCGGGTAACCCTCAGCATGGATGTAGGAAAGCTCCTTGAGCTTGAGGGCACCTTCATAGGCGGTGGAGACGTTGATCCCGCGCCCCAGATACAGGCAATGGGTAATGTCCTTGAGCGCCTTGGCCACTTCGAGCACTTCGGCTTCGCGCTGCAAGCAGGCAGAGACCCACTCAGGGATGTGGCTGAGCTCGGCCACCAGGGCACGGCGGGTGTTGTCATCCAGCGTGCCGCGCAGCTCGCCCAGCAGGATCGCCAGCATGTAGAGATTGACCACCGGGGCGGTATAGGCCTTGGTGGAGGCTACGCCGATCTCCGGCCCGGTCTGCATCGAGATGTAGCCATCCGCCACGCGCATGGCCTGCGAGCCGATCATGTTGATGTTGGCCCACAGGGTTGCGCCGCGCTTGCGCCCTTCGGCCATCGCCGCCAGGGTGTCGGCGGTTTCGCCGGACTGGCTGATGGCCAGCACGGCCATTTTGTCGCTCACCAGCGGATCGCGATAGCGGAACTCGGAAGCGATGTCAAACTCCACCGGGATGCGCGCAATACGCTCGATGTATTTGGCGCCAATTTGCCCGGCGTAGCCCGCCGTGCCACAGGCGATGATCCAGATCTTTTCGAGTTGCTGCACGAAGGCTTCATTGAGCTTAAGGTCGGGCAGCAGGATGCGGCCGGTTTCAAAATCCACCCGGCCGGAGATTGTGTCGGTGAGCGAGCGCACCTGCTCGTGAATTTCCTTCTGCATGAAGTGGCGATATTCGCCTTTCTCCGCGGATACCGGATCCCAGAAGATCACATCCACGCTGGGCTGCAAGGTTTCGCCTTGCAGGTTGCTCAGGCTCATGCCCTGCTGGGTCACCACGGCCATCTGCCCCGATTCGAGGAAGACGACTTCACGCGTGTGTTCGAGGATGGCAGGCAGATCGGAGGAGACGAACATCTCGCCCTTGCCAAAGCCCACCACCACACCCCCGGCATTGCCCATGCGCGCCGCCACGATGCGATCGGGCTGGCGGGCGCTGAAGAGCACGATGCCGTGGTGGCCGCGGATCAGGCGCAACACCTGGCGGGCGGCGTCTTCCAGGTTGCCATCCTTGGCCAGGAAGCGATCGACCAACTGGACGATGACCTCGGTATCGGTATCCGATTTGAACTCTACGCCTTCGGCTTCAAGCTCTTCGCGCAACTGCAGGTAATTCTCCACGATGCCGTTATGCACCAGCACTACATCCCCCGAGGTGCTGATGTGCGGGTGAGCATTACGCACGTTGGGCTCACCGTGGGTGGCCCAACGCGTGTGGCCAATGCCCAACTGGCCGTGCACAGGCTGCGCGGCCACGGTGTTGAACAGGCGCTCCAGCTTGCCCGCATCACGGCGAATTTCGATACGCTCATCCTGCAGTACCGCGATGCCGGCTGAATCGTAGCCGCGATACTCCAGGCGTTTTAATCCGTTCAAAATGATCGGCGTCGCGTCGCGCGGGCCGATGTAGCCAACAATTCCACACATGTAGACAGAATCCTCCAACGATTTGGCAAGCCGCTGCTGGCGATTTTGTCTGCCCGGTTACCCGGGCAGCCTTGTAGGCCAGCTTTATCTTGGAGGGAAATTCGGGGGCGGGTCTCCCGGAGTGGCATCCGCTGATCTACGCAAGCTGGTGGTCGGCCGCAGGCCGCCCACTGCGCTTGCTAATGCAGTTTTGGCGAAACCAGCCAAAACTGCACCTGTATTCGATTTTCGTAGCCCGTTCGGGGCTACTTATCTTTGCCGTGAAGCAAGGCAAATGCGGTCTTTTGCATTCGCCCGCGCGAGCCAGAGAACGGTGAAACCGTTCGTGGCTTGCGCAAGAACCAACTCAACCTCGTCACCCGGCTAGGCCGGGCCGTGCGCTATTCCCTCGTAGCTTCTTTTATATGTATGCGCTAGGCAACCTCAATGACTGAATTGGCAGGATTATACCTAGGCTGGCCGCCAAACTGTTAAAGGCAGGTGAATGCGTTTCCCTATGCTGCATGGTAGAATCACTCGGTTTAATCAGAACGTCAGGTCTGCAGTACCTCAAGGCTGCTACTACAAAATGATCACGCTATCTCCCCCGCCAGACGCCGCATTCACTGGGTTCGCAGGTATGCATGGCCTTTAACCCGATCAACTGGATCCTGGGTTTCTTCTCCCTGGATATTGGCATTGACCTCGGCACCGCCAACACGCTGGTGTTCGTGCGCGGCAAGGGCATCGTCATCAATGAACCCTCGTGGGTGGCGGTGGAGAAGAAATCGCGCCTGCCGATCATGGTGGGCGATAAAGCTGCCGTGGGCCAAGTGGCCAAAGAGATGGCTGGCCGCGCCCCCAAGAACGTACTGGTCGTGCGCCCCTTGCGCGATGGCGTCATTTCCGAATTTGAGATCACCGAAGCGATGCTGGCCCACTTCATCGGCAAGGCGCACGAGCAAAGCATTGTTCCGCTGCCCCGCCCGCGCGTAGTGGTGGGCGTGCCTTCGGGCGTCACCGAAGTCGAGAAGCGCGCCGTGAATGACGCCGCCCTGCTGGCCGGAGCGCGCGAGGTCTACCTGATCGAGGAGCCCACCGCCTCGGCCCTGGCCGTTGGCCTGCCGATCAACCAGGTGGGCGGCAATGTAGTGCTGGATATCGGCGGTGGCACCTCTGAGGTGACGGTCTTCTCGCTCGGCTCGGTGGTAGCCAATCGCAGTCTGCGCGTGGCGGGCGACGAGCTCGACCAATCGATCGTGCAATATATCCGCAACAAGTACAACATTCTCATCGGCGAACGCGCCGCCGAACAGGTCAAGATCAAGGTCGGCTCGGCCTACCCGCTCAAAGAAGAGCGCACCACCACCGTGCGCGGCCGCAACCTGGTGACCGGTCTGCCCGAAACGCTGGAGATCTCTTCGATCGAGATCCGCGAGGCGCTCTCCGGCCCGCTGGATCAGATCGTGCAGGCCACCAAGGAAGCGTTGGATGATGTGCCGGCCGAGATGGTGGGCGACGTGATGGATAACGGCATCGCCATGTGTGGCGGCGGCGCACTGCTGCAAGGGCTGTCGGAGCGCCTGAGCGACGAGCTGCGCCTGCGCTGCTGGGTGGCGGACGATCCGCTCACCTGCGTGGCGCGCGGGGCCGGCCTGGTGCTCGACGACCTGGAAGCCTACCGCCACTTCCTGCTGCAGGTAGACTGACCTCACCAGGGAGGGCTGCACGGGCTGCGCTCCTCACCTGGCACTTAATCTCGGCCCGTTATGCTTAGCCTCCATGCGCCCCTCACGCAATAATCCCTACCAGCTCGCCGCCCTGCTCGTGCTCGCTGCCGGTATCCTGCTGCTGGCGCTGGGTGGCTATCTGACGCCTGTGTTCAACGGGGCGATGAACCCGATCTATGGCGTGCAAAGCTGGCTGTACACACGCTTCCAGGCCATTCAGGATTTTGTCAACGCGCCGGTGAACATTGCCAGCTTGCGCCAGGAAAATGCCCAACTGCGTGCAGAGAACGCCCAGCTGCAAACTGAGATCATCACATTGCAACAGCAGGTGCTGGAAAACGAATTGCTCTCCGCCCTGCTGGATTTCGCCCGGGCACGCCCCGAGAACGTCTACCAGGCGGCCGGCGTGATCGGCCAGGACCCCAGCCCCTTCCTGCATTACATCATCATCAACCGCGGCTCGGATGACGGCATTCGCCGTGGCATGCCCGTGGTATCGCAACAGGGGCTGGTGGGCCGCATCTCGCAAGTCACCGCCACCGCGGCGCGGGTGGAACTGATCACCGACCCTGGCAGCCAGGTGAGTGTGCGCATCCAACCCAGCGAGGTGGATGGCTTGCTGAGCGGCAGCGTCACCAGCCAGATCGGCATTGACCTGTTGCCGCTGGATGCCAGCCTGCAACCCGGTGACCTGGTGTTCACTTCAGGCATCGGTGGTGGCTACCCCAGCAACATCCTCATCGGCCAGGTGAGTAATGTGCGTCGCGAGGCGACTGCACTGTTCCAAACCGCCTCGGTGCAACCCGCGGTGGACTTTACCCAGTTGGAAATTGTGCTGATCATCGTCAACTTCCAGCCGCTCGATCTCAGCCCACTGACGGGAACCAGCAACTAGCATGCGCACTTTTGTAGCGCTGCTGTTGTTGTTGGGGGCCACGCTGCTGCAGGTTACCCTGCTGCCGCGCATTCGCCTGCTGCAAGGCCAGGTGGACCTGGTGCTACTGGTGCTGCTGACCTGGATGATGCAAGAGGACAACCGCCCCGATTGGCGCCTGGGGCTGGTGGCCGGCTTGATGGTGGGCTACAGCAGCGCCCTGCCCGATCTGTTGCTGATGGCCGGCTACACGCTGGCGGCCGGGCTGTGCCAATTGCTGCATCGCCGCATCTGGCAGGTGCGCTTGCTAACCCTGGTCACCAGCTTGCTGGTGGGCACGCTGGCGGTGCACCTGCTCACCCTCGGCTACCTCTGGCTTTCGGATAACCCGATCCGCCTGGGCGACGCGTTTAATCTGGTCACCCTGCCGACCCTGCTGCTAAATCTCATCCTTCTCTTACCCATCAATGCTTTAATCACTGAAATCAACAAGATGGTTGCAGCTCCGGCAAACTCATGACCTTTCTCAACAACAACCCCACCAAGAGCGGCACCGCACTGGAACAGTGGCGCCTGTATGCTTTTTTTGGCTTCGTAGGCCTGGTCTTTCTGATCTTCGCCCTGCGTTTGTTTTACCTGCAGGTACTGGAACACGAGAACTGGCTGAGCCAGGCCGAAGAGAACCGCACGGAAGTGATTAGCCTGCCCCCGCAGCGCGGCGTGATCTACGATCGCAACGGCGTGGTGTTGGCGCGCAACGAAGCCTCCTACAACATCGTGGTGGTGCCTGCCGAGCTACCCGAAGACGACGGCGAGATCGAAAAGATCCTATACGCGCTGGCCGATCTGACCGAACAGCCGATGCACCTGGGCAGCATTGACGACCCGCTGATCCCGTGTGGCACCAACCTGGGCGTGGCCGAAATGGTGGCGATCCAGACCAGCTTCTCGCCCTATGATCCCGTGTCGATCCAATGTAACGTTTCGCGCGAGCTGGCGCTGGCGGTGATGGAGCATTCGGTGGATTGGCCGGGGGTAGACGTAGTGATCGAGCCGGTGCGCGAGTACCCTACGGGTTCGATCACCGCCGCGATCATCGGCTATCTGGGCCCGATCCCGGCGGCACAGGAAGAGGAGCTGCGTGCCCAGGGCTTTGTGCCCAACCGCGACAAGGTGGGCTACGGCGGCCTGGAGCTGTATTTCGATGAGCTGCTGCGCGGCACGCCCGGCCGCCGTGTGGTGGAAACTGACGCTGGTGGCCAGATCCTGCGTGACATCGAACCGCCGGTGGACGCCGTGGCCGGCCAAAATATCGTGCTAACCATTGATGCGCGCTTACAGGCCGCCGCCTCGGCGATCATCGAAGAAGAACTACAGTTGTGGAACAATTTCTTTGCGGATAAAGAAGCCAGCAAGATGACCAGCGGCGTCATCATCGCCATCAATCCCAAAACTGGCGAGCTGCTGGCGATGGTCTCGTGGCCGACATTTGAGAACAACCGCATGACGCGCTTCATCCCGGCGTATTACTATGAGCAACTATTGGCTGACTCCACCAAGCCGCTGGTCAACCATGCGGCCGGTGCTGCCCTGCCTGCCGGCTCGGTGTTCAAGATCGTGACCGCGGTGGGCGGCCTGAATGAAGGCATCGTTACGCCGGAGGAAATCGTTCAAACTCCTGGCTCTATCACCGTGAGCCAACGTTTCTACGAAGGCGAAGCGGGCCAGAACCGTGAATTTGTGGACTGGAATCGCGCTGGCTTTGGCCAACTGAACTTCTATGGCGGTATCGCCAACTCCAGCAACGTGTATTTTTATAAAGTGGGTGGTGGCTACGAAGGCGAGATCGACGAAGGCTTGGGCATCTGCCGTCTGGGCACCTACGCGCGGGCGATGGGGTACGGCGAAGCCCTGGGGGTTGAGCTGCCTTACGAAGTCGATGGCTTGGTGCCTGACCCGACCTGGAAGCGCTTGAACCAAGGCGAGAACTGGTCCACCGGCGATACGTACATTTCCAGTGTGGGCCAGGGCTATGTGCTCGCCTCACCCTTGCAAGTCTTGATCTCCACAGCCACCATCGCCAATGACGGCGCGCAGATGCGCCCCACCCTGCTGCGCCAGATCGTGGATGGCGAAGGCAACATCATTCAGGATTTTGAGCCGGACCTGCGCTGGGACATTACCAAAGACCCGATCATTGAACATTACGAGAACCCCTCGGGCATTGGCGCCTGCCGCCCCACCGGTGAGCTCACCACGGTGGACCCGGCGGTGATCCAAGCGGTACAGCGCGGCATGCGCGAGGCCGTGACCTACGGCACGCTGGCCGAGCGGTTCCGCAGCCTTACGATCGCCGCCGCCGGCAAGACCGGCACCGCCGAATACTGTGACGAAGTGGCCGCGGCCAACAACCGTTGCCAGTACGGCGCCTGGCCCAGCCACGCCTGGTCAGTAGCCTACGCGCCGTTCGATGACCCTGAGTTAGCCGCGGTGGCCTTTGTGTACAACGGCAGCGAAGGTTCCTCGGTGGCCGGGCCGATCCTCAACCGCGTCATCCAAGCTTACTTCGAGCTCAAGTCCATCGACACGCAACTGGGCCGCGCCGAGTAGTACAGCTCCCGCAGCATCTCCAAACACACAAACGCCAGCGCGCCACAAACCGCGATGCTATAATTTTTTGGTGAGTGACGTACAAGCCATTCCGATCGAGATCAAAGGCATCCGCGAAGGGCTGCTGGTTAGCTTGCCTGAGGGCGAGTGGCCGCTGCTCGAGCAAGCCTTAGTAGACGAACTCGCCCGCCGTGGCGATTTCCTCAAAGGCGCCAAGCTGATCATCAACGCCGCTGAACACGAGCTCAATGTGGCTGCAGTCAGCCGCCTGCGCGACCGGGTGACCGATAGCGGCCTGGTGCTCTGGGGCATCCTCAGCACCGCCGCCCAAACCGAGCGCAGCGCCCAACTGATGGGCCTGGCCACCCGCATCCACGACGGCTCACGTGAGCCTGAGCCGGCCGAAGAGGAATACGCAGACCCCGCCCCGCAAGACCTGGGGCCGGATGGCGGCATCCTCGTGCGCCGCACGCTGCGCTCTGGCGCCAGCCTACACTCCCCCGGGCACATCACCATCATCGGTGACGTCAACCCCGGCGCCGAAGTGGTGGCCGGCGGCAACGTGGTGGTGTGGGGCCGCCTGCGCGGCCTGGTGCACGCCGGCGCCGGCGGCGACGAAGCCGCCATCGTGTGCGCCATGGATCTGGCGCCTACCCAGCTACGCATCGCCGGGCATATTGCCATTCCGCCCAGCGAGCGCGGCGAGATTTCACCCGAGATTGCCCGCATTCACAACGGGCAAGTGACCGCAGAGAATTGGAAATTAGGATAACTATGACCGCACGCGTAATTACCATCACTTCAGGCAAGGGCGGCGTCGGCAAGACCACCGCCACGGCCAACATCAGCGCCGCCCTGGCCGAAATGGGCCACAAGGTGGTCTGCATGGATGCCGACATCGGCCTGCGCAACCTCGACGTTGTGCTCGGCCTGGAGAATCGCATCGTCTACGATCTGGTGGATGTAGTGGAAGGCCGCTGTAAGGTGCGCCAGGCCATGATCCGCGACAAGCGCCTGGAAGAGCTGTACCTGATCCCAGCGGCGCAAACCCGCGACAAAAACGCCATCGCCCCCAAGGATATGCAGCGTATTTGCGATGAGCTGCGCCCGGATTTTGATTACATCGTGATCGACTCGCCGGCGGGGATCGAGCGCGGCTTCAAGAACGCCATCGCCCCTGCTGATGATGTGATCATCATCACCAACCCCGAAGTTTCAGCGGTGCGCGATGCCGACCGCATCATCGGCCTGGTGGAAGCGGAGCAAAAAGGCCCGGCCAAGCTGGTGGTCAACCGCATCAATACCGAGATGGTCGAACGCGGTGACATGCTGGCAGTGGCCGATGTGCTCGAGCTGCTGGCGGTGGAGCTGATCGGCATTGTGCCCGACGACAGCGCCGTGCTGGTGAGCACCAACAAGGGTGCGCCGATCGCACTGGAGCCCAAGAGCAAGACCGGCCAGGCCTTTCGTGACATTGCCCGCCGCCTGACCGGCGAGCAGGTGCCCTTCAGCGCCAGTAACGGCAACGAAGGTTTCCTCGGCCGGCTCTCCAAGCTGATCGGCACCAAAGAAGGGCGCAATGCCTAGCCTCAGCGACCTGATCGGGCGCAGCCGCAGCGCCAGCACCGCCAAAGATCGCCTGCGCGTCGTGCTGATCCACGATCGTAGTGCGCTGCCGCCCGGCGTGATGGATGCGCTGCGCCAGGAGCTGATCGAAGTGGTAGCGCGCCATATTGACGTAGACCAGCATGCCGTGCGCGTCGAGATGGTACAGGAAGGCCGCAGTGCTACGCTGCAGGCTGAGATTCCGATTAAAGGCGCCCCCAAGCAGCACACCACTGAGTAATATAGTTGATAGTCTACAGTTGACAGTACACAGTTGACAGTACACAGAAAATCAGTTGACAGCTTAGGCTGTAGGCTGCTAGCTGTAAACTGTCGGCTGTAGACTGATGCAAGCCCATCTGTAGACTGCAAACTGTCAACCATAAACTGGGCAGTTGCCATCTGTAGACTGCAAACTGTCAACCGTAAACTACATGCGAACTGCGATCTGGCGACACTTTGATTTCTGGCTGCTCGGCGCCGTGGTGGTCTTACTCACCTTCGGCGTCGCCATGATTCGCTCTACGATTGCCGGCAACGCCGAACTGATCGAGCTCAACGTGCTCGGGCGCCAGATCACCTTTGCCCTGGCCGGCCTGGTGGTGATCGTCGTGTGCACCGTGCTGGATTATCGCCTGTGGATCTCGGCCAGCCGTGTGTTGTATGTGCTGCTGGCCATCCTGCTGCTGTTCACCATCGTGGCCGGTCAAACCAGCTTCGGTGCACAGCGCTGGCTTAACATCGGCCTGGTGGTGCTGCAACCTTCGGAGTTGGCCAAGATCACCATGATCTTCATCCTGGCCGATTTCTTCGCCCGCAATCGTGACAAGATCGGCGATCTGCGTTGGGTGGCGCGCAGCGTGCTGCTCACCGCTGGGCTGGTGGTGCTGATCCTGCTGCAGCCTAATCTGAGCACCTCGATCGTACTGATGACGGTATGGTTCTCACTGCTCTGGGCCAGCGGGCTCAAGCTCAAACATCTCGCCTTGTTCATCATCGGCGGCCTGTTGGCTGCAGTGATCGCCTTCCCACTTTTGCAAGACTATCAGCGCGATCGTATCATTCGTTTCATCGCCCCCGAAGAGGATGCGCGCTACGGCAGCAGCTACAACGTCAACCAGGCGATGATCAGCATTGGCTCCGGCGGCCTGCTCGGCCAGGGGTACGGCCAGGCCACCCAGGTGCAATTGCGCTTCCTCAAAGTGCGCCACAACGATTTTATTTTCTCGGCCATCTCCGCCGAATTCGGCTTGGTAGGTGCCGTCGCCGTGCTGGGCATGGAGCTGTTCATCATCTGGCGCTGTGTGCGCGCCGCGCGCCTGGCGCAGGATCCCTTTGGGTCGCTGGTGGCCTATGGAATTGGCGTTATTATTGCGCTGCACACCATCGTAAATGTGGGCATGAACATTCAGTTGCTACCGGTGACCGGTTTACCGCTACCTTTTGTGAGCGCCGGTGGCAGCTCGTTGCTGACGTTTATGTTTGGCATCGGCATGGTGGAGAGCGTGATTGCTCGCCACCGCGCCCTCAATTTCTCATAGTAAAGGCTTTCGCAGTCCATGACGCAACCCCACGCAGCCCGGGTGCGCTTTGCGCCCTCCCCCACGGGCCTTACCCACCTGGGTAGTGGCCGCACCGCCCTCTACAATTATTTGCTGGCACAGCAAAGCGGCGGCAAGTTTCTTCTGCGTATCGAAGATACTGACCAGAAACGTTTCAATCCAGATGCCGAAGGCGACCTGACCAGCAGCCTGCACTGGTTGGGCTTGCAATGGGACGAAGGCCCCGAAGTTGGCGGCCCGCACGCGCCCTATTACCAATCGCAGCGCATGGCGATCTACCGCCAGCACGCCGAAGAGTTGATCGAGCGTGGCCACGCTTTCTATTGCTTCTGCACCCCGGCCGAGCTGGACGCGGTGCGCAAGGCGCAACAGGAAGCCAAGCAGGCGCCGCATTACTCCGGCGCCTGCCGGGAGCTGCCGCTGGCTGAGGCCAAACAACGCGTGGCGGACGGCGAGACGCACGTTATCCGCTTCAAGGTCCCTAAGGACGGCAGCATCACCGTGCATGACGAGCTGCGCGGCGACATCACCGTGCAGAATCACACGATTGATGATCGTGTGCTGCTCAAGAGCGATGGCCACGCCCTGTATCACCTGGCCGCCATGGTGGATGACCATCTGATGGGCATCACCCATGTACTGCGCGGCGAGGAATGGCTGCCCAGCCTGCCGCTGCATGTGCACATCTACGAAAGCTTCGGCTGGCAGCAACCCAAATGGATCCACCTCTCGGTGTTCCTCAAGCCCAGCGGCAAGGGCAAGATGAGCAAGCGCGAGACCGAAGAAATGAAGCTCACCGGCCAATCGATCTTCATTCAAGACCTGGCGCGCATGGGCTACCTGCCTGAAGGCGTGATCAACTGGATCGCGCTGATGGGCTGGAGCTATGACGACAAAACCGAATTCTTCACCCTGCCAGACTTGATCGAGAAGTTTGAGATTGCCAAGCTCAATCCCTCACCGGCGGCGATCGACTTCAAGAAGCTGGATCATTTCAACGGGCTGCACATTCGCGCCCTGCCGGCCGAAGAGTTGGCCCGCCGCCTGCAGCCCTTCTTCGAGAAGGCCGGCTACCCGGCCGACCCAGCCCTGCTGGCGCGCATCACGCCGCTGATCCAGGAGCGCATCACCACTCTGGATGATGCACCTGAGATCGCCGGCTTCTTTTTCCGCCCCAGTATAGACGTGCCGGCTGAGAAGCTGCTCATCAAAGACAAGTCTGCCGCCGAGTCCGCTGCCGCCCTGACTAAGGCACTGGGCATCCTCGAAGCATTGCCGGAGCTGACCGCCGCCGCCGCCGAGGCGCCGATGCGCGCCGCCGCCGACGAACTGGGCATCAAAGCCGGCGCCCTATTCACCCAGCTACGTAACGCCACTACCGGCCAGGAGATCAGCCCGCCGCTCTTCGAGAGTATGGAGCTCATCGGCCGCGAGACGGTGCTGGCCCGCCTGCGGGCCGGGCTGGACGCGCTCAGCAAGCTCAACTAAAAGAGCCCGGCAATGCCGGGCTCTTTTTTACTCCGCTGTCATTCCGAACGAGCAGCAAAGCGGCGCCGACAAAGCAATCCCCAAACCTATTTGCAGTCTCGCTTGGGGATTGCTTGCTCACGCTGCATAACAGCGTATCGCTCGCAAAGACAGTCTTGTCTTATCTGTCATCTTGAGCGGGCACTTGCGCCCACAGCAGGACGCAGAAGCGAGCAAAGCTATCCATGCGGGACGTTCTCTGTACAAAAATCGCCGCCGCGCTGGGGGTTGTCATGGATTATTTCTTCCCGCCGCAAGACAACGAGAACCCAGGCGATGCCCCGCAAGAGAGCGTGCCCAGCACGGCGCTGACCGCCAGCCAGCTGCGTGAAGCGCTGCTGACCAAGGACCCGGCGACGGATGTGGAGCACTTCCCCAGCACGCACAAGGCCCCCATCGTGCCGGCACGCGCCCGCCCCACCCTGGAACTCAACAGCGGTATCACCTGGGCGCGGCTAACTGCGATTGCCGAGCCCGACACTGAATTTCTCGAGATCCAGTATGCCCCCGGCGCCGAATCCGGCAAGAACATGTCCAGCCACAGCGGGCGCGAATTCGGCCTGGTGCTGCAGGGCGAGCTAATGGTCGAACTGGGCTTCGAGACCTATACGCTGCAAACTGGCGACAGCATTATTTTTGACTCCACTACCCCCCCACCGCCTCACCAACAATGGCGATACACCGATGCGCGCGCTGTGGGTGGTGCTCACCCCGCAACAATCCTAGACATGCCCAGCAAGGCATGTTAAAATAGCTTCTCTGTTGCGGATTCGTCTAGCGGTAGGACGTCTGACTCTGACTCAGAAAGCCCTGGTTCGAACCCAGGATCCGCATTCCAAAAAAAAACAGCCAGTTCACTGGCTGTTTTTTTTCATAGCCTGCGCGCTAGCTGCTGACGAACAACATGGCGCTAAACAGTATATAGATCAGCCCATAGGCCAGCGGGCGGCGCAATTGGTGCCGTCCGGCAAACACAAACAGCGCCAGATACAAGCCTACGGCAAAGCGCAGGCTGCCGTGCGGCTCAATGTAAATGGAGAGCGGCAGAAACACGCACACCAACGCATGCAGCCCAAGCGCCAGCGCGGTGAAGTCACCAGGCTGGCGGCGAACGGCGCGCAGGCTGGCCCACAGCCCCCACAGGATTGGCAGGAAGAGCAGCGGCAGATACAGCAGGCCAAGTTGCCAGCGCCAGGCGGGGTCATATGCGCCGATGCGCCACCACCCCATAAACGGCACCCATTCGAACCCCGTGGCATAGTTGCCGCCCGAGCCAAAGCCCAGGCTGCCGAACTGGGCCAGCAGCCACAAGCGGAAGGCGAGCTGCGGCAAGCCCACACTGGCCGCCAGGCCAATCGCCGCCCGCCCGCGCCGCGCCAGCAGATCACTCAGGCCCTGCGCAGCTACAAACAGCAGCGCGGTCTCCTTTGCAAACACCGCCAGCGCAAAGAACAACCAGGCCCAGGCTGAGCGCCCGCGGGTTTCGCACCACACGGCAGCGATCACCAAGCTGAAAGCCAGCGTCTCGGGTAAGGCCAGGCGAATGGAGAGCAAACAGCCAAACAACAGGCCATAGCCCAAGGCAAACCACGCACTCATGCGCCAGTGCTGGAGCAGCCGTGCCAGCAGGTACACACCGCACACATGCGCCAGCAAGGCGATCGCCGGGAGCGCCCACATCAGCGCGGCAGCATCACCCAGGGTCAGGGCGCGTGCCAGCAACGGCAACAGAATGCGCTGGTAGCGATACGCGGGCACATCCAGCAAGGGCGCCACGCGCCCGGGGTCAGGGTCACGCGCAATGTAATAGAAGAACTGGCCGTCGTAGCCCTCCGTGCCAGCCGGGTCGCCCTGGCTGAAGCGCGTGCCGGTGCGCACCAGCTCGTTCGCATCCCAGCCGGCATGTGCCACGGCTACGCCGAGCAGGAGCAGGCCAGCCAGCAGCGTCACCAGCGCCGGCCAGGCTGCGGCGCGGCGTGTTAGCGCGGTGTGCGTCGCCATAGCACCAAGCATAACAGCCCGGCCAGGCTACTACTGGCCAGGCCGAGATAAAAACTCAGCGGGCGATATACAAACTCGAGCTGGTGCTCGCCCGCGGGCAGCTCCACCGCGCGGAAGACTCCATACGCCGGGCTGATATCCGCCGGGGCGCCATCCAGCAGAGCTACCCAGCCGGGATAGTACGTATCCGCTAGCAGCAGCCAGCCGGGCTCACTGGCCAGGCTGTGCACTGTCACCCGGTTGGCACTGCTGTGCACGAGCGCCAGCTTTGCCTCCAAGCTACAGGCGGGCGCCGGCAGCACCACCGGCGCGGCCAGCGCGCTGGGCAGCGGGCAGCGATAGGCTTGCACGCGCGGCAAGGCGGGCACCGGCTCAAAGCCCACGGCGCCATCTGCATCCACATGCTGGCGCATACTGACGTTCATTAGCGCCAGCATGCCAGCCTGCGTGGATGGCGCGGCAGCCTCCAGCGCGGCGATCCATTCTACATATCCGGCTGGCAGCAAAGGATCAAAGTTGTTGGCGCTGGCAATCGGCGCTAGCAAGCCGGTGTTGGGCAACAGGCTGGCGCGCACCGCCTCTGGCGCCGCGCTACTAAACGTATCGAAGCGAAAAAGCTGCTCAAACTTGAGGCGGCGCTCATCCTCCGCCGGCAGATAGAGGCGGCCCGGCTGTAACTGCGCGCCCACTGCGGCTGGCAGCGGCATGGCTCGATACACCGCCAGTGGCGCAGCAGGGTTGAGCCCCCAGCCCGCCGCCAGCAACTCGCCCGCCACGATGAGCGCCAGCAGCCAGCTGCGCCGCGGCTCCGGCAGTTGTGCGGCGCGCAGCTGCAGCACGCTGAGCAGCAGCAGGCTGACGCCCAGCCACACCATCGCCTGGCTGTAACTGGCTGGAAAGCTAAATTGCCCCGCGCGGCGCAGAGCCTCGGCGGCCAGACCCCCCAGGATCACGGCCAGCGCCCCGGCCACCGCCAGCCGGCTCCAGTACAGGCTGCGGCCTTGCGGCGGGCGCCAGGCTTGTACGCCCAGGCCAGCCAGCAGGCTCAGCGCGAACACCGCCCACACGCTAAAGCGCGTGGGTGCCTGGAACATATCAAAGCTGGGCACGTGCGCGAAAAGCCACGGGAATAGTGGTGTGTGCGCCCCTAGCGCCAAGCATAGCGACACCACCACGACCGCACCCCAGAACCAGGCCTGCGCCCGCGGCTTGGCGCGACGCAAGGCTAGCAGCGCCAGGAATAGCGGCCCTAGGCCGATGAATAGTGCATCTTCCCAATAATTTCCGTAGCCGGAGAAATTGCCCAGTGCTGGGTTGCCAAACAGATTGGGCGCCAACAGGGTCAGCAGGCGCCAGGGCCACAGTGAATAGGTCAGCGCAGTGGTCGGGTCAACCTGGCTGGCGCGTGAAGAGTGCAACAAGTACTCCGCCGTGGGCAGCCACTGCACTGCGCTCAGCGCCAAGGCCAGCAGCCCCGCCAGCACAAAGCTGCCCAGGCGCCGCCAACGCCCGGCCTGCGGCCAGGCCCACAGCAGCAGGCAGGCCGCCGCCAGCCACAGGCTATACCAGGCCATCTGCGCGTGGCCAGCCAGCCATTGCAAGCCCAGCAGCCCCGTCAGGCGCAACACACTGCGCCGCTCGGGCTGCTGTGCCAGCCGGTAGACCGCCAGCAGGATCCAGGGCAGCCAGGCCAGGCTGGCATTGATGCTCAGAAAATGGGCGCGGCTCACCAAATAGCCCGAGAGCGAAAACGCCAAAGCCGCTACCACCTGCCCGCTCTGCTGCACCCCCAGGGCGCGCAGCAAGCGCTGCATGCCCAACCCGGCCAGCGCCAGGTGCGCCGCCACTAGCACGGCCTGCCCCCAGGCCAGCAGTGGCAGGCCGCCCAGCGCCGCCAGCACAAAATACAGCCAATGCGGCGGGTACATCAAGCCGGATTGATAGTTGGCCAGCAGTGGCGCACCCATGCCCAGCAACGGATTCCACAGCGGCAGCTCGCCCTGGCGCAATGTTTGCCAGGCTTGCCACCACCAGGGCACAAATTGTGTCTGTGGCGTGCCCCAATACAAGGCCTGGCCGCGCAGCCACACTGGCGCCAGCAAGACGAAGGGCGCCAGCCACACAAGAATTTGTGGGCTTAGGCGAAGGCGGGCACGCATGACACTATTCTAAGGGAGGACCCGCAGCAGCTCATAGGCACCCACACGCCCATCCGGCTGGAGGTACTCAGCGGCCAGTGGCGCCCAGGCGCCGCCGCTCAGTTGCTGCTCGGCTGGCCCCCACATCACGAAAGCGATGGCGTGCTGGCGCAAAAATGCCTGGCGCTCCAGCGCGGTGCCCTCGCCCTGGTAAAAAGCGCGCACCTGCGCTTCGAGCGCCTCGAGCCCTACGGTTTCCGGCCCGTGACCGATGACGACGCGCACGGGCGCCCAGGCCGGCAGCGCATTGCCGCCGGCATAGGCCGCCAGCACCGTGGCGCCAGGCTGGCCACGCAACGTTTGAAACAAAGCCACTTCATCCGCCGGGCGAAAGGCTGGCATGGCGGGCTGAGCGGCCACTTGCAGCGCCCCGCCCCACAGCAGCAGTGTGCTGGGCGCAGCCGTCAGGATCAGGAGCCACAGGCCGCGCCGCGGCCAGAATGCCGGCGCGGCCTCAAGGGCGCGCAACGCCAGCGCCAGCAGCAGCACCCAGGCGGCTTCGGCGAAGCGGCGTTGCAAGCCCAAGGGTAGATAGAGCAGCACGGGCAGGCTCAACAGCCAGGCGGCGCTGAAGGTGCGCAATGGCTGCGCCAGCCCGGCCCGCCGCCAACCGGCATAGGCCAGCGGCAGCAGCCAGCCATACGCCAGCAGGTAGTGCCAGGGATGCGGCGTAAGGATTTGGTTCTGCGCGGCCCAGCCCTGCAGATAGGCATCGTGCAGGTACACCGCGGCGTTGTATAGCAAGGGGCCGGCCGCGCCGGCCCCGGCCCAAGCGCTGGCGGCCAGCGCGGCACGCCACGGTTGGCGGCTTGCCAGCCGCGCGGCAAGATAGACCAACAGCAGCACCAAGCCCAGTGCCGCACTGAGCAGGTGCACTAAAGCCAGTGCCAGCCACACTAGCGCCAGCCGCCAGCCGCCGCCGCACCCCTGCAAAACCGCCAGCAACCCCCACAGCAACAATGCGCGCCCCAGCACCAAATGTGGCAAGCCGAAAGTAGCTAGGTAACCAAAGGTCTCCGGCGAATAGAAATCGAGCGGCAGGCCGCCCCATAGGTGCGAATAGCCCAACAGCAGGGGCAGCCAGCCCAGCCCGCTGCCCAGCAAGGCTAGCAGCGTGGCCCCGCGGCGCAGGGCGGGCGTAGCAACAAAATGCGCCACGAAGCGATACGCCGCCGCACTCAGCAGCGCGAGGCTAGCCACGCGCCACAAATGAAATGCGAGCACATAGCTGCCGTGGCTGGCTGGCCCCAACAGCTTGCCGAGCAGCAGATAAGGCAGATACAGCAACGCGCCGTGTTGCGGCTGGGTACTGTACGCACTACGAAACAGCCAATCGCCCGCAGCGCCCTGCAGCATCTTGGCAATGTAAGAGTTGCCATCCTCCACGCCGATCAGGAAGCCAGTGAAACCCGGCGCATTGGTATGCCAAGCCAATAAATACGGCACACTGGTGAATACGGCGACGGCGGCCGCCAGCCAGGCCAGGGCGCGCCATTCGCGGGCGCTGACCGGCGCGGCGGGCCAGTGAGCCTGTGGCGCGGGCTCAGGGTTCATGTGCCCATACCTGCAAGCCGCCCTGGGTCAAGGCCAGCCACCAGCCGGCCGAAAGCGCGGGCGGCGGGCCGCCCGCCTCGCCGTCGTAGAGCACATAGTCCGCCGCGAAAGTATCTGCCAGCCCCCACTGGCCGCCATACAAGGCGGCCAGTTCCGCGGCGCGCTGCTCAGCCTGCACGGTTTCAAAGGGGTGCCCGTACCACACGCGGCGCTGGGTGAAGGCGGGCAAATGCAGGCCATAGCCCGGCGGGGCCAGCACCAACGCCCCCGGCGGCGAGTTGTGCTCGAGCCAGGTGTACACCGCCAGCTCCTCGCGCCCTAGATACACGCTGGGCGGCTGTTGCTGGCTGGCTTGCCAAGCACTCAGCAGGATCACCAACTGAGTGGGCAGCGCGGCGATCAGCAGCAGGCTCAGTACCAGCCGGCGCCGCGCCGCGGGAACCCATTGGTGCAAGGCCAGCAGAGCCAGCCCAGCAGCGGGTACATACAGCCCAGTGATCAGGCGGCGTTGTAAGCCCCAGGGAATGTAGATCAATAGCAAGCTGGTGAGCAGCCAGGCCGCCAGCGCCTGCGCCGCCGGGCGGCGGCGCAGCAAAGCATCGATGGCGGCCGGCAAGGCCAGCCACAACGCCGGCGCCAACGCCAGCACCAAATCCCATACAGGCGGCGCGGGGGTGAGGTTCTGGGCGTTCCAGCCTGCCAACACCGCATGGTTGCGCAAAACCCACAGCACATACACGCTATACGGCAGGCCAGCCAGCACGGCGCTACCCACGCGCCGGCGCGTGGGCGCCTGCGGACTGGGCCACTGCTGCCCCAGCAGCCATTGCACCCCCAGCACCGCCACGGCCAGCGCCCAGCCAAACGGGTAGACCAGTACGAGCACGGCGGCCACCAGCGCCGGCTGCCAGGCCGGCTCCGCCTCTGTGGGCGTGAGCAGCCACACTTGCAGCGCCAAGCCTAGCGGGAAGTGCGCATTGGCAAACGCAGCCAGGAAGGGATAGGCCTCAGCGACCCAAAAATCGCTAGTGAACATACCCGCGGCCAGCGCCAACCAGCCCAGGCCGGAGCCAAACAAAGCCAGCGCATACGCCCCCAAGACTTGCGGAGCGGGCAAGACGCGCACCAGCAGACGGTACAGCATGGCACACAGCGCCGCCGCCCCGAGCAGGCGCGCGGCGTGAAAGGTAAACACCAGGCTCCAGCCAGCCAGCCGCGCCAAGTGCCCCAGCAGCAGGTAGTACATGTTGAGCGCGGCCCCCGCCCCAGGGCTGGCGCTATACGGCAGCGTAAAGCTCCACGCGCCCTCAAACCCCTGGCGCATCTTGGCTAGATAGCTAAATCCATCTGTGGGGTTGAGCAAAAACCCGCCGAAGACATGCTGGCTATCGGCGGCATGCTGCGCCAATACAAATGGTGCAGCTTGCAGGCACAGGAACAGCCCACTCCAGAAGAAAGCCCAGCCTCGTTGGCGCCGCATGCCGGTATTGTAGCAAAGCCTATGCGCCGGCTTTGTTGCCGTATAATTTTGCGCATGAGCCGCGCCTTCACCCTGTACCGTTTGCAGCAAGTGGATACTCAACTGGATCAAGGTGCGGCGCGGCTGGCAGAGATCACACGCATCCTGAATGACAATGCCGCACTCCAAGCCGCCAGCCTGGCCCACCAGGGAGCCCAAGCCCGCCTGCACAGCGCCCATAGCGCGCTGCGCGCCGCCGAAGAAGAAGTGGCCGGCCAGCAGCGCCGCATTGCCAACAATCAGGCCAGCCTGTATGGCGGCGCGGTGACCAATCCCAAAGAGTTACAAGATTTGCAAAAAGAGGCCGAGGCGTTGGCGCGGCGTTTGAGCGAGCTGGAAGATGCCGAACTGGAAGCGATGGGTGCCCATGAGGCAGCGCAAAGTGAGGCCGCGGCAGCGCAAGACCAACTCGCCGAGGTGCAACGCCAACTGGCCGGCGAACAAGCGCAATTGCTCAGCGAGCAAGCCAGCCTGCAGGCCGAAGCCGCCCGTCTGCACACCGAACATAGCAGTGCCGAGGCCGCGGTGAGCGCTGAGGATCAAGCCACCTATGCCAGTTTACGCGCCAGCAAAGCGGGCGTAGCGATCGCCAAAGTCGTCGGGGGGAGTTGCTCCGCCTGCGGGGCCGAGCTTTCGGCGGCACGCGCCCAGGCGGCGCGCTCGGCAGAGGATCTGGTGCGCTGCGATAATTGCAAGCGCTTGTTGTACGGCGGCAGCTAAGCTGCGGCGCCGGAGATCTGCTGGAGGATCAGCGCCTGCGCCTCGGCGCTCTCCATATCCATCACCGTCACCAATTTATCCCGCCCGGTCTGCCCGGCAACGATCTCGATGCGTGATTTCGCCACGCCGAGCACCTTGGCCAGAAAATCAACCAGGGCTTCGTTGGCTTTGCCATCCACGGGCGGTGCGGTGAGACGAATCTTGATCGTATCGTCGGGCAAGATCTCCACGATCTCATTGCGGCTGGCGCGCGGCGTAACGCGAATGGCCAGTGCTGCCCCGTGGCGTCCGTCGCTGAGTCTGCGGCGCGTCATGGCTTAGCGAAAGGCATTGATGACGATCGTGCTGAGCAACTGCAGCAGGATCAGCAGTACCAGCGGGCTGAAATCGAGCATGCCCGTGGAAGGCAAGATGCGCCGGATGGGCGCCAGCATCGGCTCGACGATGCGATCCAGGGCGCGGCGCAGCGGGTGATACGGATCCATAAAGTAGCTCAGCACCACATCAATGATCACAATCCAACTGAGTATTCGAAAAAGCAGCGTGATGGCAAATTCCATGGTTACTTCGTCTCCTCGGCGTTGGGGCGCGGCCCCATCAGCGCTTCGCCAATGCGTACTAGCGTAGCCCCTTCCAGCACGGCGGCTTCATAATCATTGCTCATCCCCATTGAAAGCTCGGGGAGCGGCTGGCCCAGGCGCTGGGCCAACGCATCACGCAGCTGGCGCGTGCGCTCAAAATAGGGGCGCGCCTCCTCTGGGCGGGCGGTGATCGGCGCCATGCTCATCAAGCCGCGCAGCTCCAGGCCTTGCAGCCCGGCCACCACATGCGCATCGGCAAAGAATTCTGCCGGGTCCTGCGCACACGCCCAGCCCTGCTTGGTGATCTCACCGCTGACATTGCATTCGAGCAGCACGGGCAAACGCTGGCCGCGTTCCTGGGCGAAGCGATGCAAGCGTTCGGCCAGGCGCAAGCTATCCACCGAATGGACGATGGAAAAATGCTCGCTGACCTCGCGCGCCTTGCGGCTTTGCACATGGCCGATCATGTGCCATTGTACATCTGGGCTGGCGGCCAGCGCCACTTGCTTGTGGCGCGCTTCTGCCAGGTAACTCTCACCGATTTGGGTAACTCCCAATGCCAACAGGGCCTGCAATGCCTCCAGCGGGTGGCCTTTGGTCACTGCCACCAGGGTGACGCTGGCGGCTGGGCGGCCGGCTTGTTCGGCTGCCGCCTGGATGCGCTGGCGCACTGCGGCCAAATTCTGGGCAAGACGCGCGGAGTAGCTCATGTGGCCAGGGTGATCAATGCGCCGAAACGGCCCGTGCGCCCGCCAGACGCGCGGTGTGAGAACCAATCCTGCGGCTGGCTGGCAGTACACAGATCAGCGCTTTCAATGTGGGTTACCCCGGCGGCCTGCAAGGCCAGGCAATTGGCCGCCACCAGATCAAAGTGTGGCTTGCCATCCAGCACGGGCAGCAGCGCGGCCGCCTGGCTGCCAAAGGCCGCCTGCACCGCGCGCACCACGTCTTCACCCACTTCGTAGCGCGCGGTGGAAATGCACGGGCCGATCGCCGCCAGCAGGTCTTGCGGGCGGCTGCCGTAGTGCGTGCCCAGCGCGGCCACCGCCGCGGCGGCCACCCGCGCCACGCTGCCGCGCCAGCCGGCATGCGCCAGCGCCACCGCACCGCGCTGCGCATCGGCCAGCAGCACCGGCACGCAATCGGCATAGCGCATGAACAGGGTTACGGCAGGTTGATCGGTAATGATGATGTCCGCCTTTTCGGGGCGCTGGTTTGCGGGGCGCGGCGCCTGGGCCACCAATACCTCGCGGCCGTGCACCAGCCAGCTATCGAAGAGGCTATCGGGAGCACAGCCGCACGCGGCGAAGGCGCGCTGCAGGTTCTGGCGCACGAGCTCAGGCTCATCCCCCACCGTGGCCCCAACATTGAGGCTATCGTAGGGTGCGGCGCTCACCCCGCCCTGGCGGGTAAAGATGGCATGCCGGATGCCTGCCGCAGCAAACCCTTCAAAGGTCAGGTAACGCAGGCCCTGCGCGGCGTGAAACGGCATCAGCGGGTTTTTGTTTTGCCACGCAGGCGGGCGGCTTTGGCAGCCGTCTGCACACGCGTCTCTTCGAAGGATTCGTCGAGCAAGGGGATGCCAAACCAGGCAGTCATAAAACCGAAGATGGCACCGGTGAGGATGCGTAACTGTGGCGTACTCTCACGGTACTGCCAGAGGTCAAAACCGGGAATCTGGCTGAGCAATTGGCTGAACCCATCGATAGCGATTGGCAAGATGCCCAGGGCCACCCACAGCATCCAATGCAATGGGCGGATGCGCCGGCCGCTGGCAGCGAAGATCAAGCCGAAGAGCAGGATGGCGCTGTAGATAGCAATATCGCGCTGGCAGAAGGCCACTTTGTAGCCCACCTGCTCATTACCGATAAAGCTGCGCGCCGCCCACATATCTTCTCCATCCAGGCCGGTGGCCTCTTCATAGGTAGTCAGCCCTTGCATATCTGCCGCGGCACGCGGGTAGACCGGCTGGTCGCCAAACAAGAACACGGAGCGGAAGGCCATCTGGTGGCATACCGCGCCATAGGTGGAGTAGATCGGGCGCGCCAAGCCAGGATAGCCCGCATTCATCAGCACCGGGGCGAGGAACGGCAACCCAACATAGAGGGCGATCAGCAGATTGAGCACCGCTAGATAATGGCGGCCGAGAAAGCGAGCGATTTTATCCGTTGTGTTCATATGAGCCCCACGCGCTTTGCGCTGAATGTATTTGGGATCGGTTTGCAACTGCTCGGCGCGATCGTGCGCGGCGGCCAGCGTCATTTGCAGCTTTTGGCGGTCAAACGGCGCTTCCAGTACATAGGGGCCGGCTTGCACCACCGGCACGCGCGTGCCAAACGATTTCTGCAGATCTGCGTCGTCTTCGATGTTGACCAGGGCCAGCGTGTGCGGGATGCTGGCCTGCAAGCTCTCGAGGTCTTGCTTGGCCTGCACGCACAACGAACAGTTGTCCTTCGTGTATAGGGTGACAGTGATCATTAATTGGCGTCCATTTGCTGCAAATAGCGATCGATCTGAGCCGCGCTCAACTCGCCGATGTGGAAGACGCGGATCACGCCCTGAGCATCCACCAGGAAGCTGCTGGGGTAGCCGCGCACGCGGTAGAGCTCCTGCACGGCGCCGTCACGATCCAGCGCCACGGGCAGCTCCACCCCGATCTCAGCCAGAAATCCTTGCACCTGCTGGTTGGATTCAGCGAAGTTGATCGCTACCACGGCGAAATCGCCCTGATTATAACGTGCCTGGATCGCCGGCATTTCTTCGCGGCAAGGGCCACACCAGGTGGCCCAGAAGTTTAGCAGCACGCGCTGGCCGCGCAATTCACTCAGGCGCAGCGTAGTGCCATCCAGCATCGGCAGGGTGAAATCCGGCGCCTGGGCGCCCACCACCGGTTCGCTGGCCGGCAGCGGCGCACAGGCGGCCAGGCTGGCCAGCAGCACCAGTAAGCAAAGGCGCCTCACCCGCGCCCCACCCCGGCGGCAAACAAGAGCGCCATCACCACGATGCTGACGCCACTGCCGATCAGCCACCATTCGCCAAATTTGCGCCCGCGACGCTGGGCCAGCCAACCCACGCCCAGGCCCAGCGCGGCGCTGGCCAGCAAGCCCAGCAGCATCTGCAAGCCAATGCGGCCTTCTTCCATCGTTTCGAAGAAGAAGCCTAAGCTGGCCAGGGTCTGGAAGCGGCCGGTGAGCAACAACACGCCGAGCGCGATGAGCACCAGGCCGGTGATGCGCTCCACATAATGGCTGAGGCGCGCGTAGCGGCGCACTACCGTGCTGATCCAGCCCACCTGGGTGGCGGCCACCAGGAAGGGAATGGCCAGCCCGGCCGAGTAGGCGCTCAGCAGCCGCGCCCCGGTGCCCAGCTCCGCGCTGTTGAAGGCCAGGGTGAGGATCGAGCCGAGTACCGGCCCCACGCAGGGCACCCAGCCGGCGGAGAAGAACACGCCCATCATCGCCGAGGAGAGGAAGCCGCGCCCGGCCTGAATGCTGGCCTGGGCGCGCAGCTCGTAATCCAACCAGCGAATACGCAATATGCCGCTGAGGTGCAAACCAAACAGGATGACCACGATGCCGCCCAGCTGCGCCAGCAAGCGTGAGAACGAGAAGAGGATGTGGCCTAAGGCGGCGGAGAACAGGCCAAGCAGAATGAACACCACGCTAAAACCGAGCACAAAGGCCAGGCCGTGCAGAAAGCTGAGCCAGGTGCGGCGCTCTGCGGGTGCGTCGGTGGCGGCGGCGCGCCCGCTAAGGTAGCCGACGTAGACCGGCACCAATACAAATACACACGGAGACAAAAAAGACGCCAACCCGGCCAGGAAGGCTAACCACATACTGGGGATCGGGATCATGCCGGGCCTTAGCTCTGGACGATGCGCACGCTGGTACCGGCCACCTGGTCAATCTTGCCGGGTACATAGTCCACCTGCGGCGAACTCCAGCGGAAGACCCACTTGGCGTCCTCTGGCGTGGCGTTGATGCAGCCGGCCGAGGTGCGCTCACCATAGTTGTTGTGCCAGTAGCAGGCATGGATGGCAATGCCGCCCGTGGCGACGAAGGTGCACCAGCCAATGCCGGCCAGGTCATAACCGGCACCAGAAGTGCCGCCGGCCATGGTGGTGGCCACGTATTTCATATACACGCGCAGGTAGTCGCCCACGGGGGTCAGCCCGGCGCCATCTTCGCCATCACGTCCGGTGGAGACGCGGCAAAAGTACACCTCGCGGCCGTTCTCGTAACAAGACATGGTTTGGCGGGCAATGTTGATCAGGATCTGCTTGTCTTCGACTTCGGGCGAGATCGGGCTGATGTCTTCGGGGTGGATGGGGCGGAAGGCACTGGCAGGCGCCCAGAAGTGATCCCCCCAACCGCCGTGGCGGTCATAGACGTGATATTGCACTTCGCCGTTGGGGCCACTGCGCAAGTCATCCACCCACAGCACCTGGCCGTAATACAAACGAATGGGCCAGTTGTGCTGCACCAAAAAACGAATGCGCGGCCCGGCGGGCGCGTTGGCATTTACTAGCTCCACTTCTACATACGGCTGGGTAACTTCCATCCATATGCCCGGCCCTTCGCCGTACTCCGGCAGCGCCGCCAGCGGTTCATTGATGATGTTTTTCACCGGCTGCAAAAACGGTGCCCACACGTAGCCCTGCGGCGTTTCGATCCAGCGTTGGTTGCGCAAACCGCTGGCGCTGCCCACCACCTCGCGCAACCAGGGCACCACGGTATCGCCGGAGAGCTGGCCGACCTCGGCCGCTTCGCGGCTGGGGGCGGCGCGCAGATACACATAGCGGTCGAGCTCCTCCACCACGCGCCCCAGGCGCTCCGCCTGCGGGAACGGCGCCTGCCAGGCGGGCTGCGCTACAGCCGCGCCGAGTGGGCGCAGCGCCAGCGCACCCAGGCCGAGGCCACCCAGTTTTAGGAACTCTTGTCGATTGAGAGGGGAACGTGCAGACATAGGCGTATTCTATCGCAGGCGGATGAAACGAAAATGAAGGGCGGGGCATAGCCCCGCCCTCGCCAACTAGATCTTGGCCTTGCGCAAGCGCAGGCTGTTACCGATCACGAAGATGTCACTCAATGCCATAGCGCCCGCCGCCAGGATCGGGCTGAGGAAGCCCAAGGCCGCCGCCGGGATGAGCAGGATGTTGTAGATAAAGGCCCAGAACAGATTCTGCTTGATGGTGCGCAGGGTGCGCTTGGAGAGCGCAATCGCGCGGGGCACACCGCGCAGATCACCGGTCATCAGCACCACCGGGGCGGTGGCCATGGCTACATCTGTGCCGGTGCCGATGGCAATGCCCAGATCGGCCTGCGCCAGCGCTGGGGCATCGTTGATGCCATCGCCCACCATCGCCACTTTGTGGCCCGCCGCCTGCAGCTGGGTCACCTCGGCGGCTTTCTGCTCCGGCAATACTTCGGCCAGCACATAATCCAGGCCAAGCTGGCGGCCTACCGCGTCGGCTACGCCGCGCGCATCACCGGTGATCATACCCACCTGCAAGCCCATGGCGTGCAACTCGTTGATCACCGCGTGCGCATGCTCTTTGAGCGTATCGGCCACGCCGAAGATCGCTGCCAGGCGCCCATCCACCGCAATATAGATCGCAGTCTTGCCTTCCTGGTGCAGGCGTTCGCCGGCACCGGCCAGATCGCCTAAGGCGATCTGGTGCGAGTGCATCAGGCCCAGGTTGCCGATCAGTACCTGGGCGCCTTCAAACTCGGCGGCCACGCCGCGGCCCGCCAAAGCTTCGAAGTGCGCCGGGCGGCTCAGCGGCAGCTCGCGGGCGTTGGCGGCGGCCACGATGGCCTCGCCCAGCGGATGCTCACTGGCATCTTCCACACTCGCCGCCAGGCGCAGCAACGCATCTTCGCCGGCGGGGTACTCGCCCAGCAGCACATCGGTGAGCGCCGGCTGGCCGCGGGTCAGCGTGCCGGTCTTGTCCAGCAGCACCATGGAAATATCGGCGGCCTGCTCCAGCGCTTCCCCCGATTTAATCAACACGCCCATCTCAGCGCCGCGCCCGCTGCCCACCATCACCGCGGTGGGCGTAGCCAGGCCCATGGCGCACGGGCAGGCGATCAGCAACACCGCGGCGGTGTTGATCAGGGCGCGCGTCAGCGTGGCATCCGGCGTACCGGTGGGGAAGACGAAGTACCACAACAAGAAGGTGATGCTGGCAATCACGATCACGGCCGGCACAAAGATTTCGGAGATCTTGTCGCCCAGCTTTTGGATCGGCGGGCGCGTGCTTTGAGCATGCTCCACCAGGCTGACGATCTGCGCCAGCGCAGTAGCCTTGCCCACCTTGGTGGCCTCGAAGATAATGCGCCCTTGTTTGTTGAGCGTAGCGCCGATGACTTCGTCACCGGGCGCCTTGCTTACCGGCAAAGATTCGCCGCTGATCATCGATTCGTCCGCCGAGCTCAGCCCTTCGAGCACGCGCCCATCCGCAGGGAACTTCTCGCCCGGGCGCACGATCACCTGGTCACCCACTTGCACTTCAGCGCTGGGGATCTCCAGCTCGACCCCGTTGCGCAGCACGCGTGCCAGCTTGGGCTGCAAGCCGATCAGCTTGCGGATGGCATCGCCGGTGCGGCCGCGGGCGTTCACTTCCAAATACTTGCCCACGCGGATCAGGGTGATGATGGTGGCCGACGTTTCAAAGTAGCCGTGGCCGCTGAACATACCGAGCAGGATCGCCACAGAATAAAAGTACGCCACTGAGGAACCCAGGGCGACGAGCACATCCATGTTGGCGCTGCGGTTGCGCAGCGATTTGAACCCGTTGACGTAGTAGCTCCAGCCGGCGATGAATTGCACCGGAGTAGCCAGGGCGAAGAACAACCAATCGACCCAGCCGGCATGCGCCCAGTGCCCGAAGAGGCCAAAATCGCGCCCCATCGAGAGGATGAACAGTGGCAGCGTGAACAACACGCTGAACCACATCAGGCGGCGCTGCTTGGCGATCTCGCTGCGGCGCACGCCAGCTTCCACATCCTCGCCGGCGCTGGCAGCGGCCAGCTCAAAGCCGGCCGCCTTGGCGGCGGCACGCAGCTCGGCCTCGTTGACGATGGTGGGAATGTAGCGAATGCGCGCCTGCGCGCTCACCGGGTTGACCTGGGCATCCAGCACGCCATCCACCCCGCGCCAGGCGGCCTGCAAGCGGCGTGCGTCCGCCGGGTCATTCAAGTTAGTGACGGCCAGTTGCGCCTCACCACTGGCCACATCGTAGCCGGCCTTGCGGATGCGCGCCAGCATGGCATCCAGGTTCGCCTGGCTGGGATCGAACTCGACCGCAGCGCGCTCGCTGGAGAGGTTAACGCTGGCATGCGCCACCCCGGGCACTTTGTAGAGATTGCGTTCCACGGTGGAAACACAATTGGCACAGGTCATGCCCAGAATGGGCAAGTTGTATTGCTTGCTGGCAACAGCCATAGCTGGCTTCCTTCTCACCGGCGGCGGACCCGCCGCCGGTGTGCTGGGTGCGGCGCTTAGGCCACCGGGTAATTGATTTCGGCGAGCAGCGCCTTGACCGACTCGTCGGTGGCTGGTTCCACAAAGCGCACCATTACCTTTTTATCCTCGAGGCTGGCTTTCACAGCTTCCACACCGGGCAGTTCGGCCAGCTCGTTCTCGATGGTTTGGGTGCAATGCCCGCAGTGGATCTTGGGAACGTTATAGACAATCGTGTTCATGGTGTTTCTCCTTGTGGTCCTCAGACCTTGGTAGCCGCCTGGTACACCTCGGCGATTTCGGCAAGCACGCGTTCGCGTTCGGCCGCATCTTCGCCGCGCACCGCGGTGATGACACAGGAATGCATATGCTCTTCGAGCACGATCTGGCTCACCTTGTTGAGGGCGGCCTGGGTAGCCTGAATCTGCCGAATGATGTCAATGCAATAGGCGCCATCATCCACCATGCGCTGGATGCCGCGCACATGCCCTTCGATCGTCTTCAAGCGTTTGCTGGCTTGTGCATGCTGCATACACACCTCCTGAATACCCCCCCCCCCATATGGGGTGGGTATAGAAAGTATAGCGCGCCGCGCGGTTAAATGCAAGGGCCGCTGCATTTCAGGCAGCAGCCGCGTGATTGACCTGGTGTAGTGAATGTGCTATTGCGCCAACGAATCGAGCAAGGCACGTTGTAGCTCTTGCCCGTCCACATAGCCGCGCCACTGCCCCAGCACCTGGCCCTCAGGGCCAATCAGGAAGAAGTGCGGCTGGTAGGTATAGCCCAGCAACTCTTGCGCCCGCAGGGTTTGTGGATCATCCCGATCGAGATAAACAAAGTTCACCTGGTGGCCATACATATTTTCGAGGCCATGGATCGTAGGCGCCACCGCCTTGCACACCGCGCACCAGTAGGCAAAGAATTCCACCAACTGCACATCGCCAGAGGCCAGTTCAAAATCCTCTACGCGGCTGGCGTGAAAATCCGGGCTGCCCGGGCGAATGGCGGGCAGATCGGCGCTGAGCGTGAGTTGGCCGCTGGCCTCGGATACCTCGCTGATCTGGCGCGTGCCGTTCTGCAACTGAATTTGGCCCTCCGGCAGGATGGATACCGCGTGCGGGCTGCAGGCGGCCAGCAAGACCGCCAACACCAGCCCGGCGGAGTATAGCGGCGCTTTCCACACTACGGGGGAAGCGGAAGAAGAAGCAGTGCGTGCCAACATCATGCCCATATTAACCCCGCGCAAGGTCGGGCTGTGCGCTGCGCGCCGCCCTCTAACTTTGATTTAATGCGCTCGGCCGGCGAAAAATCACAGGGTTAGAATAGATACATGTCATTGGCCGGCAAGCATATTCTGATCACCGGCGCAGCGGTGCGCGTGGGCGCCGCCTTGGCGCGCGCCGTGGCGGCCGCCGGCGGCACCGTGCTGCTGCACTACCACCGCTCCGCCGATGCCGCCGCGCGCCTGCACGCCGAGCTGAGCGCCACTGGCGCACGCGCCCATTTGCTGCAAGCTGATCTTAGCCAACCGCAGCAGGCCACCGCGCTACTGCAGCAGGCCCAGGCCTACGGGCCAGTAGATGGCCTGGTGAACAGCGCGGCGATCTTCGAGGACTTGACCCTGGAGACTACCAGCGCGGCCGATTGGCAGCGCCATCTGGACCTCAACCTCACTACGCCCTTCCTGCTCAGCCAGGCATTCTGGCGGGCTGCCGGGCAGCGCTCCGGGCACATCATCAACATTCTGGATTGGCGCGCCCTGCGCCCGGCGGGTGACCACCTGCCCTATACGATCAGCAAGGTGGCCCTGGCGGGCCTGACGCGCGCCTTAGCGCAGAGCATGGCGCCGCACATCCGCGTGAATGGCATTGCCCTGGGCGCCATCCTGCCGCCCAGTGATGGCGGCGAAAATGCCGCCATCATCAAAGACGTGCCCGCTGGCCGCTGGGCGACGCTGGAGGAAGTGGGACAAACCCTGTTGTTTCTGCTCACCGGGCCCAGCTACATCACCGGGGAGATCATTCATTTGGATGGAGGACGCCACCTGGTGTAACTATGGATACACTCATCATCAAAGATCTGCTTGTGCGCGGCATCATCGGTTTGAACGACTGGGAGCGCACCACCCCCCAGGACATCTTGATCAACATCGAGATCAAGGCGGATCTAACGCAAGCCGGACATAGCGACGACATCAACGACAGCGTGAATTACCGTACCGTGGCCAAGCAGGTCATCGCCCATACGGAAACAGCCCAGCGCCTAACCGTGGAAGCGCTGGCTGCCGACATCGCTGCGATCTGCCTGGCGCAACCCGGCGCCCGCGCCGCCAAGGTGCGCGTTGAGAAGCCGGGCGCGGTGCGCTTTGCCGCCGCGGTGGGCGTGGAGATCGAGCGAGAGGCGGGTGGCTGAGCCCCAACTGGCCTATATTGGCCTGGGGGCCAATATCGCGCCTGCGGAGAACCTGGCGCTGGCCGCCGCGGCGCTGCGCCAGCCCAGCCTGCCGGGCGATACCCGCCTGGTGGCGATTTCCAACGTATGGCGCTCGGCGCCGCTGCATGGCAGCGGGCCAACCTTCCTGAATGCCGCCGCGGCGCTGCGTACCCGCCTCGAGGCGGCAGACCTCAAAGCCCACGTGCTGCGCCCGCGGGAGGCGGCCCAGGGGCGCGTGCGCAGTGCCGACCGCAATGCCCCGCGCCCACTGGACCTCGACCTGTTGGTATACGCCGGCGAGGCGCTCGATCCTGAGATCTGGCTGGCGGCGCACATCGCCGTGCCGCTCAGCGAGCTTTTGCCCGATCTGACCGACCCGCACAGCGGGCAAACACTGCAGCAATTGGCCCAAGACCTGCGCCACCAGCAGCAACTACAACCGGTAGAGCTGACACTGTAAGCAAGAATCAAAAATAGCCGGCGATCCGGCTATTTTTGCTCCCCGATATGGTGGGGATGGATCAAAGATTGCTGATTACGGTATCGTACAAGCTATTCGAGATGCCACCTGCCAAGAACTGCAACGCGACGATGCACAAAATGGCAAGAAACACAATGATGATGGCGTACTCCACCAACCCCTGGCCCCGTTCATGTCTGGTCTGCATATAGACCTCCTGGCACGCTAAAGGTACCAGTACCATCATACTATACGGAGCATACGGCCACAATCGCCAGCCCAGCCGAGTTTAGAAGTTCAGCCGTTCTGCCCCGCGCGCCAGATTATCCAAAAACTCCTGGCGGGTAGAGGGGTTGGAGCGGAAGCTACCCACCATGGTGGAGGTGGTCATGCGGGCATCGTGCTTCTTTACGCCGCGCATCATCGAGCACATATGTAGCGCCTCGACCACCACGCCAGCCCCCAGTGGGTTGATCGCCCCGCACAGGAAATCAGCGATCTGGCGCGTCAGGCGCTCCTGCACCTGCAAGCGGCGCGAGAACATATCCACCATGCGTGGGATCTTGGACAAGCCGATGACCTTGCCGCGTGGAATGTAGGCCACGTGGGCGCGCCCGATGAAGGGCAGCATGTGGTGCTCACACAAGCTGAAGAATTCGATGTCGCGCACGATGACCATGTCATCGTATTCCACTTCAAACAGAGCACCGTTGATCAGCTTCACCGGGTCGGTACGGTAGCCAGAGAGCAGCTCGCTGTAGGCGCGCGCCACACGGTCGGGCGTGCCCTGCAGCCCTTCGCGCTGCGGGTCCTCGCCTACCGCCCCCAGGATCTGGGTGACGGCCTGCTGGATGGCAGGCTGATCCACCTCGCCATCCAGTAGGTTTGCCGCTTCATACACTTTGGTAGTGGACGACATCCTAGGCCAGCTCCGTGTTGATCAGGCCAAAGTCACCATCACCGCGGCGGTAGAGCACGCTCACCCCGCCGGCTTCCATATCGTAGAAGACAAAGAAATCCTGGTGGCCCAGCAGGCTCATCTGCTCGATCGCCTCGCCTTCGCTCATCGGGTGCAGCAGGAATTTCTTGCGGCGCACCACTTGCTCCACCGGCTCCTCTTCGTAGAGCGCGGCCACCTCTTCGGTAGCCTCATCGCTGATCGAGGCCCCATCGCCCTTGCCGCGGTAGCGCTTGCCCTTGTAGCGTTCGATCTGGCGCTGGATGCGCTCCAGGGCCGAATCAAATGCGGTCAGGATCTGGTCCGAGCGCTGCTCAGAACGCAAGACAAACTTCTTGCCGCGCAGCGTAATTTGCGCCTTGTAGCGATGGGCGGCCTCGCGGGCCGCGGGGCGGTGCGAGAGATCCACGCGGGCTTCCTCCAGGCCGGAGATATAGCGCTCCAGCTTGGATGCGCGCGACTCGACATGCTCATTGAGGGAGTCATCTACCTTCAGGTCATGGCCAAAGATCTCGATGTTCAACATGGCGCCTCCAAAGGGGTGAGAGAAAGGTTCGAATCTAGTGTACCAAAGCCCGCGCCGCGCTTATATAGTGCAATTGTCACAATGTTCGCGCCAGCACGAGGACATGCACGGAGCGCGCCCCACCCGCCAACAAGGTGCGCGCGGCGGCCTGCACCGTGGCCCCGGTAGTCATAATGTCGTCCACCAACAGGACGCGCTGCCCCTGTACGGCCTGCCCCTGCAGGCCAAAGGCATCTTGCACGTTCGCCCAGCGTTGCTGCATCTGCAATTCCATCTGCGGGCGGGTATCGCGGCTACGCACCAGCGTGCCGGTCAGCAGCGGCAACTGCAACTGCTGCGCCAGCGGTGCCGCCAGCAGTTGCACCGGGTTATACCCGCGCTGCGCTAGCCGGCGCGCGCTGAGCGGCACGGGCAGCACACAGTCGGCCTGCCAGTCAGGCGGATAGATCGCGGCCAGCGGGCGGCTGAGTTGCGCAGCCAGGGCCAGATTGCGTTTGTGTTTGAGCTTGAGGATGGCCCGCCGCAGCACGCCAGCATAGCGGCCCCAGGCGCGCGCAGCGCTGAAGGCAAATGCTACGCGCTCACAGGCCATACAGCTTGCCGCCGGATCGCTGAGCGGGTAACTACATTGTGGGCACAGCGGAGGCGCCAAGACCTCGACGCGGGCCTGGCAGTCAGCACACCATATCTCGCCCAGTTGATTGCAGCCTACGCAGCGTGGCGGGAAGAGCCAGCCCGCCGCGACGCCCCACAGACGGCCCGAGAGCCTGCGCACCATGCGTAGGCTAGAAGAACGCCCCGGAGCGCATGATCTGCAGGATCGCCGGCCCGAGCAAAATGATCATGATGGTGGGGAAAATCAGCAATGCCATGGGCAGCAGCATTTTGACTGGGGCCTTCTGGGCATTTTCCTCGGCGCGCTGGCGGCGCTTGATGCGCATGGCATCGGACTGCACGCGCAGTACGCGTGCCATGCTAACGCCCAACTGTTCGCTTTGGATCACTGCCGCCACGAAGGTGTTGATCTCATCCACTCCCAGGCGGTCAGCCATATCGCGCAACGCCTCGCGGCGCAGCTTGCCCAACTGGATCTCTTGCAATACGCGGCCAAAGGCGCGCGCCAGATCGTTATCCCACTTCTCAACCACTTTGCGCATGGCGGCATCAAAGCCCAAGCCGGCCTCCACACAGATGGTGAGTAGATCCATCGCATCCGGCATGGCCTTGGTCACTTCGGTCTGGCGGCGGCGCACACTGCGATTGAGCAGCATGTTGGGCAGGAAGAAGCCGATGAATACAGAGCCACCGATGATCAGCAATGAGGTGAGCGCAAACGGCGAAGTGGTAGGCGACAGCGAGAATACAAAGAACATCAACCCGCCCAGGCCAAGGCCAAAGATCAAGCGTGAGGCCAGGAAGACGGTAGGCTCCAGCCAGCGCGGCGCAGCAGCCATATCCAGTAGGCGGCGCGTTTCGGTGATGGCGTTTTGCGGGGTGAAGCGCTGCGCCAGTTCTCCAAAGCGTTGTGCCGCCGGGTAGACCACGCGCTCCATGAAGGGCTGCGAAAGTTCGATCTCTTCGAGGCTGGTGATCTCGCCGCGTTCGGCGTACTCCGCCAGGCGGCGAGACAGAGTGTCGCCGCCGCGGCTTTCGCGCAAACCGAGCACCACCAGCGCCACGGCGCCAGCGATCACGACGAACAACAAGAGCAGTGCAATCCACATCATGGCCTAGATCTCCACCGAGCTGGACTTATCCAGTACAAAGTAGCCGATCGCCAGCATGATGCCAGAGACGCCCAGCATGAGGTAGCCGCATAACACGGGCTCTTTGAAGAATTCCATCATATAGTCCCGGTTGAGCCCCCACAGGGCCAAACCGAGGCCCAGCGGCATCAGTGCCAGGAAGCGCCCCGAGTATTTGACCTGAGCGGTGATGGCGCGCATCTCACCCTGAATGCGGATGCGCTCGCGCACCGTGTGCGAGATCGTATCCAGAATTTCGGCCAGGTTGCCACCCACCTCACGTTGGATGTTGATGGCGGTGACCGCCAGATCGAGATCTTCGCTGGTGATGCGGCGCTGCAAGTTATCCAGCGCGGTTTCCATCGAAACGCCGAGCTGCATTTCCTGCACGACGCGGCGAAATTCATCGCTGATCGGCGAGGGCAGCTCGCGGCTCACCGCTTCCATCGCCTGCAGCGCCGAAAAGCCGGTGCGCAAACCGTTGACCATCAAGTTGAGCATATCCGGCAACTGGTCATTGAATTTCTGCAGGCGCTTGGCCTGCTGGAAGCCGACGAAGAAGCGCGGGATGAACAGGCCAAAGATAAGGCCGACGAGGGCTAGAAACCAGGAACCATCAAAGAAGAAATACGAGAACAAACCAGTGAACACGCTGGCCGCCGCCATCAGGATGATGTATTCCCCCGATTTCAGCTTGATGTCGGCGCGCGCCAACTCACGCGAGATGTTGTCGCCATAATTGGTGCTGGCAACGCGCTCGTTGACCCAGCGCGTCAGCGCCGAGTTCTTCGTGTTGCTCAGCTCGGCATCTTCCAGCTTGGTTTGCTTCTCCGCCAGGTAGCCTTCCAGGCGCTTGTCCACCAGGGAGCGTTCGCTGCGCAGGGTCACCGCCAAGCCAATGCCAAACAGGGCGATGGCGATGATGATGCCGGTCCAAAGGATCCACGCCGGCATGGCTAGTACCGTGGGCGCTGCCCGACGCCAAAGATGCTGGGGGGCAGGTGAATACCCGCATCCTCCACGCGTTGCAGGAAGTTGGGGCGCAAGCCCGTGGAGCGCAGTTGGCCGATCACCTTGCCATCCTCAAAGCCGCTCTGCTCAAATTGGAAGATGTCGGTGAGGGTGATGACATCGCCTTCCATGCCGACCACTTCGGTGATGTTGACGACTTTGCGTGAGCCATCGCGCTGGCGGTCGACGTGTACCACCAGATCGATCGCCGAGGAGATCTGCTCGCGGATGGCGCGCACGGGCAGGTCATAGCCGGCCATCAAGGTCATCGTTTCGATACGCGAGATGGTGTCGCGCGGGCCGTTGGCATGTGCAGTGGTCATCGAGCCTTCGTGGCCGGTGTTCATCGCCTGGAGCATATCCAGCGCCTCACCGGCACGAATTTCACCCACGATAATGCGGTCAGGGCGCATACGCAGGGCGTTCACCACCAGTTGCTGGGCGTCAATCGCCCCCTTGCCTTCAATGTTGGCCGGGCGCGTTTCCAGGGTGACCACATGCTCCTGGCGCAGTTGCAATTCCGCCGCGTTTTCGATGGTGACGATACGTTGATCACTGGGAATGAAGCTGGAGAGCACGTTGAGCAAGGTGGTCTTGCCCGAGCCAGTACCGCCGGAGATCACGATGTTGAGGTTAGCTTCCACACAGGCTTTGAGGAAGATCACCGATTCGGTGGTGAGCGAACCGTACTCCACCAACTGATCGACCGTGATGGGGTCTTTGGAGAACATACGGATGGTGAGCGCCGGCCCCACCAGGGAGATTGGCGGGATGACGGCGTTGACGCGCGAGCCGTCCGGCAAGCGCGCATCTACATACGGGCTGGCTTCATCGACGCGGCGGCCCAGCGGGGCGACGATGCGATCGATGATGCGCATGACGTGCGCATCGCTCTCGAACGTGATCGGCGTGCGGTGCAATTTGCCGCCGCGTTCAACGTAGACGTTCTTGTAGCCGTTGACCATGATTTCGGTGACGCTGCGGTCATCCAGCAGCGGCTGCAGCGGGCCGAAGCCGAGGATCTCGGCCACGATCTGCTCGAACAGGCGCTGGCGCTCAGGCCGCGAGAGGACGGTGTTCTCCTCCAGCAGGATCTGCTCAAACAGCTCCTGGATGGTGCGGCGCACCTCATCCTTCTTGATGTCGAGGGCGGGATCCAGCTCGCTGAGCAAGCGGGTCTGCACGCGTGTCTTAAGGTCCATGTAGCCGCCGCGGCCGGGCTGCGCCGCACCGGGGGTAATGCGGCGGGCGCGCAGCGTGTTGGGGCGCGGCGGGGGCGGATTTTTGCCCGCCGGCAGATCGCCGGTGGGGCCTTTACGTTCAGTGGGCGTGGGCGCCTGACGTTGCGCTTCTTCGGCAGATTGTCCACGCTCCAGGCGTCGCATCAATGACATCGGTTAATTCTCCTGCCGCCACCTAACTTACTTCGATCTGGCTGGGCACTTGGGCCTTGAGCTTTTGGATCAGCAACCCAGCCAGATCGGCAATGCTCTTGGCCACCGGCGTGCTGCTATTGCGCAGCACAAACGGCTCGCCGCGATCCATGGCGGGCACCACCAGCTTTTCATCCAGCGGGATGACTGCAGCCACTTCTTTCTTGAAGTTGTCGCGCACACGCTCGGGAGTGATGGTGCGGCGCTTATCAAAGCGGTTCATCACCAGCACGATCTGCTCTTTGGAGAGCCCCACCCCTTCCGCCAGGTCAAGGAACAGGCGGGCATTCTTGATGGAAGGGATGTCTTGCGTGATCATCAAGACGACCATGCTGGCACTGTCCAGCGCCGCCAGGGTGAGCTCATTTAACAGGGAGCCGGTATCCACCAGCACATAGGGGTACATGCGGCTGAGGTAGCGCACCACGGAGCCAAATTGTTCGCCGCTCACCGTATCGGCCTGCTCTGGGCGCATCGGTGCCGCCAGAATGTGCACGCCCGAGGCTTCGTGGCGCAGCAACACCTCGGCGACTACTTCGCGGTCAAGCTCATCGGCGCGCGGGGCCAGATCGGCTACATTGTTGCGCCCTTGCTCATTGAAGAAGAACGACAGATCGCCGAACTGCAAGTTGCCGTCGACCGCCACCACGGTTTGGCCCTGCTGGCGCATGCTGACCGCTAAATTGGCCGTCAGCGTGGTCTTGCCGGTGCCGCCCTTGGGGCTAAACACGGTGATCACATGGCCCTGGTCACCCGGCAGCAAGGTGCCGCTGCCGCTACCCGATCCGGACGGGCCGCTGAAGCCGCTGGAGGCAAGCTTCTCTTTCTCATTCCAGGCTACGCGGCCCGCGCGGCGAATGGCCGCGGTAAGCTCATCGACATCGATGGGCTTGGTGAGGAAATCACGCGCCCCGGCCAACATGGCGCGGCGCATGTAATTCGAATCGCCCTGCACCGACAAGATCACAATCTGGGTGTGCGGCACTTTTTTGCGGATGGCCTCGGTGGCACTGATGCCATCCATATCCGGCATGTTGATATCCATCAGCACAACATCCGGCTGGGTTTCGATCGCCAGGTCTACGCCCTCCAAGCCATTGCGCGAGGCGCCCACCACTTCGATTTGCACGTCGAACTGTAACAGTTTGCGGATGTTCTCGCGTGTTTCGGCTACGTCATCCACAATTAAGACGCGAATTTTTTCGTCTGCGGCCATCCTACGGCTATCCGTTCTGCCTTTCTTGCGGCCTAGGGTTGTTGCGGTAGGGTCTGCAGTTGATCCTGTTGGGTGGGCGAAATCAGCGTGTCAATGCGCGGCGTCAACCCATACGGCAGCTTGCTGGGCACCGGAATGTTGTAGGTGTTCAGCAGGAATTCCAAGGTCACCGCTTCGGTGGTCACCAGGCTGTCATCACCACTGGGGCGCAAAGCCAGATTGAGCTCGGCGCCCACGTAGATAAGGTAGTTAAGCGTCACCGCATCCTGCGGGGTCACGATCAGGGTGATGATGTCAGGCGGGTCGGGCGTCACGGGCACTTCGATCGTCTGGCCGGTGTTCGGGTCGATCTCGGTGCTGGCGGTGGCCGGCTTGACTTCGTTGCCGGCGCTATCGGTGTACAGGTGGTTGCCGACATGCAGCACCACAATATCCTGCAGCAGGGTCTGGCTTACCAGACGCGGGCGCTGGCTCTCCGAGGGCACGGCGTAGAAGGGCTGGCCGGTCTGTTCGTCAACGAAGCCTGTACCCAACTGGGCGCTCGGCCCGCCGTTGACCACCTGGGCAGTCAACACATTGATCAGCTCGTTAGCCTCCACGCTGGCGGTGCTCTGGCCTTCGCTGGTCTGGCCACCGGTCATCAGCGCGTTGCCCGGCTCGAGAATGCCGGCGGTGTTGTTGGGGGTTTGCGTCTGGAAGCTCTGATCCAAGTCGACTAGCAGCAAGGTAGCGATGACGTTGACATGATCACCGGCGCGCAGGCCATAGGCCAGGCTGGAGAAGCGATCGATGGGGATCGGGAAGGCCACCATGCCGGAAGGGATCAGCAGCGCGGTATCCGAGCCACCCTGCTCGACCACTTCAGTGTCGTCGGCCAGCATGCTGGCATTCAGGGGCGTACCGGGCGTCAGGTCATAGCGTGAACGGCGGCCGGTCACCTGGCTGATATCGGTAAACATGCCTTCGATGGTTTGGTCACTCGGGTAGGAGAGCAGGCCCAATTGTTCGGCGGTGATCGCTTCGCCACGTGCGATCGGCTGCATCACCATGACAATATCCACAGTGTTGACCGGCTGATCCGCGCTGCCGCCCGCGTTGGAATTGAGCACGGCATACAAAGCCACCAGCGCCAAGATCACCAGGATGGCCAGCACGATTAATAGTCTTCCTACACGCATAGTTAAAACCCTTTCGACGCCTTCCCACCCGACAAGGTGGTATGGGCGCAGAAGTAGTCTACATGAAATTTCGTCAATTTGCCAATCCCGCCTATGGGCTAGGCCGATGCCCTACCGAGCCGCCAGACGAATACAGCCCTGGGGTTGCCAGGGCTGTATTACGAATAGATGTACACCGAATTAGATATTGGCGATGATGTTGCTGAATACGTTACCGATAGATCCGCCGAGCAAGGACACGATGACGATGACCACAATGGCGACGAGCACCAAGATCAGCGCATATTCTACGAGCCCTTGACCCTTTTGAGAGTTGAACATTAGGAGTTCCTCCTTTCACTACAAGTTCCCTGCAAGTGCAGAGTTATAGCCTAGATTATAGAAACTGGCGTGTGTTTACGCAATAGAATTAGAGTACTAAAGGGAAAATGGGGACATCTGTCAGGTCAGCGGAGCACGCGCTTCGGCTGGCACAGTGAAGGCAAAGCGCGCCCCCTGCCCCGCAGCGCTATCCATGTCAAAGCTGCCCCCCAGCAAATCCATGCGCTCACGGATCGCCTTCAGGGTCAGCTCGGCCTCGGCGGGCACGGCGTGCGGGTCAAAGCCGCGGCCGTTGTCTTCCACGCTGGCACGCACCTGGTGCGCGCTGATATCGAGTTGCACCTTCACTGTGGTGGCCTGGGCATGCAGCGCCGCATTGCTCAGCAGCTCCTGAATGGCACGAAAGACGACGACTTCCAGGTACGGCTCCAGGCGGCGCTCTGAGCCGCTGACACTTACCGGGATATCCACGCCCATCTTCTCGGCCAGGTAATCGGCATAACGTTTGATCGTGGGCACCAAGCCCAGATCATCAAGCATCATCGGCCGCAGATCGAATATGAAGTCACGTACTTTTTGGAAGGTGCTGGAGGCGGCCGCCTTGAGGCTATTGAGCTCCTGGCGCGCCTGCTCCTGGTCGATCTCGAAGAGGCGCAAGGCGATCTCGGTCTGCAGGATGAAGTTGGAGAGCGCCTGGGCCGGGCCATCATGCATTTGGCGCGAAAGGCGCTGGCGCTCCTGCTCCTGGGCCTGGATCATCACTTCGATGGAGTTTTGCGTATTGCGCGCGCCCTCGGGCGGCTTGGTTTCGCTGGCTTCCGCCTCGCGCAGCTTGGTAAACACCTGCAACTGGCGCTCCAGGCGGGCCTTGTCGCTGTGTAGTTTTTCGAATTGGCCGCGCATCACCACCAGGCGCTGCTGCGCCTCCAGCGCGGCGTCATAGGCCACGCGAATATCCGGCGCGGGCACATCATCGATCTGATTCTGAATTTGCTGCAGGTGGGCGGTGATGGTGGCGTTGCGCTGGGTCAGCTTGTCCAGCTCGCCTTTGCTCTGGGTCAGCAGCAGGTCGATCTCAGCCAGTTCGCGCTGCGTCTGGGTAATTTCCAGCTCCAGCTCTTCGAAGGCCGAGGCGTTGGTTTGCGCGCCGGCAAATACTGCATCTTGAGACTCAGCCATGGCCGCGCTCACTCCTGAACGTGTTTTTCATTCTCGTACAATCTTACCCAGCCACGCCGCAAGGCGTAGACGGCCGCCTGGGTGCGATCTTCCACGTTGAGTTTACGCAGCACCGCAGTCACATGATTCTTAACGGTCTGATGGCTGATATCGAGATGGGTCGCGATCTCTTTGTTGCTCATGCCACGGGTAACGCATTCGAGCACTTCCATCTCGCGGCCGGAGAGCGGCTCGAACGGCTCGCCGGGGTCACTATAGACCCGGCCGGAGAGCTCGCTGCGCTCGCCCAGCCAGCGTTGCAGGCTGGGCTGGTCGAGCACTTGCTCGCCGACCACGAAGCCGCCTTGGGCCACGGCACGCACAATATCCACCAGTTTCGAGGGGTCAATATCCTTCACGCAGTAGGCTGCCGCGCCGGCGGCCATGGCGTGCACCACCTGCGAGCTGTCATCGTAAGCGGTGAGCAGCACCACGCGGGTGGCATTCTTTTTTTCAGTTTTCAGATGGCGGGTGAGCTGTTGGCCGTTGATATTGGGCAGGTTGACATCCACCACGGCCACATCCGGCGCCAGTTGCTTGATCAGCGCCAAGCCTGCATGCCCTTCGGCCGCCTGCCCCACAATTTGAATGTCGTCTTCAACAGCAAAGGCATCTACCAGCCCTTGTCTAAAAATGGGGTGGTCTTCTACCACCACTACACTGATCGTTGGCATCGGGTTTCGTTCACACTTGCTGGGCAAAATTTTACGTAAGGCAGTATAGCATAGCCAGCCTGGCGCCCGATCATTCGCCGGCCGGCCAGCGCAGGATCACCATCTCGCCCGCCGGCGCGCGCCACACTGGCGCGGCGCGCTGGCTGAGTTGTGGATACCAATCGGGGAAGAGGATCACGTATTCGGCGCGTTGCGCATCGAGGTACTGCGCCAGGCGCGCCTCATCCCGCAGGAAGGGCACGACCTCGGGCGAAACCAGCCCAGCCAGATCGAGCAGCGGCCGCGGCGCAAAGTAGCCCAGCGCGCCGATGTCGTGCGCGGCCAGGCGCGCGGATGCGGGCGTGTTGGCGGCCAGCCATTCGGCTGCGGCCACCATGTTGTTTTGAATGAAGGCCACATCGCGCCCATAGGCGCGCGCCCCAAGGATGTAGAAGGCCAGTGTGCACAATGCCAGCAAGCTGCTCCAGGCAAACCCCAGCCGGCGGCGCCAGTGCGCAGAACGCAGCTGCGCGCTGGCTGCTAGCGCCCCCGCCGCGGCCAGTACCAGCAAGATCGGGATCACTGGCATGGCATAGCGGCCATGTTGGTAGGTCACCGGCAAGCGCAGCGCGAACAACAACGCAAAGCCCAGCAGCCACGCCCCCCACGACAATTCAAGCCAGTGACGCTGGCGCCAGGCGCGCAGGCCACCCACCAGCAGCCCGGGCAGCAACACCAGCCCGGCGCCGATCAGCGGCTGGGCCAGTTGCGCCGCCCAGCGCGCCCCCAGTGGCTGCGCCAGCAGGGCAGCGTATTCAGCCTGCTTGGCATACAGCGTGTTGGGCCACCAAGTGCCCGCCACGCTGTGATTGAAAAGCAGATAGGGCACCAGCAGCACACACAGGCCAGCCGCCAAGCCGGCCAGCGTGCCGGCGGGCCGCGTGCGGCGCACCGCGACCAAGCCCAGCGGGCCGAGCAGGGTCAGCCCTTCGGGGCGCACCAGTACCGCCAGCCCCACCAGCAGCCCGGCGGCAAAGCCGGGCAGCGGGGTGTGCAGGCTGAGCCACAGCGCCGCCAAACACAGCAGGGCAAACAAGGCCGTCTCCATGCCGGAGCCGGCCGCCCAGACCAGATGGAATTCCAGGATCAGCAGTGCGCCTACCCAGGGCGCCCAGGCGGCTTGCGCGGGGCGCAAGCGTGCAAAAGCGGCCGCGCCCAGCAAGCCCAAGCCCCACAGCGCCAGCCAGCCCAGCAGGCCGGCCCACACTTCGGGGCCAAGCCACGCACTCGGCGTCAGTAGCAGCACCCATAGTACGCTGGTGGCGCCGCCTGACGGCTGCCCGGGCACGAAGGCCCACTCGCCGCGCTGGGCCAGGTTGCGCGCATAGGTCTGGTGGATCCAGGCGTCATCCAGCGGAAAGCCGTGGCCGCCGCTGGCCAGCAAATAGCCGCCTAAGGCGGCGGCGGCCAAAAAGCCCAAGGCCACACGCCAATTACGGAAGCCGGAAAATGCGCGTATCGCCCACCTCCCCCAGGAATTGCAAACTGCTCAATAACGGCCCAGCGCGGTAGATCGCATCCCAACTGGGCTGGTGATTGGCCTCCAGTATCAATAGGCGCGCATCATAGCGTTGGGCGGCCTGCCCGGCCGGCCCTGGCCCCCCATGCGGGATCACGATCGCTGGTCGGCCGCTGGCCAGGCTGAAGCCAGCCGGGTTATTGACCAGTACACGCGTCTCAGGTGCAATGCCCCAGGCGTCCAGCTGCTCGGCCACCTCAACGTAGTGGCGGTAGCCCGCGTCCCAGGCGCCGTGGCTCACGCGCACTTGCACGGCATACGCACTCAGCGCCAAGGCTAAGCCTAAAACCCCCAGCGAAAAGATATGCCCGGCGCGAGTGAGCTCCCAACCGCGCCGCGCCGCGCCCCACTCCAACGCAGCGTGCAACCCCGCCGCGGTCAGCGCCCAGACCAACGGCTGCAGGGCCGCGGCGGCGTGGAAGAAGCCACCGCGCGCCCCAGCAAACGGAAAGATGAGGCTGAACACCAGCAACAGTGCCAGCCAGGCCAACGCGCCAGTTTGCACGGCCGCATGGCGGCGCAGGCGCCAGGCGCCCCACACCACCAGCGGTGCCAAAGCCACCAGGCCGCTGACGACCAGTGTGCTGGCCAGGTTCTGGCCCAGCGCACTGGCGCGCGCCGCCACGATCGCCGGCCAACCGCTGGCCAACCAATGTTGCAGGCTGAGTTGGCTGGCCGGATAGCTGAATAACTCGTCGTAATTCGTCAGCCACAGCCCCAGGCTGCCGCCCGGCGCCAGTGGGCTGCCGAAGGCGGCCAGGTTGCGCAGCCACCAGGGCGCCATCACCGCGCTGTAGCCAGCCATACTGAGCCACACCCCTCGCCGGGGTACCAGCCGCCAGGCGGCCCACAGCGCCAACAGCAGCCACAGTGGTCCCTCGGCGCGGGCCAGATGTAGCAAGCCAGCCAGCGCGCCGAGTGCCACGGCCTGCCAGGCCGTGCGCAGGCCACCGGCCAGCCGCACGAAGAACAGCGCGCCGAGCAGCATGGCCAGCGCGAAACTGTCGGTGGTGGCAATGTACGGCAGATAAAAACCGGGCAGCAGCGCCAGCCAGCCGGCCAAACGCGCCGAGCCACGCCGCCCGGTGAGTTGCATGCTGAGATACGCGCTCAGCGGCGGCAGGCTGGCGGCAGCCAATAGAAACACACTGCGCGCCCCCCACCAGCCGCCCAGCCAACGCAAGCCGGCCGCGGCCAGCAGCGCGGGCAGCGGCATCCAATAACTGTGTGCCGGATGCGGCAGCCCGGCGGGCGCATCGAGATAATTCCAGAGGATGTTTTCTCGCAAGCCAGCGCCTGCCGCCAGCGTCTGCCCGGAGAGCAGGTAATACTCCGCATCCATGTAGCCGGGCGAGTGCTGCAGCGTGGCCACCACCAGCGCCACCAGCAAGCCCAAGCCGAACAGTATCCAATAGTCTTTGCGCGTCATGGCTGTAACCGGTAGAGCACGTAATCTTCGTTGAAGTTTTCCACGACTGGCAAGCTGCCCAGCGTGTCTTCCACTACTTGCAAGTTAAACGTATGGAAGTGCTGCGGGTCAGCATAGACGAACTGCGCCCCCAGGCGATAGTAGAGCACATAGGCATAGCCTTCGGCGCGCCAGCGCGCCAATACTGCCGCCGGCGAGCCACTGACCTGCAGATCGTGCGGCCAACGATCGATGATCTCATCCGGCTCACAGTTGGGCAGGCAGGCCCAGCCGCGCGTCTCCCATAGCATCAGGGTGCGCCCGTCCTCTGGCAGGGCGGGCATCACCAAGGCATACAAGCCGAGATTGCGCTGGCTGTAGGCCTGATCATCCAGCGCCCCGCTCCACCAATCGAGTACGCCACGCTGCACCAGGCCCAGGCTGCTGCCCAACGCGCTGAGCGCCAAGGCCAGCAGGGTGCTGGCGGCGGCCAGCCGCCCCACGCGCACCGCGCCCAGCCGCAAGCTCTGCGCTTTTTCGAACCCGAATGCCGCCAGGGTAGCGAAGGCAGGGAATAAGCTGAAGTACAGGTGGCTGCGGATCAAGTGCCCGGTCAGCCGCCCGGCCAGCGCCCAGACGAACAAGCCGCCCAGTGCCACGATGACGCTGCTGCGTTTCAGGCTGTGCGCCGCGGCTGGCACGCCAGCGGGCAGCAGCGCCAGCAGGCCAAACAGCAACAGCAGCGGGCCGAGCGAGGTTTCGTAGCCGGCCGCGTTGCCAATGTGCCCGCCTTCGATGCCCAGCCAGGTGGCGCGGAACGGCAAGAGCAGCGCATCCAACCAGTTGCCCTGGGCGGCAAAGCCCTGATAGTAGCCCAGGCGGATGGCATCCATCTCGCCGCCCGGCAACAGCAATGGGTAAAACGGGTTGCCTGTGGCCAGCGCGTTGCGTAGCAGCCAGGGCGCCGCGCACAGCAACGCCGCCGCCAGGTAGCGCAGCAGCGCACGCCAATCCGGTTTGCCGGCGAGCACAAACACCAAGCCGCCGAGGGGTGCATAGATGCCTGCGGTGTACTTGCTGCCAAAGGCCAACCCACACAGCACGCCCGCCCACAGCGCCCAACGCGCTTGGCGTTGGCGCAGCCACAGCTCAAGAAAGAACAGCACACCCCAGCCCATCAGCAGGCCGGGCCAATCCACATAGGCCGAGCTGAGCGCAGTGACCAGCGAGGCGCCGCTGAGCAAGGCGGCCAGCGCCACCCAGGCGGCCCGCGCCGAAAGCTGCTGGCTCAACTGGCCCAGCAAGCCCAATGCCGCCAGCAGCCCCATGCCCCAGGCCACTACCGCGCCCTGGGTGGCACCCAACGCCGCAGCCCAGGTCATCAGCATGTGCACCACCTGGGGGAAGCCCCAATACATGATCTCGCTGAGATAGCCCACCTGGCCATTGGCGATGTACAACTTGGGCAAGCTGAGATGATAGACCAGGGCATCGAAGGCCAGCGGCGGCGCCAGCGCCACCAACAAGGCCCCGGCAAAGATCAGCGCGCACAGCCCGGCCAGCAGGCGCCCCAGGCGGCCACTGGCCGCCCACAGCGTCGCCAGGCTGGCGGCATCCTGCCACCAGCTCGCCAGAGAGCGGCGCAGCAGGCCCAGTACTATCGCCAAAGCGGCCCAGGCCACCCAGGCCTGCGTGCCGATCGAGGAACCCAATAGCAAATAGAGAAAGCTCAGCATGCCCAAGCCCAGCGCAGCGCGCACGGCCAGGCGTGCCAGCGGGGCGGCGTCTAGCGCGCCGAGCAGGCGCGTGCCCAGCGCCCCAGCGGCGGAGAAGAGCAGGCCGGTGCACAGCAGATCACGCCCGGCGCGTGCCAGCTGCACGGCAAACTGCGGCGTGAACGGGCGGTGGAAGGCGTAGTAATAGGCCAGACCAAACGCCAGCCACAGCAGCACGCCCAGCGCCAACCAGGGGCGCGCCTTCATGCCGCCACCCCACGCCGGTGCAGCAACCACCAGCGCAACCAATACAAATTCAGCAGCAAAAATACCGGCGCGGCCAATAGCAAACTAAGATGTTCACGAAACTGGGTTTGCTCCTGCGGCAAGGTAGCTAAGAACAATGCCCATAGCCCCACAAACAGCACCGGTAAAAAGAACCAGGTGGCGTGCACCTGGCGCGTACGCCGCTGCCACAAGGCCAGCAACCAAATGATCACCGGTAACAAGATGACATGGTTGGAGCTGGTGGAGGGCAGGCCGACCAAGGGGCTAAGCACCAGCGTCACGCAAGCCGTCCACAAAAACCAATCGAAGGGCTGTTGGCTGGCATTGACCCATTCATAGAATAGGAGCAAGCCCAGCGCGGCACTTACCAGCAGCCCCGCTGTATGGCCGGCATCCCCCCACCATTGCGTGAAGGCCCCCAATAGCGTGCCGGGCGGGGTGTAGCCAGTGTAGGCGAGGAGTTGCAACAGGTTCTGCGCCAGCCATTGGGGCTCCAGCGCGGTGCTGATGCCCACCAGTGCCAGCAGGCTAAGCACAAAAGACACCACAACGCCGCGGCGTTTTTGTGACAACGCCCAACTGAGGGTAAACAGGAGCAAGAGCGCCACCATTTGCGGCTTGATCGTGCTGAGCGCCAAGAGCAGCCCGGCGGCACCATCACGTCCGCGGCGCAACGCCCACAATCCCAGGGTGACGAACAAAGTCACCAGGATCGAAGCGTTGCCATCCACCAGGGGCTTGGCACTGTGAAACCACACCATGGCAAACACCAGCACGGCCACCAGCGGCCAGCGCCCGGGGCGCCAGCCGGTGAGCGCCAGCGCGGCGAGCACCGTAGCGGCCAGCGCCATCTCCTGAGCGGTGATCCACAGGGCGCGCGCCAACGGATAATCGGGTACCAGCGCAAACGGCGCAAAGACCAACATGGAGTAGAACGGATACGCAAACAGCGCCTGGTCCTCATCGGCCTCGGCGGCCCGCCCATACATACGGTCGTGGATCGCCGCGGTGGTGGCGGCGCTGTACGGACTATCGCCCTCGGTGAGGAACATGCGCGTGCCCACCCAGCGCGGCAAAAAATCATTGCCGCCGGGGCTGGTGCGCGTGAAGCGCAAGTTCACCACGTTTAGAGCCACGCCGAGCAGCGCCAGCAGCGCCAGGCCCGCCGCCAGCCGCGGCCAGGCTATAGGTGTTTTCATCGTTCGGCCTGGGCCCATAGATTCATGCCCAACTCAAAACTGCCCTGCTGGATCTGCCGCGCGGCAAACCCAGCCTCCTCTAACTGCTGGCGCAGCCGTTGCGGCGTGTAGGCAACCACGTGCTCGTCGATCTCCACGCGGCTGAGCAAGCCGTAGCGCGCCATCGCCGCCAGCAGCCCTGCGGTCCAGCCGGCCGGCGTGGTGAGGATCAGCCGGCCGCCAGGATGCAGGGCGCGGTGCGCCTCGCGCAGCAGGCTGGCCAGGCTGTGCGGATGGAGGTGCTCCGCCACTGCCAGCAAAGTGATCACGCTCATTTGGCCGTCCTCGAAAGGCAAGTGGGCATCTTCATTCAAATCGCGCACCAGCCATTCGATCTGAGTATCCGGCTCAAGCGGTGGCAATTGGTCGAGGGCAAATTTGTGCTTGAAGGCGGTGGTGGCGAGAAAATAACTGTGGCGGCCACAGCCGATATCTAAAATGGCGCCTTGGCGCAAGGCCGCGGGAATGAGCGCATTGGCCTTGGCGGCGCGCCAACGCGCCAGATACGGCTCAAGCAGCCCACGGCCGCGCGTGCGTGGCTGGGCGAATGATGCCGCGCTCATTTATTGCCTTTCGAACAGGCGCGTATGCTCATCTTCATACAAGAGTTGCCATCCCACGGTGGGCAACAGTTTGCTCAACGCCCAACTGGGCTCCAGCAGCACGGTTTGCACCTGGCGCTGCGCCAGCTTGCTTTGCCAGCCCGGTTCGGCAGTGGCGATTGCCAGCCATTCACTCAAGACAGCATCCCCATACAGATCCGTGCGCCCATCGGCAAACACGGGCGTGCCAGGCAGCGCCCACAGCAGGTAACCGCCCCAATTATACGAATTGAACATTGCCCCGCGTGGCGGAGCGCTTTGCAGGTAGGCCACCGCGCCCAGCGGCAACTGGCTGCGCAGGGCGCGCCAGTTGGCCTCCGCCGGCAGGGTCAGCGTGGCCTTGGCGGCTAGCGCCGCCAGGGCCAGCAGCAGCAGCAAGCTGTTGAGCAGTGCCTGCGGGCGCGTGGGCGGCGAATGGGTATCCAAACGCTGCTCGGCACGCAGCAGCCCCTCCGGCAGGTAGCGGCTGAGCACCAACGGGGCTGCCAGCGAAAACAAAGCGATATTGCGCCCGGCCAGCAAGCTCAGCGCGCCCAGCACCCCCAGCAGCAAGACGTCATAGGCACTGGGGCGCGTGGGCGCGTACTGCATCGCCAGCAAGCTGAGGGCGAACAGGGCCGCATAGGGCCAGATGCGCGCTTCATGGAAATTGGGCGATTGCCACTCCTGAATATAGCTGCGCAGCACATCCATTCCCACGGTATCAAAGGGGTAACGCAGCATGCGCAGCCCGGCCGGGTTGAGGCACACCGCCAGCAGCATGCCCGCCGCGGCGGCCGCAACCAACCAGCCTTGGCGACGCCACAGCTCAGCGAAGGCGGGGCGCGCCGGAGTGCGCAGCCATTCAATCGATAGCGCCAGCGCATACACGCCGAGCAAGATGAACCCGACGATGAAGCCGGGGTGGCTATTGGCCCACAGCAGCATCACCAGTGGCAACCACAGCAAGCGGCGCACCTGGCCGCGGCGGGCGGCTTCCAGCAGCCACAGGGTCAGCGCGCTGAAGACAAAGCTCCACAAATACGGCCGCGCCGCCCAATACACCGCCGAGCTGGCGGCGGCCAGCACCAGCAGCGCACCGCGCACGAACAGGCCGCCGCGCGGCATGGCAGCGTAGACAAAGCCGAAGGCCAGCGTCACCAGCGCCGCCACCCATAGGTTGAGCCCGGCGAAGCCGAAGGTGGCGAACAGCGCCGCCATTTGAATTTCGCTCAGCCAGGCGGCGCTGGGATACAGCCAGGCGGCGCCGGCGCGTGTATGCGAATAGCTATCCGTTTGGGGAACCTGCCCCGTCTGCAAGATCTGGGCGCCGGTGCGCAGATGCCACCAAGTGTCGCTGTCGCTGGAGATGCGCAGCGCCATGGCAAACACGGCCAGAAAACTGAGCACAAGCAGCAGGCGCCGGAATGACATCTCTCTATAGTAATGGCTAATTCAGTGCGGCGGGCGATTGGGCCCAGCAAATACCGATGCCGATTTGCAGATTAAATGTCGGTTTCGTTTTACCATTGCGAGCATGTGGCGCAAATCCAGCACCTGGCTATTGATCGGCCTTTTCGTTCTCGCAGTGGCGGCGCGCCTGATCCCCGGCGAACGCATCATCGATGATGCCTACATCACCTTCCGCTATGCGCGCAACCTGCTCGCCGGGTATGGCTTCGTCTACAACCCCGGCCAGCCGGTGCTCGGCACCACTACGCCGCTGTTTACCTTCCTGCTAGCGTTGCTGGCGCTGCCCTTCGGCGGTGCGCAGGCCAACTTTCCACTGATCGCAGTGCTGGTTTCGGCGCTGGCGGATGGCCTGGGCGTGGTGCTGCTGTTCAAGATCGGCCAGCGCCTCGGCTCGCCGGCGGCTGGCCTGGCGACGGCACTGGCTTGGGCGATCGCGCCGTTCAGCGTGACCTTTGCCATCGGTGGCCTAGAGACCAGCACCTACATGCTGCTGCTGATCGCACTGCTATGGGCCTATTTGCACCAACGCATCGTGCTGGCCGCCTCGCTGGGCGCGGCGGCCATCCTCACCCGGCCCGATGCGGTGCTGCTGGTTGGCCCGGTGCTGCTGCACTACTTCCTGCGCGCCCAACCGCGCCCCTGGCAGGCCGGCTTCTGGCGCAGCAACGCCAAAGCCATCGCCACCTTTCTGCTGCCGCTGCTGGCCTGGGCGCTGTTCGCCTGGCTGTACTTCGGCAGCCCGGTGGCGCAATCGGTAGCCGCCAAGAGCAATGCTTACCTGGTGGCGCCGATGGATGCATTCATTCATCTGCTGCAGCACTATGGCATGCCCTTTGTTGAGTACGAGACTTTCACCACGCGCTGGCTGTACCTCGGCCTGTGGCTGTATCCGTTCCTCAGCCTGGTGGGCACGCTGTACGCGGCGCGGCGCGAGCCGCGTAGCCTGCCGTTTGCACTGTTCCCCTGGTTGCACTTCATTGTGTTCGCGGTCTCTAACCCCTTGCTGTTCCGCTGGTATCTGGCCCCGCCGCTGCCCTTCTACATTTTGTTCATCGCGCTGGGCGTGCAAAAGATCGCCGCGGACTTGCTGCCACGCATCGCCGCTCCCCGCCGGCTGGCGCCACTGGGCGCGCTGTTGGTAGCGCTGCCCTTCCTGTTCAACCTGCACGGGTGGGCACGGTATCCGGACCCGCCCTCAGCGCGCCCCGCGCCCAAAATGGCCTGGCAGCGCGCCGAGGAGGTCTACCGTGAGGCGGTGGCCTTCATCCAGCCGCGCCTGCCCGCCGAGAGCCAGTCGATCGTGGTGGCCGCCGGGGATGTAGGCGTGCTGGGCTATTTTCTGGATGTATGCATTCTGGATCTGGTAGGCCTGAACTCCAAAGAAACCCTGCCCTACTATCCGCTGGATGCTGCCATGTATGGAGATTTTGTCTACGCCGTGCCCCCGGCCCTGATCCGTGACCAGCAGCCTGACTATGTCGTGATCCTGGATCTGTACGGGCGCGCCAGCCTGCAACAAGATGCTGATTTTCTCGCCAGCTATACGCTGGTGCAATTCTTCCCGCGCGAGATTTACGGGCCCGAAGGCGGGCTGCAAGTCTTCCAACGCAATCCCTAAGCCGTCGATTCGCTTTCGCAAAACCCACTTGACACACCGGTTCAAACTATGGTACCTTTATTCAAGAAGGTACTATGGCTGAGACAGACGCAAAACTCGCACCGCTACGCAAAGGCTTGCTGGAATACCTGTTGCTGGTGATCGTTTCCGCTGGCAAGGTCTACGCCGCCGATATCCTGCAGCGCCTGAGCACGACCGACTTTGCCACCCAGGAAGGCACGCTGTACCCGCTGCTGAGCAAACTACGCCGCGAAGGTTTGCTCGACTACGAGTGGCACGAATCGGAGGCCGGCCCGCCACGCAAGTACTACACCCTTACCCCCGCCGGGCGCAAGCAACTGGCCGAGTTCCATGCCTACTGGGGGCAACTGACCACGCTGATCGACACCTTAGGAGAACGAAAGTGAAGAATTTGATCCTGATTACGCTGAATGGCTACCCTACCCGCTTCACCGCTGAGCCAGCCGCTTATGAGGCACTGCAAACCTATCTGCAGCAGGCCAGTAATGCGCTGGCAGAAGATGCCGACCGTGCCGAGGTGCTGCGCGACCTGGAGCAATCCATCGGCGAAAAGCTGGCGGCGCGCCTCTCCACACCGGAGCAGGTGGTGCAGCCCGAAGACATTCGCGCCGTGCTGGCAGAGATTGGCCCAGTCGGCCACGGCCCAGCCAGCCCGGATAGCAAGACGGGCAAAGCTAAAAGGCGCCGGCCGCTGGTGCGCATCCAAGAGGGCCAAGACATCCTTGGAATTTGCCTGGGGCTTTCGGCTTACTCGGATATCAATGTGGATTGGATACGCACAATTTTCATTGGATTGGCGCTGGTGACCGGCGGGGTGTTCATCCTCGTCTACTTCGCCGCGGCCTTCTTCCTGCCGGTGGTCGTGACTCGCGAAGAGTACATCGCGAGCTATGGGAGAAACTCACTACAGTAGTGCAGAGCCAGCCAACAAAAAAGGCGCCTCACCGGCGCCTTTTTTATGCTTAGTTCTCGCCCAAGTATTCTTTGAGCTTCTTGCTGACCACGGGATGGCGCAAGCGGCTGAGCGCCTGGGCTTCGATCTGGCGCACGCGCTCACGCGTCACGCCCATCTTGCTGCCCACCTCTTCGAGGGTGTAGGCCTGGCCGTCGAGCAGGCCATAGCGCAGTTGCAGGATGCGCACTTCGCGCGGGGGCAGGCCATCGAGCACTTCGCCGAGGTGCTGGCGCAGCAAGTTGTAGGTAGCCGAGTCATCCGGGGCCGGCGCTTCGTGATCTTGGATGAAGTCACCCAACACGGAGTCTTCTTCATCATCGGTGGGCGTCTCGAGCGAGAGCGGGCGGCGCGCCACCTGGATCATATTCTCCACCTTCTTGGCGGGCACATCCAGCGCCATAGCGAGCTCTTCCACCGAGGGTTCGCGGCCCAGGCGCTGGGTGAGCTGGTGCTGCACACGCAGCAGCTTATTGATCTGGTCACCCATGTGAACTGGCACGCGGATCGTGCGGCCCTGGTCAGCAATCGCACGCGTCACCGCCTGGCGAATCCACCAGGTGGCGTAGGTGCTGAATTTGTGGCCGCGGCGGTAATCGAACTTCTTGGCGGCGCGGATCAGGCCAATGTTGCCCTCCTGGATCAGATCCTGGAAGGGCACACCACGCCCCATGTATTTCTTGGCTACGCTGATCACCAGACGGCTATTGGCCGTGATCAGGTGCTCACGGGCGGCCCAGCCATCTTCAATGTTGAAGCGGTACTTGTTGCGCTGGGTTTCGTCCATACGGGCGGTGGCCAGCACCTCGCGGGCGATGCGCCCCTTTTCGATGCGCTTGGCCAGGCTAACTTCTTCGGCGGCGGTGAGCAGCGGTACGCGGCCGACCTCTTTGAGGTACAGGCCGATCATGTCATCGGTATCGATATTGGCGAGGTAGTTATCATCCGCCTCACGTTGGCGGCGGCTCTCGCTTTCTTCTTCTTCAATATCGTCGTCGCCGCTCATATCGGCGTCAACGGCGGGTTCCAGGCCCTCAGGGTCATCCACATAGGCCACACCGGCGCCTAGCAGGGCGGCAAAGGCCTCTTCCAGTTTATCTACATCGCGCTCAGCTTCAGGGAAAAAGTTGAGAATGTCGTCAATCGTAACGTACCCTTGTTTACGGCCAAGCTCGATCAAACGGACAACAGCAGGATGGTCACGGTCTTGATCATGATCATTTTCAACAATATCGCTTAGGAGTTTTTCGTTCAGCACTACAGGACGCTCTTTTCGCTTGCAGACCTCACCGGGGACGGGGCATAAAAAGCCAGCAACCGGGGGCTGTTGCTGGGCGTTTTTAACTTCCGAGTGGACAGTCACTATACAGCGAATCAAAGTGAGGAGTCAATAAGTAAATCTTTTTTGCCCCAAATGAGTGTTAGGAGTGGGCAATTGCGGCAGCACAGCCTATAATTGCTGCGATGTCCTACGGACTCCACGGGAAATTTACCGCTACGCCTGGAAACGGCCCGGCCTTGCTGCAGATCCTGCTGCAGGCGGCTGAGGGGCTGCGCCAGAACGCCGATTGCCTGATCTACCTGGTGAGCAGCCAGCCGGGTGAGCCGGATGCGGTCTGGGTCAGCGAAGTATGGACCAGTCAGGCCGCCCACCAGGCCTCACTGGGTGACGAAGCGACCCGCACGCTGATCGCCGAAGCGCGCCCGCTCATCGCGGCGATCTCTGACCGCGTGGAACTGGCTCCGCAGGGCGGCAAGGGCCTGTAAGCCACCCCTGGCGGGGCGCTTGACGCAAAGCCTAACCACAAATTACAATCCATCCTTGCACGCCTAACCAAGCGCCGTGGGCCACTCGCCTCGGCGCTTTTTAAGGAAAGCACAACATTTCACTCAGGAGTTATTTGCATGTATGAATTAGGTTTGACCAGTTTTGAGGTCGGAGCGATCTGGGCCGTCTTGGCTGTGGCCCTGCTGGGCCTGGCGTACGCCCTGTGGCTGCGCAAGGAAGTGATGGCGGCTGACGCCGGCACCCCCAAGATGCAGGAAGTATGGGGCGCCATTCGTGACGGCGCCAACGCCTACCTGGGCCGCCAATTGCGCACGATCATCCCCTTGATCGTGGTGCTGACGGTGGCGATGTACCTCTCGGTGGCGATCGTGCCCCCCACCCCCGAAGCGATCGAGCGCTTCCACACCCTGAGCCCGGAGCAGGTGCGCACCACGATTGGTGTCGGCCGCGCGGTCGGCTTCATCATGGGTGCGGTGTTCTCGCTGCTGGTGGGCCAGATCGGCATGCGCATGGCGGTGAACGCCAACGTGCGCGTGGCCTCTGAGGCGCGCAACTCCTTCGGGGGTGCGCTCAAGATCGCTTACCGCGCCGGCACGATCACCGGCATGCTGACCGACGGCCTCGGCCTGTTGGGTGGCACGCTGATCTTCATCTACTTCGGCATCGCCGCGCCGGATGCGCTGTTGGGCTTCGGCTTCGGCGGCACGCTGCTGGCACTGTTCATGCGCGTGGGCGGCGGTATCTACACCAAGGCGGCCGATGTGGGCGCTGACCTGGTGGGCAAGGTGGAGAACGACATCCCCGAGGATGACCCGCGCAACCCGGCCGTGGTGGCTGATCTGGTGGGCGACAACGTGGGCGACTGCGCCGGTATGGCCGCAGACATCTTCGAGTCGTATGAAGTGACCATCGTGTCTGGCTTGATCCTGGGTGTGGCGTTGCATGCACTCACTGGCCACATCGAATGGATCATCTATCCGCTGATCGTGCGTGGCATCGGTGTGCTCTCCTCGATCATCGGCACCTATGTAGTCAAAGCCGGCAAAGAAGGCAACGCCGCCAAGGCGATGAGCGCCATCTTCAGTGGCTTCATGTCCTCGGCTGCCATTTCCGTGGTGCTGTTCTTCACCGCGGCGTTCTTCTACCTGAAGGATGCGGGCTTGCCCGGTGGCTGGTGGCGCACTCCCGCTGCGGTGGGTATCGGTGTGCTGCTGGCGATCCTGATCGACCGCATGACCGAATACTTCACCGGCACGCACCAGAAGCCGGTGGATGAAATCAAGAAGGCGGCGGACACTGGCCCGGCCACCCTGATCTTGCAGGGTCTGGCGGTGGGCTATGAGTCTTCCGTGTGGGCGGCGGTTGTGATCGCGGCCACCATCTTCTCCTCGATCCTGATCTTCGGTGGCATTGGCAGCACCGCCGCCGAGACGATCACCTACATCCTCTACGGCGTCGCCATGACCGGTATCGGCATGCTGACGCTGACCGGCAACAACGTGGCGATGGACTCCTTCGGCCCGATCGCCGACAACGCCAACGGCATCGGTGAGATGTCGTGGAGCGGCAAGGGCGACAAGAGCACCAAGAAGGCCCAGCAGATCATGGCCGACCTCGACGCGGTGGGTAACACCACCAAGGCGATCACCAAGGGTGTAGCCATCGGCTCCGCCGTGATTGCGGCGGTGGCGCTGTTCGGCTCCTACCTGGTGGACGTGAGTCGGGCGCAGGCCGCCGCGGGCGTGCCGCTGGCCGAACAGATCCAATCCATCGGTATCCGCATCGATGTGCCCCAGGTCTTCGTGGGTATGCTCATCGGTGGCGCCCTGCCCTGGTTGTTCTCCTCCTACGCCATTCAAGCGGTCAGCCGCGCGGCAGCCCTCATCGTTGAGGAATGCCGCCGCCAGTTCGCGCGTGGCGTGCTGAAGGGCAAGGTCAAGCCGGATTACAAGCAGGCCGTCAACATCTCCACCAGCGCCGCTCAGAAAGAGTTAGTGCCGCTGGCCGTGTTGGCCGTGGTCACCCCGATCCTGTTGGGCTTGCTGCTGGGCGTGAACGCGCTGGGCGGCTTCCTGGCGGGCATTATCCTCTCCGGCCAACTGCTGGCGGTGTTCATGAACAACGCCGGTGGCGCCTGGGACAATGCCAAGAAGCTGATCGAAGATGAGCCCAAGACCCCCAAGAAGAACCTGGGCAAGGGCTCTGAACGCCACAAAGCCAGCGTGGTCGGTGACACCGTAGGTGACCCGATGAAGGACACCGCCGGCCCGGCCTTGAACCCGATGATCAAGGTGGTCAACCTGGTCTCGGTGATCATCGCCCCGATGGTGGTGCAGATCGAGAAACTCGGCCCGGGTGAGTGGGCTGCCGCGGCCGTGATGGTTGCGCTGCTGGCCTGGTCGATCCTCTCCAGCAAGAGCACGGCCAAAGTGGCCGCTGCTCCCGCCAAGAAGAAAGCCGCCCGCAAGTAAAGGCAGGCAGGTTTACGGAAACCAAAAAGCCCCGCTGCAGTGCAGCGGGGCTTTTTTGTGCGTACAGGAGTGAGCAAGGGTGAGCAGCAGAAGCTAACCACAAAGTTGCTAATCATACTGTGACTAAGCTGTCATTCCGAGCGTAGCGAGGAATCCTTTAGGCCCCACCAAAAGGAGGCCTGCTTGCAATGGCCTAAAGGATTCCTCCTCGCGGCTACGCCGCTCGTTCGGAATGACAAAATTTACTACTTGTGTTGTAGTCAAACTCAGCGTGACTAAGTGAGCAGAGCGCAGTACGCGATTTGTATTGGCGCAGCACACTTCCTCATTTCCGTCATTGCGAGGATTGCGCTGCGCAGCAGCGCTGACGAAGCAATCCCCAAGCCTGTTTTAATCCTACGCGCGCGGATTGCTTCGTTGTTCAGTGGCTAGCGCCACTTCACTGCGTCGCAATGACAGGAACCTACTTGGGCGTAGCATGCTATGCCCCTACTCCAAAGCCGTCATTCCGAGCGCAGCGAGGAATCCTTTAGGCCACACCAAAAGCAAGCCTGTTTGTGATGGCCTAAAGGATTACTCCTCGCGGCTGCGCCGCTCGTTCGGAATGGCAAAATTTGTTAATTGTGTTGTGGTCAAACTCAGCGTGACAAGTGAGCATCGCAGTACGCGCTTTGTATTTGCGCAGCACACTTCCCTATTTTCGTCATTGCGAGGATTGCGCTACGCAGCAGCGCTGACAAAGCAATCCCCAAGTCTGTTTTAAGACTACGCGTGGGGATTGCTTCGTTGTTCAGTGGCTAGCGCCACTTCACTGCCTCGCAATGACGGGAATTCAGCCTTGAGTCTCAGGCGCCGCCTTGGTGCCTCCGCCGTACCAGAAATAATTCGAGGTCGTCAGGATCTCGCCCAGGATGCCGTGGGTGGCTAGGAGCGCTTGCAACTCTTCGGGCTGGTAGAAAACCTTGACGATCTCGAACTGGCGGCCATCGTTGAGCTTGCGTGTATGGCTATACCCGGCCGGGTCGTAATCGGCATGATCGCGGGCATTGGAGCTGTTTTCTGGCAGCGAATCGACCATGAAGAGGTGCCCGCCGGGGCGCAGCGCCTGTGCCACTGCGGCGAGGAAAGTATCCAGGCGGGCCGGCGGCACATGCGAGAGCCAGAAACCGAAGAACACCAGGTCATACTGGCGCTCGGCCTGCCAGGCAAACAGATCGGCTTGCGTGTAGCGCACTGCCGGCTGGCCAACCTTGTGGCGGTTGATCGCCAGCATCTCCGGCGAGGCATCCACTACATCGAGCTGGCGCGCCTGGGCGGCCAGTTGCCGCGTCCAGTTGCCGGTGCCGGCCGCCAGCTCGAGCACCTCCTCCTGCGGCCCAAGGGCGGCCAGCGCCTGCCGCACCTGCGCCACTTCGGCAAACCACTGGGCATTCAGCTCAGGGCCACGGTCGTAGCGCCCGCGGCGCTCGAACCATTCGTCGTATTCGCCGGCGCGGGCACGGTAGTATGCGATCTGTTGTTGCAGGTCTGGCATATTTAGCCCTCCTGCTTGCTGAAGGCGCGCACTGCCGGCACAAGAAACAACACAAAGAAGCCCAACAGTACGAGCCCATCCACACTCCAAGGATGCAGGCGGCTGGCGGCCAGAAACTCCGCTGGTGCCGTGGCGGCCAAGGCCACCTGGCGCAACGCATCGGTGGCATAGGCCATTGGGTTGGCGCGTACGAGCACATTCATCCAGGCTGGCAGCCCGGCCAGTGGAAACAACGCGCCGGAGAGCAAGAACAGCGGCATCATCAGGAAGTTGATGACGACGTTGTAGCCCTCAATGCCGTGCAGGCGCGTGGAGAGCAGCAAGCCCAGCGCGGTGCACACCGCGGCCAGCACGGCCATGATGGCGATGAGCTGGGCTACCTGGCCCAGGGTGAGCGGCAGGCCGAGCAGCCAGGCCAGCGGCAGGGTCAGCACGCCTTGCAGCAACGCGATGGTGCTACCGCTGGCTACCTTGCCCAGTGCTACGGCCAAGCGCGGCGCCGGCGAAACCAGCACCTCTTTGAGGAAGCCAAACTCGCGGTCATACACTACCGAGATGGCGGTGAACAGTGCGGTGAACATGATCGTCAGGCCGATCACGCCTGGGTACACAAAAGCGGTGAAGCTCACCCCGCCGATGGAAGCCGTGCCGGACAGCAGGCTGGAGAGGCCGGAACCAAAGATGGCCAGGTAGAGCAGCGGCTGCGCCAGCGAGGTAACGATGCGCGAACGATTGCGCAAAAAGCGCGTGAGATCCCGCAGCCAAATCGTATACAGCGCGCTCACCGGGCACCTCGCGGGCGGCGCCCCATGCGGCCGCGCCGGCCAAGCGCTTCGGGCGCGGCTTCGGGTGGCTCGGCGCGAATGGCACGGCCAGTAAGTTTGATAAACACCTCTTCCAGCGAAGGGCGGCGCAAGTTGACCGCCTGCACGGTGTGCCCGGCGTTCTCCAGTTGTGCCACTACTTCAGGAATGCGGCGCGGCCCGTCAGGGGTCTCCAGCGCCAGGCCTGCGGCCTCCTGGCGGGCGGCCACACCGTGGGCCTGCAGCACGCGCTGGGCTGCGGCGACATCCGCCACCTGCACATGCAGCACATCGCCGCCCAGTTGTGCTTTCAGCGCAGCGGGGCGATCCAGCGCCACCAACCGGCCGCCATCCAGGATCGCCACCCGGTCACAGCCTTCGGCCTCCTCCAGATAATGCGTAGTGAGAAAGATGGTCAGCTCAGTTTGCTGGCGCAGGCACGCTAGGTACTCCCACATGGCGTGCCGCGTTTGAGGATCCAGCCCCACGGTGGGCTCATCCAAGAAGAGCACCGTGGGCTGGTGCAGCAGGCTGCGGGCCAGCTCCAGCCGGCGGCGCATGCCGCCGGAGAAGCTGCGCACCGGGTCATGCTGGCGCTCGGTCAACTCCACCAGCGCCAGTAACTCGGCGGCGCGGCGGCGGAACTCAGCGCGCGGCATGGCGTAGATGCGCGCGTGGAAATCGAGATTCTCCCAGGCGCTGAGCTGCTCATCCAGGCTGGGGCCTTGGAACACAACGCCGATCTGGCGGCGTACTGCGCTGGCCTGCTGCACGACGTCAAAGCCGGCCACCCGCGCCGAGCCGCGGCTGGGCCGCAGCAAGGTGGTGAGTAGGCTCAGAGTGGTGGTTTTGCCGCCGCCATTGGGACCGAGCAGCGCGAACAATTCGCCGCGGGGCACGCTGAGGTTAAGCGCTTGCACCGCCTGCAGCTCCCCATAGCTGCGGCTAAGGTCATTGGTTTCGATTGAAATGCCCATGCGGCGAATGATACTCCTGCACGGGAAATTAGTCCCGCTCGCTTGCATGTACGCCCCTAAAATGGCATACTACCCTCCCAAAGCGCATGGGAACTACAAGCTTACGTGACTATTGTGCTGCCATTGAGCAGCTGATCGACTCCAATCAGGTCGAAGATGCCCTGGCGCACTGCCGCCATGTGCTCAAATCTCACCCCAAGAACATCGCCATTTACCGTCTGATGGGCAAGGCCTATCTGGAGAGCAAGCGCCATAGCGAAGCCAGCGACCTGTTCCAGCGCGTGCTGTCCTCGGTGCCGGATGATTTTGTTGCCCACATCGGCATGAGCATCATCCGCGAAGACGAAGGCAATCTGGATGCGGCGATCTGGCACATGGAACGCGCCTTCGAGTCCCAGCCCTCCAACAAGGCCGTGCAAGGTGAAGTGCGCCGCCTGTATGGCGCACGCGAGGGCTACGAGCCGCCCAAGGTGCGCCTGACGCGCGGCGCGCTGGCGCGCATGTATTCGCATGGCGATCTGTACAACCAGGCGATCAGCGAACTGCGCAACGCGCTGGCGGAAGACGCCCAGCGGCCGGATCTGCAGGTCTTGCTGGCGGAGATGTATTTCAAAAACAACCAGCCGGCCGAGGCCAGCGAGGTCTGCACCCAGATCATCCAAAAGCTGCCTTATTGCCTGTACGCCAACCGCGTAATGGTGGATATCTTGCGCAGCCAGCAACGCGATGGTGAAGCCGGCCCCTACTGGGAACGCGTCACCGAGCTGGATCCTTACGCCGCCCAGGTGAGCACGCTGAAGGACCCGGAGCAAGTGCCGGCGGAGAGCGTGCAGATCGAAGCGCTGGAACTGGACACGCCGATGCTGCTCGGTGCACCTGCAGCGGGCGAGGCGCCCGCCGAAAAAGAAGAATTGCCTGATTGGCTCTCGGCCAGCGATAGCGAGCCAGACGCCAGCGTAGAGGGCCGCGAAGATTCGTTGATGAGCAGCCTGGAAAGCCTGGAGCCCAACCCGGTCGCCAGTGATGTGTTTTCTGACGATGCGGCGCGGGATGAGGGCGAAGCGCCGCTGCCCTTCCAAACCGGCGCGCTGCAGCCCGATGAGATTCCGGATTGGCTGCGTGAGTTGCGCCCGGCAGGCAGCTCGCCGCCTGCGCCAGCCGCCGAACCGCAGACCCCGCCGGCCAAACGCTGGACCGAAGAATTCAAGCAAGCCGGCTTCGGCCCCAGCCAACCGCTCGATCTAGGTGAGAGCGGCGAGGCTGACGCCCCGGCCAACGCGGCTAGCGCCAGCCCCGAGCCTGACCCTGAAGTAGAGCCTACGCGCCACCCCACCGGCTGGTTGCCCACCGGCGAGCTGCGTTGGATGGACACCGCCTTCACCGATGAAGATGGCGCAGAAGCGGAACCTGGTGCAGCCAGCGCCCCCCCTACTGGCGATCTGTCTGCTGCGGCCGGCCCATTTAGCGAGGATGCCAACACCGCCAGCGTTCCTGATTGGCTGGCTGAGCTGAACGAGGCCGAGCTAGCCCATACCCAACCCACCCGGCGCGTTGGCAGTGCGCCCGCCTTCGCCGAGGACGAACCGGCCAGTGATGACGCCGCGCCGGAACTTGAACACAGCGCTGAGCTCAGCGATAGCCACTCTGGCGCAGATGCGGCAAGCGGCAACGATAGCGATTGGTTGAATGCCCTGCAAGCTGAAGCTGGCATGCAGGCGGATAGCGAAGCGGAGCCTGAGGCTGCCCCTGAGCCAGACGAAGCCGCCAGCCAGCGCCTCGACGCGCTGACCAGCCCCACCCCGCAAGACGAAGAGCAAGATACGCTCAACTGGCTGGAGGGCCTGGCGGCGCGCCAGGGCGCGGCCGAAGACGAACTGCTCACTGATCCGGCAGAGCGCCACACCGACAAGCCCGCCTGGTTGCAAGCAGAGGCGAGCACCCCGGCGGTACCTGCGCAGGAGAACCGCAGCGAAACGCTGAACTGGCTGGACGAGCTGGCTGCCGCCGCAAGCGAAGTTGACGCAGCGACCCAGGCAGACGAACTGAGCTTCGAGGCACCCGCCGCGGGCGAAGGCGATGCGGCGCAGGAAGTAGACTGGCCAACCCGCGCAGGAACGGCAGAGACTGCCTGGGCGTCGGATGCGCAAGAGGGCGAGGCGCTACGCTCGGCTGAGGACACACTGCGCGCCGAAGATTCACCCTTTAGCCAGGAGCCTGAGGTGCCGGATGAAGCCAGCCCTGCGGCTGACAACAGCAACGAGTACACCACGCCGGGCTGGCTTCGCCAACTGGCCCAGGAAATGGAAGGCGGCGCGGCACCCAGAAGCCAACCGGTAGCGCCGCGCCCATTGGAAGAGGCGCCCGAATGGCTCAACGAGCTTGACCCGGATGCCTTGCCCGCCGGTCCAGCGGAAGAAATGCCCAGCCCGGCGCAATCGCAGCCCGCAGCAGAAGCGTACCTGGCAGATAGCGACGCAACCGCCGACGAAGAAGAATTTGAAATCGCCGCAGGCCAAAATTCGCCTGCCCGGCAGAGTGCTGATGAGTTCACCCAGAGCGAAGCCCCTCTAGCAGAGGATACGCGGCTGGAAGAGACATTTAGCGAGAGCTCTTTCAGCGCGGCGGAAGACGAGCCGGACGCGGAAGCGCCCGCGCCGGCAATCGAGCCGCGTTGGGTGCCCGCCCGGCAGCTGGATGAGCCAGCTGCCGAGAGCAGCACGCCTGACGAAGCGGTCGAGGCCCCGGTGCAGCACGAGGCGGCACCCCGGGCGGACGACTGGCAAGCCAGCACAGCAGACCTGGAAGAGGCCGCGCAGCTGCCCGCGCCCATGCGCGCAGCACAACCGGCGGAGCCTAGCACGCAGGCGGAAGCCGAGGCTGAGAGTGAGCCTGCCCCTGAGCCTGAGCCGCTGGCGGAGCCGGCGTTGGCCGCGGCCAGCGGCGTACCGGCGGCGCAGCCGCCGCGCCGGCGTGCCCGCGGCCTGTCGGCCGAGGAGCAGGAAGATCGCCTGGCGCAGGCGCGCCAAGCGCTCAACTATGGCAATCTGGAAGACGCCGCGGAAGGCTACAGCTATTTCTTGCGCCGGCGCCTGCGCCTGGATGACATCATCGCTGATCTGCGGGCGGCCTCACGGCGCTTCCCGCGTCAGGTGGCGGTGTGGCAAACCCTGGGTGATGCCTATATGCGCAACGATCAACTCACCGAGGCGCTGGATTGCTACACCCGCGCCAAAGCCTTGCTATAAAGACGCACCCTCAGCAAGTTGGTAAAATCCTGCTGCGAAGTTAACGCAGAAATCTATTCTGAGCATTTTTTGGAGGCACATTGGAACGCAGTTTAGTTTTGGTTAAGCCGGATGGCGTGCAACGCGCCCTGGTGGGCGAGATCATTGCCCGCCTGGAACGCCGCGGCCTACGCCTGGCCGGCGCCAAGTTCATGCAGGTGAGCAGCGCCCTGGCTGAGGAGCACTACGCCGAGCACAAGGGCAAGCCCTTTTACGCGGGCCTGGTGGAGTACATCACCTCAGCCCCGGTAATGGCGATGGCCTGGGAAGGCCCCAACGCGGTAGCGGCCATCCGCCAGACGATGGGCGCGACGCGCCCCACCGAAGCCGCACCCGGCACCATCCGTCACGACTTCGGCCTGGAAGTGGGCCGCAATCTGACCCACGCCTCAGACAAGCCGGAGACCGGTGAGCGCGAAGTGGGCTTGTGGTTCAAGGCTGAGGAGCTGGTGAGCTGGAACCGCGATATTGACAAATGGGTGTTTGAAGGCAGGTAAGCGCAACCATCGAGATAAAAACGGCCTCCGTGACGGAGGCCGTTTTTTTGTTGCTTAGTTAAGCTGCACAATATGCAAGGGGATCAGCCAGTCTGAACCTAGATCGGCGGGCACACCACGTTGTGCAAATTCTTCAACGGCTGGAGGCTCGGCCATTCGATCACGGGCATAGCCACGCTCTGGAAAATCCAGGCCGCATGCCAGGGGCCAAAAGACACATAAATAATTTTGCCCGGCATTCGCTGGCGCAAGGTGCCCCCGGCTCCTAGGGATTCTTCGATAACACTATACGGAGCGATACCCTCGATTGGTGCGTTGCCAAAGAAGATGGCCGTCTGCTGCGCAGTGTTTTGCATGCGAAAGGGGATGTTAATCGTTTGCACCGCCCGCTCGGCATCATAGCAACGATCTGATACTCACCCTCGAGCTGAATGAATGCGCCGCGGGGTAGCAGCACAATCTCTTCGATCAAGCAGGGAAAGCTATACGTGCCCCGGGTTGGGAGTAAGGGGAAACCCGAAAACTCGGAATAGGTAAAGCCAGTGATGCTGGTGCGCAGGGTAGGCGCCGGGGTTGGAGTTGGCGCCTGAGTGGCGGTGGCAGCCTCAGTGGGAGTTTGTGTAGGGAGTGCGGTGGCCGTGAGGGTAGCTTGCGGCGAAAGCGCAGCACAGGAGGCTAACAAAAAGCTGAGTAGGCCCACTAGCAATGAGTGTTGTTTCACGCCAACTCCGGCAGCCTGTGCAAGTGCGCGCTACTGTACGTGCAACACCACTTTAGCTTCGGCCCACAGATCTTCCAGGCGGTAATAGTCACGCTGGGAATGGGAAAAGAGGTGCACCATTACGCTGCCAAAATCGGCCAGCAGCCAGCCCTCGCCAGGCTTGCCTTCCAGGCGCGGCTTATAGCTCACCTGAGGGCGAATTTCATCGACGATGGCATCTTGCAGCGCCTTGAGGTTACGCTCACTGGTGCCAGAGGCAATCACGAAGTAATCGGTTATCGGCGCCTGCTCGCACAGGTCGAGCACCATAATGTCTTCGCCCTTCTTGTCTTCCAGAGCGTCTACGATCTTGCGAGCCAGTTCAAACGGTTCCACTACTCATCCTTTAGTGCTGCGCAACGAAGCACGCACCAGAGGATTATATACGGCGCCGCCCGCTTTGAGTTGACTTTCAAACAGCACCAGCTCGCCCAGCGTGGCGTTGAGCGCGGGCAGCGGGTGCGCTGCCAACGCCGCTGCCACGCCAGCCAACTGGGCCGGCGTGGCCTGGCGGCGCACGCGCGCCAGGGTGAGGTGCGGCATGAAGGGCCTTTCGGCGGCAGGCAGCCCGGCTGCCATGGCGGCCTGCTCCACCTGTGCCGCCAACGTGGCCAGTGCAGCGGGCGCATGCAAGCCGGCCCACAGCACACGCGGGTGCTGCACACCAGGGAAGGCGCCCAGTGCGCTCAGCTGCACCGCCAGTTGCACAGAGTGACCGGCGATGGTCTGCAACGCCTCACCGAGGGCAGCCGCCTGGCTGTGACGGATCTCCCCTAGAAATCTAAGCGTGAGGTGCATGTTGCGCGGCGGCACCCAACTTAGCGGCACGCCGCGCAGGCTAGACTGCAAGCCTGCGCTCAGGGCGGCCAGTGCACTGCGCAATTTTTCGGGCAACTCGAAGGCGATGAAGGCGCGCATACGCTAGCGCGGCTCCAACGTGCGCAATAGGCGGGCGTACTCTTCGGGGGTATCGACATCGATCGCCATCGAGCTATCCAACCAGGGAAACCAGGTAACTTGGTGGGTAGAGAACAGGGCGCGGCCGCCCATGTCTCCTTGCAGAGTGGCGAAATCAGGAAAGGTGCTGCGATCAAACAGCACGGGCATGCTGCGGCGGCCATCCACCAGGGTGGCGACGATGGGTGGCTGGTTGAAGGCGTGTTGCTCTTTGAGCGAATCGAGCAGGCGCACGGGCAACTGCGGCTGGTCGACCGCCATGAAGATGGCGGCGGCGGCATCGGCGGGCACCGCGGCCAGCCCCGCCTTCACGGAGCTGCTCTGCCCCGCGGCCCAATTGGGATTGTGCACCACCTGCACGGCCAGGCCGTGCAGGGCGGCGGTTACCTCGGCGGCGGCCGCCCCGGTGACGACGATCACGGGGCTGAGCTGCGCGGCCAGGGCGGTCTCGGCCACCTGGCGCACGAAGGGCGTGCCCTTCCAATCGAGCAGTTGCTTGGGTTGGCCGAGGCGGCTGGAGCCGCCGCCAGCCAGCACGATGCCCGCGACGCGTTCAGGCATGGGCTGCTCGCGTTCTGGCTTGGGGATTGCTTCGCTGCGCTCGCAATGACGGAAGAGGGACAGCGGTGTGGCGGCGCGCGTGCCTGGTTGCTACACCGAGCTTGGTTGCCAATCGATGCGGGTAGATTGCTTCGCTACGCTCGCAATGACAAAAACAGCTTTCTCGCAATGAGATGTGCGACCTATACTGTGCTGCTATACCCCCGTGATGGCTCATACGCTCCTTTGGATAAATTCGATCAGTAGAGGATTAACAAGCTCAGGCCGGTCAAAGTGAGGAATGTGCTTGGCGTGTGGGATGGGATGAAACTCAGTGCGCGGCACAAGCTGCATAAAGGTTTGTGCATGGCGAAAGGGAACCGTATCATCCAGCTCGCCCCAGATGAGCTGCACCGGCATGGCCAGCTCGCCGAGGCGGCGATAGAGCACGAAATCCTCGTCCAACATGCCGCTGCGCAGCGAAGACAGCAGGGCGCGTTTAAAGCCCCCGTATTGCATCTGCTCGAGGTAACGCTGCTTAGATGATGCGATCACTGCGGGGCTGGGCTGGTAAAAATCGGCCAGCATGCTTTCCAGCAGAGTCTGCTGGCCCATGCGGCCCAGCACGCCGAGCAGCAGCTCGCCCACCCCGGGCCAAAATACGGCCTTGACCGCCGCGGGCAAGCCGAGATCAAAGCCGGCCGGGTCCACGAAGCTCAGGCGGCGCACCCGCTTGGGGAAGCGAAAGGCAAACTCTGCGGCGATCACGCCGCCCATGGAAAGCGAGACCAGGCTGGCGTGCGGTAGCGTGAGTGTATCGAGCAGCTCGGCCAGTTGGCGCACGAAGAGTGCCCTGTCATAGCGCCGGTGGGGCCGGTCAGACCAGCCGCGCCCATACAGGTCATAGCGCAGCACGCGGTAGCCGGCGGCGGCTAGCGCAGTGAAGGTAGGATCCCAAATAAAGCTGGGCATCGAAAAGCCGTGGATGAGCACCACGGGCTGGCCCTTGGGCGGGCCGGCCACTTCGTAATAGGTCTTGCCGTCGGAGAGTTGCGCCAGCGTACCGCTCAGGCCCGTACGCGCGGCACGGTCCAGCCGCCGCGGTTCGCCAAACAGGGTACGTTCAATGAACGTCATACCACCTAGAGCTTGCCGAGGGCGCGCAGCACACGTTCCGGCAGCAGAGGAAACTGATCGATCCATACCCCGGTGGCGTCATAGACTGCGGCGGTGACCGCCGGGGCAAAGGGCAGGTAAGGCATCTCAGCCATGCCGCGCGCACCCCACGGCCCTTCGTCTGCGGCAAATTCCAGGATCAGCGATTGCACCCGGTCGGGCACATCCATCACCGTGGGGATCAGGTAGTTGGAGAAGTACGGCGTCTTAACGTAGCCACCCTCTTGGATGAAATTCTCCATCAGCGTGTAGCCCGCGGCCTGCACCACGGCACCCTCGATCTGGCCTTCGATCTGCTGCGGGTTGATGGCGCGCCCAACATCATCGGCGCAGAGCACATCGGTGATATGCACCTGGCCAGTTTGGGTATCCACTTCCACGGCCACGGCCTCGGCAACGTAGCCATAGGCAAAGTTCGGGTCACCCTCGCCGGTTTCGGGATCGAGCAGCGTGGTGGCCGGGGGCACATACTTGTATTCGGCGATGGCCGGGCGATCCTCGTTGTGCCAGCGTTCCAGCGCGGCGGCGGCCGCGCCGCGGATGGCATTGCCCGCCATAAAAGTCAGGCGTGAGGCTGAGGCCGAGCCCGAATCGCCGGTGACGGCCGTATCCGCCACCACCAGCTCCACCTTTTCCAGCGGGACGCCCACGGCCTCGGCGGCCATCTGCTTGAAGGCGGTGTGGGCGCCCTGGCCGACATCCGAGCCGGCTTGGTGCACCACGACGCGTTCGATCTCGCCCGCGCCATGGATCTCAATCGTGGCCCAGGCACGCTCGGGGAAGCCAAACGAGAAGCCTACATTCTTAAAGGCGCTGGCAAAGCCGATGCCGCGGCGAATGTGCGCGGCGGGCGGCGACGCAGTGCCCCAACCCTGAGCGGGGCGCTGCCAGCCGCCGGCGTGCTCCTGCCAGCCGGCGGCGCGGGCGCAGGCGGCGATCACTTTGTCGAGCGAGACGCCTTTGGGCTGCGGAGTGTTGGTGGCGAGGATATCGCCTTCACGCGCCACGTTGAGCAAGCGCAACTCCACCGCATCGATGCCGAGGGCCGCGGCGAGCTTATTGATCTGCGATTCAGAGGCGAATGAGCCCTGCGGGCCGCCAAAGCCGCGGAAGGCGCCGTTGGGAATGTTGTTGGTGTAGACCGCGCAGGCATCCACGTGCACATTGGGGATGACGTAGGGGCCGGTGGCCAACAGGGTGGCGTTGCCCAATACTTTGACCGAGGTGTAGATGTATGGCCCTGAATCGGCGATCACTTCGGATTGGGCGGCGATAATCTTGCCGTCCTTGGTAGCGCCCCATTTGGAGCGAATGATGTAGGGATGGCGTTTGTGGTGCCCGATCATCGACTCTTCGCGCGACCAGATGATCTTGATCGGGCGATGGATGCCGCGCTGATGCAGGCGCCAGGCGGCCAGGGCCAGCACGATCTGCACCGACATATCCTCACGGCCGCCGAAGGCACCGCCGATGGCGGGGTGGATCACGCGCACTTGCTCTTCGGGCAGATCGAGGGCGTGGGCGATGGCCATGCGCTCCTCGTGCGCCCACTGGCCGGCGACTTCCACCGTGACGCGGCCTTGGTCGTCGATGTAGCCGAGGCCGGCTTCGGGGGCCAAGTAGGCGTGCTCCTGCACGGGGGTGTGATATTCGCCTTCGACGATGACATCGGCGGCGGCGAAGGCGGCCTCGATATCGCCGCCATAGCGCACGCGGTAGCGGTGATAGGTGTTCTCGCTATCGGGATGCAGGCGCGGCGCGGCGGGCTGCATGGCGGCCAACGGGTCAGTGAGCACCGGCAGGTCTTCGTATTCCACTTGAATGAGGTCACGCGCTGCGGCGGCGATGGCTTCGCTCTCGGCGACGATGAAGGCCACCTGGTCACCGACAAAGCGCACGCGCTCGGCGTAGGGTGTGCTGGAGCCTGGGCCGCACAAGACCGGCTGGTCTTGCACCATCAGGCCATAGGCATTCACGGGCACATCCTTGGCGGTAAAGATGGCGATGACACCAGGCAGGGCCTCGGCGGCCGAGGTGTCGATGGAGTGAATGATGGCGTGCGGCCGCCCGGCAAACAGCACCTTGGCGTAGGCCTGGTTCGGCTTGTTAATATCGCCGGGATATTGGGCCTGCCCTAGTACTTTGCTCAGCGCATCTACGCGGGTGACCGATTGGCCGATGGCAGTTTGGCGCGTGGGCATTATTCGTACCGCCCGCGCGTCATGGTGGCCACCTCTTCATTCAACGGGCCTCCAGCCAGCGAATAGATGATAGAGCCGAGAATCGAGAACACCAGATAGAGGATGACGGTAAGCACCAGCGTGAAGGTGCCCTTGAAGTAGGGATTGGTGAGCAGCGCTGGGTTGGCTTGTACGCCGCGGGCCAAGGTTTCGTTGTTAGCCAGCGCCCAGGCGATGATCAGATCGGTGAAGCCATAGGCCAACACCGGCAGGATGATGAGCAGCAGGCAGCCGATGCCGCGCCAAATGGGATGGACGCGCCAGGGGAAAGGATCACGCGTGGGTTTGCGCAACATCATCAGGCTGCCTCCGCCTTGCCGGCGCTTTCGATCGCATCCAAAATTTTGTAGTAGCCCGTGCATCGGCACAGATTGCCGGCTACGGCCTCTTTGGCCTGCTGGCGGGTGGGTTGCGGCTGCTCATCCAGCAACATGGCGCCAGACATCAGGAACCCGGGCGTGCAATAGCCACATTGCACGGCGGCATGATCGACGAAGGCTTGCTGCAACGGATGCAGCGTGCCATCCGGCGCGGCCAGGCCCTCCACCGTGGTAATCGTGGCGCCGTGGGCACGCGGCGCCGGTACCAGGCAACTCATCACCGCCTTGCCATCCATGAATACGGTGCAGGCGCCACATTCGCCCTCGGCGCAGCCTTCTTTGGTGCCAGTGAGCAAGGCTTCTTCGCGTAGTAGGCGCAGCAGGGTTTTCTCGTGGCCCGAAGCAAATAAGTATTGCTTGCCATTTATTGAGACATCAATAGGGCCGCTCTTGACCAACTGACCAGTCGACTGGTCAACTAGTCGACTGGTCGGCTTTGCAAGCAGCACCGGCTTCTCCGGAATACGCTGCGGCTGCTGCGATTGGGCCAGCTCTTCGAGCAAGCGCGCTACAGCGACGCGCACCATCTCTTTGCGGTAATCGGCCGAGCTGCGAATATCGCCAATCGGGGAGGCGGCCGCGGCGGCCAACTGCGCCGCCTGGGCGATGCTGGTTTCATCGAGGGCCAGCCCCACCAGGGCGGCCTCGGCCTCGGGGGCGCGGATGATGGTGGGCGCCACCGCGCCCAGGGTGATAGCGGCGGCGCTGACCTTGCCTGCATCCAGGCTCAGCACTACCGCGGCGTTGATCACAGAGATGGCCTGGGCGCGGCGCAGGGTCATGCGCATGAAGGCGCCGCGCTGGCTGGCCGGGTTGAGGGCGGCGAAGTGAATATCCACCAGCATCTCGTCCGGCTGCATCACGGTGCGGCGCACGCCAGTGTAAAACTCGGCCAGGCGCACACTGCGCTCGCCAGCGCTGGAGCGCAACACCAGCGTAGCGTCCAGCGCCATCAGCGCTGGAATGGTGTCATTGGCGGGCGAGGCGGTGATGAGGTTGCCGGCCACGGTGCTGCGGTTGCGGATCTGTGGCGCGCCGACCTCGTAGGCGGCCTGCGCCAGCGGCAGCGCCGCCTGGCGCAGCAACGGGCTGGCGGCGCACTGGTTGTGCGTCACCAGCGGGCCGAGGTGAATGCGGCCGGCCTCATCTTGGGTGATGGCGTCCAGCCCGGGGATGCGTGTGACATCGATGAGGGTGTGCACGCCTTTGCGTGCGCCGCGCTCAAACTCTACGATGAGATCGGTAGCGCCGGCCACAATGCGCGCCGCAGCGCCATGTTCGGCCAAGGCGGCCAAGGCCTCATCAACAGAAGCAACAGTGAGATAGGTAGACCACATAAGGCTAATTATAGTTTGCGCTGCGCCAGCCCACTAGCCCAGGGTGGCGCGCACGGCCTCCAGGTCTTCCTTGCGGGCATAGACCATCACCTGGTCGGCGCGCTGGAAGCGCGTGGCGCCGCGCGGGATCAGCACTTCGCCCTTACGCCGGATCGAGACGACCACGCAGCCCGCCGGCAGGCGTTTGGCCACATCGGCGATGGTTTTGCCCACCGCCCAGCCGCGCGCCGAGAGCTGGAACTCCACAAAGGTGGTGTGTTCCTCATTGCGCGCCCGCAACTGCTCGGCACGGTGCTCCACCTCGGTGCGGCGCGCCAGAGCCAGATCATAGGCACTGAGAATATCGTCGCGGCGCACCACGCCCTCCAGTTTGCCTGGGCGGCGGCGCGAAACTACGGGCAGCATGCTCAGGCCGCGGCTGCTCATGCGTCGCAGGGCCTCGCCCACGGGCTCATCGGCATAGGCCAGGCTGATCCCGGCCAGCGGAGTGGCCAGTTGGCGCACCGGCGTCTTCCAGGGCAGATCTTGCTGCACGGCCAGCTCCAGATCGGCCAGGCTGAACACGCCGGCCAGCCGGGAACGCCCATCCACCACGGGCAGGGTGCGCCGCCCCTGGCGGGCAAACTCGCGCTCGGCTTGTTCCAGCGTGGCGTTGTGCGCCAGCGGTTTGGGCTTGCTGAGCACCTCGTCCACGCGCACACTCTGCAATACATCCACCACGCGGCCACGGCGCACGCTGATGCCCTTCTGTTTGAGCTTCAGCGTGTAGATCGACTCGCTGAACATTAACTCCGCCGCCAAGGTGGCAACGACGCTAGCCATCATCAACGGCAGGATCAAGCGATAGTCATTGGACATTTCAAAGACGATCAGAATGGCGGCCATCGGGGCGCGTGCGGCCCCGGCAAAAGTGGCGGCCATGCCCACCAGGGCATAGGCCCCAGGGTTGACCGCCACCGTGGGCCACAAGGCATGCGCCGCCTGGCCCACGATGCCGCCCAGCATAGCGCCCATGAACAGGCTGGGCGCAAACACGCCACCGGAGTTGCCCGTGCCGAGGGTGAACAAGGTGCTAAGCAACTTACAGGCCAGGATGGCCAGCATCAGCCCGATGGAAAAATCAAAGCCGGAACCGATGGCATCGCCGATCAGTGGCAAGCCCGTGCCCAGCACGGCCTCGCCGGGGATCAGCAAACCCACCACGGCAGTGAGCGCCATGCCCAAGGCGGTTTTGTAGCGCAGCGGAATGCTCCACGCGTCGGAAAGATCCTCTACTTTATACAAGCCTCGGATAAAGACAATCGCCAGCACGGCCGCCAGCAAACCCAGCACCAGATAGATAAGCAACTCAGCCGGGTGGCTGAGCGGATAGGCGGGCACGTCGAACGAAGGGCGGTTGCCCAGATAGGCCTGGGTCACCACGCTGGCCGAGACGGCACTGATCACCACCGCCGCAAAGTTGTGTGCCGTGAAACTGCCCAGAATGACTTCTAATGCAAAGATCGAGCCGGCAATCGGCGCATTGAAGACCGCGGCAATACCGGCCGCGGCGCCACAGGCCACCAGGGTGCGAATACGTTCGTTGGAGAAGCGCAGTAGCTGGCCAATCGTCGAGCCGAGCGCCGAGCCCACTTGGACGATCGGCCCTTCACGGCCCGCGGAGCCGCCCGCGCCGATGGTGAGCGAGGAGGCGATCACCTTGGCCAGCGAGACCCGCGGGCGAATGCGCCCACCGCGCAAGACCATTGCTTCCATCACTTCGGGCACGCCGTGCCCCTTGGCTTCGCGAGCGAAGCGCTCGATGATCCAGCCCACGGCAAAGCCGGCCAAGGCCATCGCCACAATCAGGCCCGGGGCGGAGCCCAGCCAGTGGCGCAAGAGATCGCGCACAGCGCTTACCTGGCCGAGCATCCAGATAAAGACAATGGCACCAAAGCCGGTCCCCAGGCCCACGGCCACCGCCGTGGCACTAAGCACCAACTGGCCGGAGACCTGGGCACGATCCAACCAGGCGGCAACACGTGAAGTAAGTTGTACGAAGCGAGATGAAGCGGGAATTTGCATGTCAGATCCTAACGAAAAGTGAGCCCCGATTATAGGACTCTTCTCGCCAGGGTGTTAACGCCGCACGTTGGAATGGTCAGGCGTTCAAGCGGGCGCTCACGCGCGCCACGGCTCGCAGGCAGCGCTCGACATCGGCCAGCGTGGTGCGCCAAGAGGAGAACGAGATGCGCATAGCGCTGCGCCCCTGCCACTGGCTGCTGCCCGCCCAGAAGGTGCCCTCGGCTTGCAGCGCCGCGATCATGCGCTGGGTGAAATCATCATCGCCGAACGAGACGAGTACTTGATTGAGCACCACTTCGTTGAGCACCGCAAAGCCCTGCGCCTGCAGCCCGGCGGCCATGTGACGCGCTTGGGCACAGTTGCGCTCGATGAGATCGGCCAGGCCACTTTGCCCCAGTGAGAGCAGCGCCGCCCAAGCCTCAATGCCGCGGGCGCGGCGGCTGGCCTCGGGGGTGAAGTCGTACGGCTCACGTTCTTCGCCGCGCAATAGGTAAGCGGCTTGCTGGGCGAAGGCGCCAGCGAGGTGCTCAGGCTGGCGCACAAAGATGGCGCCGCAATCGTAAGAGACATTGAGCCACTTGTGGCCATCGGTGGCCCACGAGTCGGCCAGCTCCACCCCAGTGGTGAGATGGCGCAGTGCGGGCGAGGCGGCGGCCCAGATGCCGAAGGCGCCATCCACATGCACCCAGGCACCCGCGGCGCGGGCGGCGGCGCACAGTTCAGCCGCCGGGTCGAAAGCGCCAGTATTGACATTGCCAGCTTGGATGCACAGCAGCGTGCGCTCATCCAGAGGGGGCAATTGGTCGGCGCGCATGCGGCCCCGGCCGTCTACTGGCACGCGCTCCACGCGCTCACGCCCGAAGCCGGCCATGCCCAGCGCCTTGAACAGGCTGGAATGCGCCTCAGCGCCCACCACGACGCGTATCTCTGGCGCACCGAAGAGGCCACGCGCCTCGACATCCCAGCCCTGGCGGGCCAGCAAGGCATGGCGTGCGGCTAGCAGGCCGCTGAAGTTAGCCATGGTGGCCCCGGTTACAAAGGCGCCGTCGGCGCCTTCGGGCAGGCCGAGTGCCGCACGCAGCCAGCCGATGGCAATGCGCTCCATGCGCACGCCTACGGGCGAGTTGACCGAGCTGAAGGTGTTCTGGTCCCACGCGGCGGACAGCATCGAGGCGGCCAGTGCGGCGGGCAGCGTGCCGCCGGTCACGAAGCCGAAGTAGCGCGGCCCGGCTGAGGCCACGCTGGCACCGGCATGGGCGTTCAACTGGCGGAGAACATCGAGTGGCGACTGGCCGTCAGCCGGCAAAGGAATGTTGAGGGCATCGAGCGCGGCAATCGCCTGCGCGTCGGGGAAGACGCGGCGGTCTTCGAGGCTCGCGAGGTAACGCGCCGCCAAGGCAGCCGCTTCTTGCAAGAGTTCGGGCGAAATAGACATGCTAGGCCAGCGTGATCTGCTCGGCCAATTGGCGCACCGCCTGCATGCGCGCTTCGTCTTCGGGCGCGCCGTTGCTGGCCAGCATCAGCGTGTTCTCGGCGGCTTCGAGGATACCGCTGGGATCGCGGCCATCCAGGGCCAGCAGCGGGGCGGCGCTCCAGCCGCCCAGGGCGACCCGCGTGCGGCCCGAAGGCCAGCGGGCCAGCGCCAGCCACACGCCATCGGCTTCATAGTATTGCAGGGTGGCCAGCAGGCTGAAGCGCAGGGCGGTCAGGCTGCCGGGTATGCCGCTGGCACGCAAGGCGAGCAAGTTGCCGTAGCTCTGCGTGCGGCCATCGGCATATTCTAGTTCGGCGTCAAGGGCCAGCATGGCGGCCGCCAGGCGGGCGCTGCCCGGTGCGCTGGCGATGTACGCCAGCGCGGTGGGCTGCGCCGCTGGCTCCTGCTGCAGCAGCGCCTGCAAGGCAGCGGGAAGCTCCGGCAGCGCAAGCAGGTCCGACAAGCTCGCCTCAGCGCCGACCTGTAGCATATTGCCCTTGATGCTTACGGCGCTCACGCGTCACCATCCGCATAGACGCGCCAACCCAGCTCATCCAAATTGACGTCGGTGAGGTCCTCGGGCGGCAGGGCCACCATCAGGGCTTCAGCTTCGGCCAGCAGCTCGCCACTGGCGTCAAAGATGGCCGCCCGCGCCTCAGCCACGCGGCCACGGTCTTTGACCGCCACGCCGGTGATGCGCAAGGGTTGCCCAATGGGCACATGCTTGCGATACTTGGTGGTGAGGCGCGCCGTGTACATAAAGCGATTGTGGTCATGCAGCATAAAAACGCGGCTCACCGCCTCATCCATGATGGTGCTGATGACGCCGCCATGCACGATGCCTGGATAGCCCTCATAGACCTGCGGCACGCGGTACTCCCCCACAATGCCATTCTTTACCGCAGGGTCAGCATAGAACTGGAGCTTGAGCCCGATGGGGTTTTGCATGCCGCAGGCGAAACAGTTTTTTGAATTGGGGAGTTTTTGCATAGTCATGAAAGCAAAGTCCTATCCCTGTCGCTTGGTTAGTTAGTTGCTTGGTCGGAGATAAATTCGTCGGGCAGCTCAACCGTTGCAGAATTAACTACATATTCGATAGCTGTCTCTCGTGCCGAAAAACCTGCGCGTTTGTGCTCAGCCAGATAGGCACTCAATCGACGGATCTTCTTGCGAACATCGACGGTCGTGGCGAGGATCAAATCGAAATCAGCCTGTGAAAGATAGCCTTGATCAAGGGCTATATAAAGCTGTGATTGCACTTCAGCTGTGGAACGAAATGAATAGCTTAAGAAGCGAACAAATTCGCCGTCATATCCTGCATCAAACCCTTCCGCGACATTGGACATGACAGATATTGCCGCTTTGCGAATTTGGTCCCGCAATGCAAAGTCTTTCGCAAAGGACCCTGCATTTGTTTGTAGATAGATCTGATTGACAAGATCGCGCGCTGATTGCCAGACACGTAAATCCTGAAACCGGTTAACTGTTGCCATGACCAATCAACCAATCGACTAGACGACTTCGTTAGTCGCTCCCTTGTTTACATCACTCAATTGTAGAAAGTCCAAATCCTCCGGCACATCCACATCATGCGAAAGGGAGAGCAGCTCGAGTACATGCAGGCGTGCACCCGCTGTCGCCGCCGCGGCGCTATGCGCCTGGAATGAACCCTCGCCGAACTGGTATTGCACCAACCCCACCGGGTTGACATACAGCGCGTTGGTGCCTTCGTGGTGATGGTCAGGGGCAATCACTACGGCCGGCCCTTCTTTGCCGGCTTGCAGCATGGCGGAGAGATCCGCCGGGCTGAGCTGCGGCAGATCAGCGGGCACTACCAACACACTGGTGGCGGTATAGGTCTGCGCCACGGCCGTGGCACGGGTGAGTGCCACGTTGAGGTGTGGCGCCCCATCTTCTTGCAGTGTGCGCGCGCCGTGCTCACGGGCAATCGCCAGCGCCGCCGGGTCTCGGCTGACCACGAGCACTTCGCCCAACTCGGGCACGCTCTTGAGCGTATCGATGGTGTGGATCAGCATGCGCTCGTTGAGAGCAGCGCGGTCATCTTCGGATAGCACTGGCGCCAGGCGAGATTTGCCGCGGCGCAAGGGTTTAACGGGGACAATCGCCCAAATTGACATCTAGGTTCCTTTGGGTAGTGGGAGGCTCATGCCAGCAGGTGGCTGCCGAAGGCCAGCACCTGGCTGGCCAATTGAGCACGGTCGCTGCGGTCTTTCATCACCGTGGCAGTCACCAAGGGCATTATACCGAGCGCGGCCACGGCCTCGCTCTGCGCGGCGTCCACTTCGTCAAAGACGAAGCCGCGCAGCAAGCTGCCGTAGTGTTGCGCCACGGCCAGCGCACTGGGCAGGATGCCCAGCTCGCTGAACATCTTGGCCGCCGGGCCCTTGAGCGCCTGGCCGCCGATGATGGGTGAGATGGCCACTATTGGCTTGGCCGCCAGCGCGTCGCGCACGCCGGGTACGGCCAAAATAGGTGCCACGCTGACCCACGGGTTGGAGGGGCACACGACGACAAGCTCGGCGGCGGCGATGGCGGCGAGAACGCCAGGCGCGGGCTGCGCCTGCTCCACGCCATCGAAGCGAAAGCCGGATACCTGCGGCTCGCAGCGGCGGGCAACGAAGTACTCTTGGAAAGCCAGCTCACCCTCGTTGGTGTGCACCATGGTGCGCACGGGCTGGTCGCTCATTGGCAGCACACGCTGGGCAATGCCCCACGCCGCGCAAAAGTCTGCGGTGATGGCGCTGAGCGCCTCGCCGGCGCGTAAACGGCGCGTGCGCTCCAGATGCGTGCCCAGGTCTTTATCGCCGAGCAGGAACCAGCTCGGCCCACCCAGGGTTTGAATGTTGCTGAAGGCTTGCTGGGTCTCGTCGATACGGCCCCAGCCGGTGATCGGGTTGGCCAGCTCGGCAAGGGTGTAGCACACGGTGTCGAGGTCTGGGCAGATGGTCAACCCAAAATGCTCAAAGTCGTCGCCGGTGTTGACGATGATAGTGAGATCTTCGGGTGGCAGGACCTGCGCCAGGCCATCGGCCAGTTTGGCGCCGCCCACCCCACCGGCCAGTGCGAGAACTTTCATATGCGGTTAACGGCTGGCCTGCACCAGAGCGCGGAACAGATTTTGCATGCGCGCATCATCGGGCAGGCACTCCGGGTGCCACTGCACGCCGAGCGCAAAGGGATGCTCCGGCAGCTCGATGGCTTCCACCAGGCCATCCGGCGCGCTGGCCACGGCTTTGAGGCCAGCCGCCAGCTCTTTGATGCCCTGGTGATGCAAGCTATTGACCTCGACGATGGGCTCGCCCAAAATTTCGGCCAGGCGGCTACCCTCGCTCACCTGCACCGGGTGGGCCAAATAATCCCAGGGGTGGTCAGGAAAGTTGCTGTGCTGCAGTGCAGCGGGCAACTGGTCAGCGATGTGGGTGTACAGGCTGCCACCGAGGGCCACGTTGGTGATTTGCAAACCACGGCAGATGCCCAAAAAGGGCTTGCTGTCCTCAGCGGCTTGGCGTACCAGTTGAATCTCGATCTCATCCCGCTCGGCGTCAAGGTCGTAGAGCTTTTCGTGTGGCTCGCCATTGAAGCGGTGAATTTCAATATCGCCGCCACCGGTGAAGACCAGACCATCCAAGCGGCCGAGCAGCTCGCGCAGCTTGTCGAGCGGCAAGTTCAATGGGATCAGCACAGGGATTGCGCCGGCGCGTACCAGCGCCTCGCTGTATGGGCGCGGCGTTTGGATTACATCAATCTGGTAAAAATCAGAGCGTGCGCTGCGGGTGATGACGCCAATTAGTGGGCTGGACATGGGGATATTCTAAAGCTAATCAAATGCAATCAACATCAATCAAGAGCAATCTGTTTTGATTAACTGATTGCTCTTGATTGCCTTTGATTGGCGTCATACCCAACGCGTAACATCATCCACCGCTTGGCGTGGGCGCGGCGGCGGCTCGCTGGCCGGGTAGCCCAGGTACAGCACAGCTTGTGCCAGCCAGCTAGGCGGCAGGCCCAGCGCCTGCTGTGCGGCGGCCTGCGCCAGCAGCGGCGCGCACACCCACACGCCGCCGAGGCCTTCGGCCTGGGCGGCCAGCAGCAGTTGCCCACCCGCCAGCGCTACGCTTTGCATGGCCATGAACAGCTCGCCCTGGGTGCGAGCGGGATCGGCATACGTATCCAGCACGCTGGTATCTAGGCACAGCAGCACGGCGGCTGGCGCCTCGTGCAGGCGGGCCGCAGAGCGCGCCAACTGTGCCTCAATCTCTGCTGCACTGAGGCCTTCGGCCTGAAGCGCTGCAGCGAACTCCTGCCCCATCGCAGCAGCGAGGGCCGCACGGCTCTGGCTGCTCTCCAGAATCACAAACCGCCAGGGCTGGCGGTTGTGAGCATTGGGTGCATAGGTCGCCGTTTCCAGCATGCGCTGTAAGGCCGCAGCGGCTACCGGCTGCGGCAGGAAGCGGCGTGCCGAGCGGCGGCTGCGTAGCCAGGCGTGCAGATCGTGTGGCGCTAGGCTTGCGGCGGCCACAGGGTAACTTGCTCAGGCTTGAGCTTATACAGCACGCGCACCTGACCTTCAGGAATGTTGAAATCCTGCCCGGTGTACTTGCGGGACAACGCGTGCAAATGCTCCGCCGCGCCCTCTTTGGTGATCTCAACCCGGCCGCGCACCTGGATGTACTGGTACGGATTCTCCGGGGCGACGATTGCCACGGCGATCTGAGGATTGCTGCTCAGGTTGCGAAACTTGGCGGTCTTGTCCGAGGTGCCGAAGAGGATGTGCTCGCCATCCGTGTTGAACCACACCGCGGTGAGCTGCGGCGCGTGGTTAGCATCGACGGTAGCGATCCAGGCGAAGGCCTTGGTTTCATCGGCCAGCAAGTGGCGGTAGGCTTCGGGAAGTGTGTTGAGCATGATCACCCCATGCTGCTGGTCTTGAGCGGCTTGATCTTATAGATCACGCGCACCTGGCCCTCGGGCAGCTTGTAGTCCTCACCGTGATACTTGTGCGAGAGGGCGTGAATATGCGCCGTGCCGCCCTCGCTGGTGATATCCACCACCTCGCCGCGCACTTCCAGATAGCGATAGGGGTTGGCGGGATTCATCAGGGTCACGGCGACCTGGCGGCGGGCACGCATGTTGCGGTCTTTGCGGCGGCCTTCGGCAGAGTTGATCAAGATGTAGTCACCCTCGGTATTGAACCAAACCGGGGTCACCTGGGGCGAACCATCCGGCATGATCGTGCCTAGGAAGGCGAACGCCTTGGTTTCATCTTTGAGCAAATCTTGGAAATTCTCAGGAATGTTGTTCACTTCATCTCCTTGGATACAAGTGGATAGGAATCAGACGATGAGCCAGAAGGCTATCTTACCGAAATTCGTCGCGCCCACGCGGGCGCAAGAGCTCAGACAGGGTTGCTTCACGCAACGCGTAGGGGAACCCGCGCACATGCACGGCCGGGCAGCCCTCGGCGGCCTGGCCCATGGCGAGCGAAGCGGCGGCGGCCAGCTCGTCGCCGGCGGCCAGCTGCGTTACGCGCAGCGGGCGGCCGGCCAGGTCAGGCGTGCCGCGCAGATCGACCAGGCCGGGCAAGCCGCTCAGGCCGATGGTGGTGCCCAGCGTGCCTTCACGCCAGGCGCGGCCATGCGAATCGATGATGAGCACGCCCAGTTTGGCCGCGCTGGCCTGTTCGAGCACGCTACGCAGGCGGCTGGCGCTGGCATCCGGGTCTTGGGGCAGCAGCAGGTAGGCGTCTTCGTCTGAGCCGGGCAGGTTCGAGTGATCGATGCCCGCATTGGCGCTGACGAAGCCGAGGCGGTGCTCCACGACGAGCAGGCCGGGCCGGGCGCGCAATACTTCATTGCTCTCGTCCAGAATCATCTGCACGAGGCGCGGGTCTTTTTCGGTCAGCGCGGCGAGCTCGAGGGCACGCGCCGAGGGCGTGACCTCGCCCAGGTGGCGGTAGCGGCCCTCGGCCTTGGATACGATCTTCTGCGCCAGCACGATCACATCGCCATCTTGCAGGGTCAGCCCTTGGCGCAATAGGGCAGCCAATAGCAGTGAGGCCAGGTCATCGCCGGGCTGCACCAACGGCAAGCCCTGCAGTGGAGTGAGGACGAGCGGCTTCACGTCTTACGGCTTGGGGATGCCGGCGACCTTGATGGTGCCGTGGCGTGATTTGTAGTGCTTGTTCATGCTGACCAATATACTGGTCAGCCCTTCGATGGTGATAGCGTTATCGAGCGCCCCGGCGTAGTAGCCGGTCAGGCCAGCAGCCTGCACCAGCTCCAGGGCGGCGTCCACCGCGGCCATGTCATCGGCGCAGACCAGCACGTCACTATCCAGCGGTGCGGTGATGTTCTTGCGTAGCGCCGCGGCGGGCACGGTTTGGAAGGCGGCGGCCACTATGACGCCAGCGCCCAGCAGCTCCTGGGCACGGCGGGCGGCGGCGGGCGCCGGCGGTGGAGTGAGCGCCGGGAAGCTCAGGCGTGCGGTGGCATCCAGCAGGATCTTGCCCTGCAGCGCGGCTTTGACGCTGGCCAGCGCGGCCTCGTGGGCAGCTTGCTCCACGGTGAGGATGGCCAGCTCGGCGGCGGCCACGGCGGCGGCATTCTCCATACCCTGGATGCTTTCGCGGCCCAGCTCAACGTTCAGTTCCGCGGCGGCGGCCTGCGCCTTCTCCGCGGTGCGCGAACCGACGATGACGGTGTAGCCGGCGTGCGCCCAGCGCAGGGCCAAGCCGGCGCCCAGTGCACCGGTGCCGCCGATGATGGCAAGTTTTTTGGACAAGTTATTCTCCTGCAAATCCGTTAATCGACTAATCGGTTAATCCATCGGCAGATTAATGGACTAAGGGATTAACCGATGGAATTCTATCAGCCGACACATCATATAATGAACTGCATGCCCGGCTCGCAAATCATCATTGAGAACATCTACAGTATCGCCCTGGAGCACAACGCGCTGAACGACCCTGTAGAGCGGCGTGTGCCAGTGTATCTGCCGGCGGGCTACTCACCTGAGAGCAAGTATCCGGTGATCTACCTGCTGGCGGCCTTCGGCAACCGTGGGCTGAAGTTTCTCAATGATGATCTGTGGGAGGAGAACATCCAGCAGCGGCTGGACCGCCTGATCGCCTCTGGCGCGATGCGCCCCACCCTGGTGGTGATGCCAGATGCCAGCACGCGCTATGGTGGCTCGCAATACCTAAACTCAGCCGCGCTGGGCGATTACGAGGACGCCATGCTGGAACTGGTGGGGGTGATCGACCGTAAATATAGCACCCTGCCCGCCCGCGGCGCCCGCGCCGTGGTGGGCCACAGCTCCGGCGGCTACGGGGCGCTGCGCCTCGCCATGCGCCAGCCGGGCACCTTTGGCCTGGCGGCGGCACACAGCGCCGATCTGGATTTTGAGCTGGCCTATCGCCCCGAGTTTGGCGGCCTGCTGCGCTATTACGAAAACGTGGGGCTGGCCGGGCTGCAAACGCTGCTGGCTGACCCGGCTACGGCGCTGCGCCAAGGGGCGCCGTATAGTGCACTCAGCCTGCTGGCCAGTGCCGCCGCCTACGCCCCGAATGCACACGCGCCGTTGGGCTTCGACCTACCGATCGATCTGCACACGGGCGCCTGGCGGCCCGAGATCTGGCAGCGCTGGCTGGCGCACGACCTGCTGCACATGCTGGCCGCGCAGGCTGGTGCGCAGCATGCTGAGGCGCTGCGCTCGCTGCACCTGCTGTACCTCGATTGCGGCAGGTACGATGAGTATAATTTGCTCTACGGTGCGCGCCAATTCAGCGGCCAGTTGCGCCAACAGGCGATTGCCTACCAATACGAAGAATACGAAGGCGGCCACCGCCATATGAAGCACCGCTACGATACATCCTTCACTGCAGTCTCTGCAGCATTCCAACTCTGAGAGGAATTCTCCCCATGTCTGATCCGCGCAGCACCGCCCTTCAATACGCCAAAGACCATCGCGCCCGCTTCCGCCAGGAACTGGCCGAGCTGGTGGCCATTCCCAGCGTCTCCGCCGACCCGCAATTCAAGCCCGATATCCAACGCGGTGCGGAATGGCTGGCGAACAAGCTCAAGAGCCTGGGCATCGAGAACATTCAACTGCTCGATAACGGTGGCCATCCGCTGGTCTTCGGTGAGTGGAAGGGCGCTGGGCCGGACGCCAAGACCATGCTGGTCTACGGCCACTACGATGTGCAACCGGCCGACCCGCTGGAGCTGTGGGACACACCCCCCTTTGAAGCGATTGAAAAAGGCGAGCTGCTCTTCGGCCGTGGCACCTCGGACATGAAGGGCCAGGTGATCTCCAGCCTGGCGGCGATCGAAGCGGCGCTACACGCCGGCAGCCTGCCGGTCAACATCAAGTTCATGATCGAGGGCGAAGAGGAAACCGGCTCGCCGAGCATGGATAAATTCATCAAGAAGCATGCCGCCACCTTCGCGGCTGATTTTGCGCTCAACCCGGATGCCGGCATGCTCAGCCCCACCCAGCCCACCATTACCTACGGGCTGCGCGGCATGGCCTATTTTGAGCTGCACATCACCGGCCCGGCGCTGGATCTGCATTCCGGCTTCTTTGGCGGCACGATCCGCAACCCGGCCAATGAGCTGGCGCGCGTGCTGGGCAGCATGCAAGACAGCCAGGGCCGCGTGACGGTGCCGGGCTTCTACGACAAGGTGCGCACGCTTTCGGTGGAGGAACGCGAGGACTTCCGCCGCCTGCCGCAGAACGATGAGTTCTATCTCAAACAGTCTGGCTCCAAGGCCCTGTGGGGCGACAAAGACTTCAGCGCCTACGAGCGTGCCACGGCCCAGCCCACGCTGGATGTGAACGGCCTGCTCTCTGGCTACACCGGCGAAGGCCCCAAGACGGTGCTGCCCGCCAAAGCGATGGCCAAGTTCTCTTGCCGACTGGTGCCTGACCAAGACCCGTTCGAGATCGAAGCGTTGATGCGCACGTACATTGAGAAGACGATCGACCCCGGCGTGAGTTGGGAGCTCAAGCTGATCTCCGACGCGGTGCCCTCCATCTCCGAGCGCGACTCGGCCGCGGTGCAAGCCATGGCCAAGGCGCAAGAGACGGTGTGGGGCGTGAAGCCCATCTTCCGCCGCGAGGGCGGCAGCGTGCCGGTGGTGGGCCACCTGCAGGGCCAACTGGGCATCGAGTCGATCAACGTGGGCTGCGGCCTGCCGGATGATCAGTTGCACTCGCCCAACGAACGGATGCACTTGCCCAGTTGGGAGAAGCAGATCGATTCGTTGATCCACTTTATTTACAACCTGGCTGACTAATGCTCAGCCTTCACAAACCGAAGGCTGAGCGTGGCATTCACGCTGTGAATGCCAATGGCTCTGGGCCTAAACCCCTGTATGGCGGGCAGGCTGTTATCGAAGGCGTGATGATGCGCGGGCCGCGCTTCATGGCGGTGGCGATGCGTGACCCCAAGGGCAAGATCGTGCTGCACAGCGAAGCGCTCAGCCCGATCTACACCAGCCGCTGGGCCAAAGTACCCTTCCTGCGTGGCCTGCTGCTGTTGTGGGATGCGTTGGGGCTGGGCAGCCGCGTGCTGGGGCTCTCGGCCAATGTGCAAGCTGAGACGGAAGACGAAACCCTGGAGGGCACGCCGCTGCTGCTCACCATGCTGGCCTCGTTTGGTATGGCGATCGGCCTGTTCTTCGTGCTGCCCGCCGGGTTGGCCCACCTGGTGGAGCGTTACTTCACGCTCAGCCCGCTGGCCGGCAACCTGCTCGAAGGCGTGCTACGCCTGGCGATCTTGCTGGGCTATCTGTGGGCCGTGGGCCGCATGGAGGAGATCCGCCGCGTGTTCGGCTATCACGGTGCGGAGCACAAGACCATCCATGCGTATGAAGCCGGCTTGAAACTGACCCCTAAGACTGTGGACAAATTCCCGCTGGAGCATCCGCGCTGTGGCACCGCGTTCTTGCTGACCGTGATCGTGCTCTCGATCCTGGTGTTCACGCTGATCGGCCCGCTGCCGCTGCTGCTGCGCCTGCTGCTGCGCGTGCTGCTGATCCCGGTGCTGGCGGGCGTGGCCTACGAATATCTGCGCTTCACGGCCGCCAACATGCGCAACCCGCTGGTGCGCGTGCTGGTGGCGCCGAATCTGGCGCTGCAGCGCCTGACCACGCGCCCACCGGATGCCAAGATGCTCGAAGTGGGCATTGCTGCTTTCAATGAAATGTTGCGCCTGGAGACGAGCAAGACGGCCAAGCCGAAGGCGTTGAAGCTTAAGCCTGCGAAAGCAGCCAAACGCTAAGCCAATAGGCACTGCGTTCAATGACAATCCTTTGATGCGTTAATCAAACTAATCGATACTAATCACAATTGCTTCGTCAGCGTTGTGCGCAACGCTGACGAAGCAATCTACCCGATCCAGCACGCGGATTTCCTTTGATTAACTGATTAAGAGATTGCTGCTTGTTCGCCGGCTACTCGATACAATCGAGCACATGAAACCCAAGACCCCATCCGCGGCGCGCCGCGCCCTGTTAGTGCTGCTGGCACTGACCCTGGCCAGCGTGGCCTGTGATTTTGGCCGCTTCAATCCTGTAGGGATCGGCCGCAGCCAGCCAGACTATGAGACACGCGAGCTCTTCCCTGGCGCTGAGTACATGCGCGTGGTGCGCCAAACCCCGCGCCCGCTGGTCTTCCATGTGGTCAAGATCGATCTAATGAATGGCATTCGCTCGTTTGTCACCGAAGGCAACCCGGATGCGGCCCGCCCGCTAGGGGCGCGTACCACCTCGAGCTTCCTGCAACAAAATAATTTGCTATTGGCAATCAACGGCGATGGCTTCACGCCCTGGTTCGATCTGGGCCCATTCGGCTCCGAGCCCGACCCCGGCGACCGGGTAACCCCGCTGGGCTATGCTGCTTCGCGCAGCATCGTGTACTCCGCAGCTGCGCGTGCCCATCCGATCCTGTATCTGTACGAGGATGGCGCCGCGGACATCAACGTGTTGGAGAACAAGCTCTACAACGCCATCTCCGGCTTCCGCTTGCTGGTTTGGCATCAAGAGCCAGTGGATGGATTGAAATCCAGCGAACCGGAACCGCGCACCGCTATCGGCTTGAACCAGTTTGGAACCGAAATGGTCATCATCGTGGTGGACGGGCGCATGCCGGGCTATAGCGAGGGCGTGACCGAGAAAGAGCTGGCCGGCCTGATGATGGAGCAGAACGTGTACAACGCCATGAACATGGATGGCGGTGGCTCCAGCACTCTGGTGATCCGCGGCGAAGATGGCCAGCCCGAATTTCTGAATACGCCGATCCACAATGGCGTGCCAGGGCGTGAACGCCCGGTGGCCAACCACCTCGGCTTTTATTTTCCGTAGGCCAGTACAATCCCGCACATGAGTTCTTTGCTACCGCGCGCCCAGTGGCGCCTGCTGCGCCATGCACCCGCCAGTGGAACGCGCAACATGGCGGTGGATGATGCCATCCTGGAGTTGGCACGCAAGGGCGCAGCCCCGCCCACGCTGCGCCTATACGACTGGGCGCCGGGCACGCTGACGCTGGGCCTGGGCCAACCGCTAGCCGATGTGGATACGGCGCGCCTGGCAGCGCACGGCTGGGGCATGGTACGCCGCCCCACGGGTGGCCGCGCCATCCTGCATATCGATGAGCTGACCTATTCGGTGATCGGCGCCAACGACGAGCCGCGCCTGGCGGGCGGTGTGCTGGAGAGCTACCGGCGCATTTCGGGCGCGCTGATGCGCTCGCTGGCTGTGCTGGGCCTGGCGGTGCAGCAGCAGCCACAGCATCTGCTGCCAGCGGGCAGCGGCGACGCCGGCCCGGTATGTTTTGAAGTGCCCTCGGATTACGAGATCACCCTGGGCGGCAAGAAGCTCATCGGCAGCGCGCAGGCACGCCGCAAAGGCGGCGTGCTGCAGCACGGCAGCCTGCCGCTGTATGGCGACATTGCGCGCATCACCGAGGCGTTGGTGTATGCCAGCGAGGCCGAGCGCGAGGAGAGTGCCGCCCGCGTGCGCCAGCGCGCCGCCACGGCCGAAGAGGGCCTGGGGCGCGTGCCAAGCTATGCCGAGGCGGCGGCAGCCTTCATGCAAGGTTTTGCAGAAGAGCTGAATATTGAGTTGGTGGAAGGCGAGCTTAGCGCTGAGGAAGAGGCGGCCGCCGCCGAATGGGAAGCGCAGCGTTATGCGAGCGCGGCGTGGATGGAACGGGCATAAGCGCGAGTAATCCGCCATTAACACAGAACAGAATAGTTTGAAACAGGCGCACAACGGATTCCTCCCTCGCTGCGCTCGGTTCGGAATGACAAGAATTGTGAATGGGAAGTGCAGCAGTACGCGAGCGCGGCGTGGGTGGAACGGGCGTAACTCATCCCCTAGTCAGTTAATCACAAGCAATCAAATATCTCAACTGATTAAATAATTAACCGATTAATGGATTTTGTTTTACTCAAAAATCACTTCTGGAAAACCCAACTGTAAGAAAAAGCGATATAGGAAATTCTCAGCGTTGACCTGGGCCTGGGCAAGGATGCCGTCCGCCAGGGCGGCGGCTTCGATCTCGTCTTCGGCGGCCTGGCGCGCTACCGTCTCCAGATTCTGGTCGCCACGGGTGAGCACGCCCTGCTCGCGATCGTAGACGTAGGACTTGTCATTCTCCAGCGTGGCCACGAAGATCTCGGCGGGCGGCAGGGTGACATACAGCACGCCGCCTTCCACGCGCATATCTTCGGGCTGCAACTTCTGCAGGTCTACGCCGGCGATGACGGTGCCGTGAGCGACGAATAGGATACGGTCGCCCACCAGGAAGCCGAACAGGCCCTGGCGCGTTTCGGCGCTAATGATCTTCTCCACCGAGTACTGGATGGTTTCGAGGCGCGCCATGCTGCGCACCTCGTGCACGATGGTGACGGGGTCGGGGATCACCGTGGGGGTGGGATGCAACACATTGGCGACCTGGGTGCTGACCGACTCAGACAGTTGCTGCACCGGGTTGAGGCTGGCGGCGGCGGTATCACGCACCAAGCCGAGGACCTGGAGCATGCCCCAGCCCACAATTCCAACCAGCACCAGCGAAGCGACCACAGGGAGCCATGCGCGTAGTTTTTGCATAGTGGCTTGATTATATAATGCGCGTGGGAAAAATTCGTTGCGTTTCAATTGCGGTGATTTTGCTACAGGTCAAGTATCGAGTAACAATCAAAAGCAATCGATTAATCGATTGCTTTTTGATTGTTACTCGATACTATTATCTAACGCCGCGTCGTCTTTTTACGCGCCGCTTTCTTGGGCGCTGCCTTCTTAGGCGCGGCACGCTTGGCGGGCATCTTGCGTACGGGTACAGGCCGGGTCTCTGGCGTGGTCAGGCCGGCGATCAGCACCAGCAGGAAGCCACCCGCGGCGACCCAGGTGCCGTAGCGCACGGCGGTGTCGGCGTTGCCGTCTTGCACTACCATGAGGGCGGCGACCGCCAGGGCCGCGAGGCCCAGGCCGCCCAAGCCGATCTGGGCGTTGCGCGAAACGTAAAACACCGCCATGGCGGCGGCCACGACGGCGACCAGGACCAGAATCTTGTGCAACTCGGCGCCATCCAGCTTGAACAAGCCGGGGCCAGTGATGTCACCCGAACCGCAACTGGCCAAGGGCAAGACCAGCAAGGCAAACAAAGCGATTAATGCACCGATGCGTGAGAGTGTTGATTTCTGCATAAGGCCTCCTCGTTAAGTTCGCTAACGAATTTATTGGAGATGTGTGCCGCAGTTTGTGAGCGTGAGTTTAATGCGCGAGAGCGTTGTGGGCGCATTTTGAAATGCGCGTCAAGTAGAAGATGTGCCAGTAGGGATCCTTCGCTGGTGCGGGTTCGGCGTTCGGGTGGTGAACTCAGCACCCGCTCAGGATGACACGAGGATTGGGTATTTGTGACTGCGAGCTTGGCGCACGATAGGTCTGTTGGCGCAGTTTGAAATGCGCGCCGCATAGAAGATATGCCACCAAGGATCCTTCGCTGGTACGGGTTCGGCGTTCGGATGGTGAACTCAGTGCCCGCTCAGGATGACACGGGGATTGGGTATTTGTGGGTGCGAGCCTGGTACACGATAGGTCTGTTGGCGCGGTTTGAAATGCGCGCCGCATAGAAGATATGCCCGCGAGAATCCTTCGCTGGTGCGGGTTCGGCGTTCGGGTGGTGAACTCAGCACCCGCTCAGGATGACACGAGGATTGGGTATTTGTGGGTGCGGGCCTGGTGCATGATAGGTCTGTTGGCACGGTTTGAAATGCGCGCCGCATAGAAGATATGCCCGCGAGGATCCTTCGCTGGGGTGGGTTCGGCGTTCGGGTGGTGAACTCAGCACCCGCTCAGGATGACACAGTGGCGCCCTCCGTTTGCGGTCGCAGCTTAATGCGGGAGAGCGTTGTGTAGGATATAAAATCGCATTTGTTCAAGCTCAACCTCATCTCGTATTACGCGTTCATAGTAATTACGTTGCCATACAATCAACGCAGGA